>NZ_QTZO01000004.1 GCF_004025585.1 Pseudodesulfovibrio sp. S3
TAAGAGACACATCCCCTCCCTTTTCCTAAACTTCTTACTACCGCTTTGCGGAGGGTGGGGCAGGGGGCTTGAATTCGTTTATTTTTTTTCCAGGCCGAGTTTGGCGACTACGTTGTCTGCGGTTTTTCTGGTGTACTCTTTTTCGGAGAGGGCTTCCTTTTCCTCGGGCGAAATGACCAGTTCCGGCTTGTTGGCAAGGGCTGTGTCAGGGGTGACTTCGAACTCGGGCGGGAAGCTGTTGTTGAAATACATGTTCTGGAAGTCCACGAACTTGAGCTGGTGGGCCGTGGAGTCCAGGATGCACAGTTCCTCTCTGGTGACCAGGCCAAGTTCCAGGGCGCGTTTGGCTCCGGCAAAGGATTCGCCGCCCTGAGTGCAGGCGATGTGGCCGTTCATGTTGGCCTGGATCATGGAATCCATGATCTGCTGCTCGGTCACCTGTATGACCTGGAAGGCATCCGGGCCGCCCACCGCTTCGAACTTCTCGGCGAAGTATTTGACGCGGGGGAAGGAGACCGGGTTGCCGATCATGGCGGCCTGGGCCACGGAGGCACTGACCGTCATGGGGGCGTATTTGCGTTCCTTGGGATTGTCTACGGAGTAATAGCGGTAGACCGGGTCCGCGTGATGGGACTGGACGCCGAAGATGCGCGGCAGGTCATGGATGATGTTCAGGTCATAGAGCTTGAGGAAACCGGCCATGATGGCGGTGATATTGCCCGCATTGCCGATGGGAACGAAGATGCATTTGCCTTTCAGGTCCCAGTCGTACCATTGGGCGCACTCAAAGGCGTAGGATTCCTGGCCGAGGATGCGCCAGGCGTTCTTGGAGTTGAGCAGGGCCACGCGGTAGTTGTCGGCCAGGTGTTCCACCACCTTCATGCAGTCGTCGAACACGCCGGGCACTTCCAGGACCACGGCGCCGGAACCCAGCGGTTGGGCGAGCTGGGCCGCAGTGACCTTGCCGTGGGGCAGGATGACCACGGATTTGATGGCCCCGCCCACATAGGAGGCGTAGAGCGCGGCCGCGGCCGACGTATCGCCGGTAGAGGCGCAAACCGTGAGAATCTGGTCCCATCCGTGGCGGCGGATCAGGGAACGAAGATAGGAAAAGCCGCAGGCCATGCCGCGATCCTTGAATGAGGCGGACGGGTTCTGGCCGTCGTTTTTGTAGGCGGTGGTCAGGCCGGTGGCCGCGTTGAGCGTCGAACTGGATTCGATCACGGGCGTATTGCCCTCGCCCAGATAGACGATGTCCTCTTCCTCAAGCACCGGGGCCATGAGTTCATAAAAACGGAAGATGCCGCGCAGGGCGGTCTTCTTGGAGGCTGCACGACCGTCGAAAATTTCGCGCCATTGGTCGCCCGGTATCTTCTTCAGCTCGTCGAAGAGCAGGTTGTCGAGCAGGAATACGCCGCCGCAATCTGGGCAGGTGTAGTGCAGCTCGTCCGTGGGGAATCGCTTGCCGCAACCGAGGCAGAAGTATTCCATGTGTCCGCGATAGGAAGGGAAAAGATCGGCAGTCATTGGCTCACCCGATGGGAAAAGGTTCTTGATTATTTTTCGGCCCGCAAAGGCAAGAAAGGTTCGCCCAAAAGGTAGTGTATGGCAAGTCAAAATGTTGTAGGTTATTCTCAGGTGAGCGGGGCAGGGGCACCTATTGCGACCCATTCGGCAGACACCGGAACGATCAAAGGAAGCGGTCTCATGAAGAAACGGAAAACGGTTTCGCTCGTCCTTGGCAGTGGTGGCGCGCGAGGGCTGGCCCATATTGGCGTCATCCATTGGCTTGAGGAGAACGGTTACGCCATTAAGTCCATCTCGGGTTCTTCCATGGGAGCCCTTGTCGGCGGCATCCATGCCATCGGCAAGCTCGATGAATTCGAGAAATGGGTCCGGGCCGTCACCCGGAGTGACATGCTCAAGCTGCTCGACCTGTCTATGGGGATGGATGGCCTGTTCAAAGGCGGCAAGATCATCAACACCCTGAAAAGCCTGGTGGGTGACAGCCGTATTGAGGATCTGCCCATAGATTTCACGGCCGTGGCCACGAATATTTCCCGGGCCAAGGAGGTCTGGTTTGACGAAGGTCCCATGTTCGACGCCATCCGGGCTTCCATATCATTGCCGCTTTTCTTCACCCCATACAAACACAAGGGAGAGGATTTGGTTGATGGCGGCATTCTCAATCCGGTGCCCATAGCACCGACCTTCAGGGATCAGACCGATGTCACCATTGCGGTCAACGTGTGTGGGGCTCCCGGTGAGGGGCTTGAGGATTCGTTGGATGCAGGGCCTGAGGAGAAGTCGGCTTTGACCGAGGCCATTTCGGATTTCTTGGGCAAAGTCCGGTCGAGCATTCCCAGGGGAACGGCGAACATCGGGGCGTATGATATAGTGGCCCAATCGTTCGAGACCATGCAGGGTACGATTGCACGGCAGAAAATTGCTGCCTATCCGCCCGACTATGTTCTGGAAATACCGAAAAATCTCTGCAAAATTCTGGAATTTCACAAGGCGGCACCGCTCATTCAGTACGGGTACGACAAGGCGGCCGGGGTGCTGCCGTCCGTGTTCATGGGGAAGTGAGGTTCAGGGCCAGACTTTGGGGATGGACAGGATGACGATGACCGCGCCGATGGCGGTTTTGACCGTGAAGCCGAGTGCCTTGCCAACGAACGCGCCCTTGGCGGCACGAAAGGCTTCGGATTTGGAGCGACCGGGCATTTCAGCGACCAGACAACCGAGGTAGGCTCCGCCCAGTGCGCCAATGAGTGCGCCCAGCCCAAAGAGGAAGGATGCACCGAAAATGGCCCCGGCAATGGCTCCGATGATTCCCCCGACATTGCCGCGGGTAGAGGCCCCGTAACGTCCGGCCCCCCACGCCTGAAGTCCGAATTCCAGCACTTCGGCCACCACGGCCACCACGGCCATGCCTATGATGAAACTCCACTCCATGGATTCCGGATAGACGTATTTCCACAGCGATACCAAGCCCAGCGCCACCCAGTTTGCAGGCAGGCTGAAGATCTGGAGAACCTGTGAAAAGGCCAGTCCGATGATGAGCAGTATGGCCCAGACATATTCCATGATGGGCTATTCCTCGTTGCGCCGATCCACCACTCTCACGGCCTTGCCTTCGGACTTGGGAATGGAGTTCGACTGGCACAGTTCCACGCGCGGCGTGAGCAGTATCTCGTTGCACAGGTTCTTTGCGATCTGTTTCTGCAACCCCTGCAAGGCGCGCATGTCTTCCACGAAATATTCGTCCTTGATCTCGACCTTGACCTTCATCTGGTCGGACACGCCTTCGCGCACCAGCTCGATGAGGTAGTTCTGGCCCACTTCGGGCATGGCCATGAGACATTGTTCGATCTGCATGGGGTAGATGTTCACGCCCTTGAGAATCATCATGTCGTCGGCGCGGCCCGCAATGCGGTCGATACGGCGATGAGTGCGGCCGCATTCGCATTTGCCGGGCATGAAGCGGGTCAGGTCGCGGGTGCGGTAGCGGATGATGGGCATGCCCTCGCGGGTGAGGGTGGTCATGACCAATTCGCCGATCTCGCCTTCGGCCACATGGTCGCCGGTTTCAGGGTCGATGATCTCGGCTATGTAGGCGTCCTCCCACAGGTGCATGCCCTTTTGGTGCACGCATTCGAAGGCCACGCCGGGGCCGTTCATCTCCGACAGGCCGTAGGAGTTGTAGGCCTTGATGTGCATCATTTCCTCGATCTTGGCGCGGGCCTCCTCGGTATGGGGTTCCGCGCCGATGAGTGCGATGCGCCAGGGCATGTCCTTGGTGTCGAAACCGGCTTCCTGGACTTTCTGCGCAAAATAGAGGGCAAAGGACGGGATGATGTGCAGCACCGAAACGTTGTGGTCGCGGATGAGCTTGATCTGTCGTTTGGTGTTTCCCGCGCCTGCCGGGATGGTCAGCATGCCGAGCCGTTCGGCCCCGTAGTGGATGCCGAGGCCGCCGGTGAACAGGCCGTATCCGGACATGTTCTGGCATACGTCGGACTTGCGGCAACCGCAGGCGTGCATGCTGCGGGCCATGAGGTCGGCCCAGGTCTCCAGATCCTTCCGGGTGTAGAAGATCGCCGTGGGCGTGCCCGTGGTGCCGCTCGACGCGTGCAGGCGCACGAAATCGTCCAGGGACCGGGTCAGGAGCCCGTGGGGATACTGGCTGCGCAAGTCGTCCTTGGTGGTGAAGGGAAGTTTGGTGATGTCTGCCACCGTCTGAAAATCTTCCGGGTTCAATCCGGCAAGCCGCGCACCGTAGAAGGGAGAGTGCTTGGCGTTCGTGATGGTCTCCTTGAGACGTTCAACCTGAAGCTGTTCCAGGGCGGAGCGGTCCATGGCTTCTACTGAGTCGTAGTACATAATGGTATTGTGGGCTTGAGGTTAGTCGGATTCCTGATGAAATCCTTGGGGAAGTTCAGACGGATAGGCTGTCGCGTCCATGTTCTCAAAGAGCGTGTATTCCTTTTTGAAGAACAGCTCGCATCGGCCCGTGGGTCCGTTACGCTGCTTACCGATGATGACTTCCGCATGATTTTTGAGCGGATTGTCCTCACTTTTGTTGTAGGCGGCGTCGCGATAGAGAAAGATGATGATATCCGCGTCCTGTTCGATGGCGCCGGATTCGCGAAGGTCCGACATCATGGGGCGTTTGTCCGTGCGTTCTTCCACCTTGCGGTTGAGCTGTGAAAGGGCGATGACCGGCACGTCCAGCTCTTTGGCCAGGGCCTTGAGGTGACGGGAAATATCGGAAATCTCCTGTTCGCGGGAGTCCGGACGGGCACTGGAGCGCATGAGCTGGAGGTAGTCGACCACCACCAGGCCGAGGTTGTGTTCCGCCTTGAGACGACGGCAACGGGCCTGGAGCTCCAATGTGGACAGGGCCGGGGTGTCGTCGATGAAAATCGGGGCCTGGGTGAGCACATCGCCGCCCTCGTGGAGGCTGAGCCAGTCCTGATCGTCCAGATAGCCGGTACGCAGGTTGCTGAGTTCCACCTTGCATTGCACTGCCAGCAAACGGGTCATGAGCTGCTCCATGCTCATTTCCAGGGAGAATATGGCCGTGGGGCATTCGGACCGGACCGCAGCCCGCAGGGCCACGTTCAGGGCGAATGCGGTCTTGCCCATGGAGGGGCGGCCCGCGATGATGATCAGGTCGGATTTCTGCAACCCGGCGGTCATGGCGTCAAAGTCGTGATAGTGGGTCTGGATGCCGGTGACCACGGACTTGTTGTTGAACCGGGCTGTCAGTTCTTCAAAGACCTTGGGCACGAGCTGACCGCTGGCCAGCATACCGCGCATTTCCTTGCTCTGGGCGATCTGGAAAATTTCCTTTTCCGATTCGTCCAGGACCTCGTCTACATCGCGGGAGGAAAAACAGTTGGAGATAATCCCGCTGGAAATATCGATGAGCTGGCGCAGGATGCACTTGTCGCGCACTATCTGCGCGTGATGCAAAGCATTGGATGCGCTGATGACGGAGTCGGAAAGTTCCGCCAGATAGACCGGACCGCCTACGGTTCCAAGGGTGTCGTTCTTGGCCAGCTGGTTGGCGACAGTGACCACGTCAATGGGCTGGTGAGTGTCGTACAGCTGGATGAAGGCCTTGAAGATGTCGCGATGGACAGGGGAATAGAAGTCCTGATCGGAGATGATATCCACCAGTTGGTGGAACATGTGTTCTGATTGGAAGACGCCGCCGAGAACGGCCTGTTCGGCTTCCAGGGAGTGTGGGGGAACTTTGCGTAATAGATCGGAAGAGGCCCTGTCCAGGGCCTCTTCCGGTTTATTGGCATATTGGCCTTTGTTAGGCCTCTGTGGTTTCGGCGTCTTCGGCATTCTCTACGGATTCCTCGACGGCCTCGGCCTCTTTTGCTTCGGGTTCTTTGATTTCTTCAACAGGACGGCCATGACGGATGACGGCGAGCTTCAGTACGCCGAGGACATCCGGGTGGAGACGAATCTCGATCTCGTACTCGCCGAGAGCGCGGATGGGTTCGGCCAGGAGGATCTTGCGGCGATCGATGTCGACGCCGGCTGCTTCCATGGCATCGCCGATGTTGGAGGTGGTGACAGAGCCGTAAAGCTTGTCGCCGTCGCCAACGCGCACTGCGATTTCAACAGGATTGGCGGCGATGCGATCGGCCAGACCTTCGGCCTGGGCGCGCAGCGAATCGGCATGTTCCTGCAGTTTGCGGCGTTCGAGTTCGAAGGCCTTCAGGTTGGCGTTGGTTGCGGGTTTGGCCAACCCCTGAGGGATCAGGTAGTTGCGACCATAACCGGCCTTGACAGTGACGATATCTCCGAGTCGACCCAGTGAGTCGACGTCAGCGCGTAATATAAGTTTCATCAGTCCTCCCTCCTACATGGAGCTCCGTTTCTTCACATCGGTGCTGTGAACGGTGGTGTAGAAAAGCAGGGCCATCTGACGAGCGCGCTTGATTTCGTTGGTCAGTCTGCGCTGATGCTTGGCACAGGTACCGGTGATGCGGCGGGCAATGATCTTGCCGCGCTCGGTCACGAAATCACGAAGGATATCGGGGCGCTTGTAATCCAGGGGCAGCTCTTTATCCGCGCAGAAGCGGCAGAACTTCTTCCTCGGGGTGAATTTCTTGCGAAAAGCCATGGTGAAACCTCCTAGGCAGCCAGTTTGACGGTCATGAATTTGAAGATGCCGTCGGTGATGCGGATGTTGCGTTCCAGCTCGGCGACCAGGGCACCGGGAGCTTCAAACACAAGGCGCACATAGTATCCACGGGTCTGCTTCTCGACCGGGTAGGCCAGTTGGCGCATGCCCCAGTCATCGGTCTCAACCATTTTGCCGCCGTCACGGTCCACGATGCCGGTGAGGGTGGTCAGGATTGCTTTCCTGTCATCCTCAGCCAACTCCGGGGAGAGAAGGACGAGCGTCTCGTAATTGTTTGCCATTTCTATAAACTCCTTTTGGTCATTGGCCCTCCTCCACCTGGAGGAGAGCAAGGCAAGAGGGGTTACATATTGGTAATTGATGCCTCTGTCAAGTCGAGCATCCCCCTCTCGGGCCATCTACTTGTTCTCATCATCTTTTTCGGGCGGCGTCCAGCCGCATTGTTCCTTGCCCGGGCCTCAACCGACGTTGAATTTGCCTCGGAGGAACCGGCCAACGACCAGGCCCAGGGCGATAAGGCCCAGCAGTTGCAACCACTCCGGCATGGGAACCTCCCTAGACCTTGAGGTCTTCGCCGGTTAAAAGCTTGTATGCTTCCAGATACTTGGCGCGAGTTGCATCGGCGATGTCCTTGGGCACGCTGGGTGCCGGAGGCTGCTTGTTGAAGCCGATTTCCAGCAGCCAATCCCGAAAGTATTGCTTGTCGAAGCTGGGCTGGGATTTTCCCGGAGCATAACCCTTCTCAGGCCAGAAACGGGATGAATCAGGGGTCAGGGCTTCGTCGATGAAGACCAGTTCACCGTCGATCAGGCCGAATTCGAATTTGGTATCCGCAATGAGGATGCCGCGCTTCTTGGCGTAGTCGCGAGCGCGGGTATAGATGGCCAGGGCCAGCTTCTCCACTTTGCGCATCATCTCTTCGCCCAGCAGTTCGGCGGCTTTTCCCAGGGAGATGTTCTCGTCGTGCGCTCCCAGGTCCGCCTTGGTGGACGGGGTGAACAGCGCGGTCTCGAGCATTTCGGATTCCTTGAGGTTCGCGGGAAGCTTGTGGCCGCAGACTTCACCTGTCTTGAGGTAGTCGGACCAGCCGGAGCCGGTGATGAAGCCGCGCACGATGCATTCGATGGGCAGGGGGTTGGCCTTCTTGGCCAATACGGAGCGGTCCTGAAGTTCTGCCTTGTACTTGTGCAGCGGTTCCGGGTAGTCGTCGACATTGGTGGAGATGATGTGGTTGGGCACCAGGTCTTTCATCATATCCATCCAGAACAGGGTGATCAGGTTGAGAACCTTGCCCTTGTCCTCGATGGGATCGGGCATGACCACGTCAAAGGCGGAGATGCGGTCGGTGGTCACCAGGAGCAGGGTGTTATCGTCTATCTCGTAAATGTCCCGGACTTTGCCCTTGGAGATGAGCGGATATTCGGTGATGTTGGTTTCAAGAACGGCAGCCATGATTCTTCCCTCTTATTAATGTAATATTAGTTCTTTCGGCATTCCACGCTACGGGCATGGGCTTCGAGTCCTTCCAGTCGCGCCAGGCGGGCTATCTTGTCGCCGTGTTTGGCTACATAGCTGGAACTGGTAGCGATCACACTGGATTTCTTGCAGAAATTCTGCACGGACAGGGCCGAGGAAAAGCGGACCGTCCGCAATGTGGGCAGCACATGGTTTGGACCGGCAAAGTAGTCGCCCACAGGTTCGGGTGAATTGTGGCCCATGAAGATGGCCCCTGCGTGGCGGATGGAACCGAGCATGGTCCATGGGTCGGCCAGCGCCAGTTCCAGGTGTTCGGCGGCCAACGAGTTGATCAATTCGGTTCCGGCCTCAAGGGTGGGAACGGTGATGATGGCTCCCCAGTCCTCAAGGGATTTGGCCGCTATTTCGCCTCGGGGCAGGGCCTTGCACTGTATGATCAATTCTTCCCTGACCCGGGCGGCCAATGTTGTTTCCGGGGTGACCAGGATGGAAGCGGCCAAGGGGTCGTGTTCTGCCTGGGAAAGCATGTCCGCAGCCAGCCAGGCCGGGTTGGCCGAGTCGTCGGCAAGGATGGCGATTTCGGAGGGGCCGGCCACCATGTCGATGCCCACATGCCCGATGAGCTGGGATTTGGCCGTGGCTACGAAAATGTTGCCGGGACCGGCCAGGACATCGCACGGAGCGATGGTTTCTGTGCCGTAAGCCAGGGCACCGATGGCCCAGGCCGAACCGGCCAGGTATATTTCGTCCAGGCCGAGCAGGGCAGCGGTGGCCAAAATGTACGGGTTGAGCGTCCCGTCCTTGCGGGGCGGCGACGTCACCGCCAAGGATTCCACACCCGCCACCAGTGCCGGGATTGCATTCATGATCAGGCTGGAGATGAGCGGGGTTTCTCCGCCCTGCCCGCCGGGTACGTACAGCCCTACGCGGTCCACCGGCCTGACCATCTGGCCGAGCACGGTGCCGTCATCGCTGGTGGTCCACCAGGATTTTTCCTTCTGGTTGAGGTGGAAGGTGCGCACGCGGTCGATGGCTTCTTCGAGGATGGCGGCATCGGTGTCGGGTATTTCGTCGAGCGCTGCACGGATGACGGAAGCCGGAACACGCAGCCGGGATGGTTCGAAGGATGCACAGTCAAATTTGCGGGTGTACTCGGCAAGAGCCTCGTCGCCGCGTTCCCTGACGTCACTCAGGATGTCGCGCACCAGGGCATCCACCTTGGTGTCCGGGTCTTTGCGTTGATCAAGCCAGGTCCGAATCTCTGCCCAGTCCGCCGGGCCGGAATATGTCAGTTGTCTGCAAGGCATGGGGTCCTCGTTGTGTAGCGTTGTTCATTGTTCCTGCAAGGGGAAAATATATAGCCGAGCGGCTTTCAAAAGTCGAGGGCAGGGAAACAAAGAAAGAGGGCCGGGGTTTGCACTCCCCGGCCCTCTGGCGTTACTTGGCTATAAGCTTAATCAGCTTAGGTGTTCCAAGAGGTCTTAGAACTTGTAGACCACACCAGTGGCGACCTTCCAAGCGTCGTCTTCAACGTCGGTGCCCCAGTTGTCGTCGTAGTCGGAGTTGATGTAACCCAACTGTGCGTACAGGGTCAGTTCGTCGTAGATGGCGTAAGCGGTGTTGAAGTCAACTTCCCACAGGGAGTCGTCTTCGGTCAGGAAGCCGGGCATGGTGCCGACAGCAGGTGCTGCAGCCAGGGAGTCGTCGTTGGTACCCTTGACGTACAGGACGTGCACGTCGTGGGTCAGGCCCTGAGCAAAGGACTGGATGTCGGTGAGGGACAGGCCGAGAACCCAGAAACCGAGGCGGTTGCCGTCTTCAGCGTCCAGATCGTCACCGGTGACGGAACCGCCACCGAAGTAGAAGGAACCGACAGCCCAGTCACCTTGGATGATCGGCATGGATTCAATGCCGTCAGTGGTGTCGTCGTCGCTACCAGAGGTGTAGACGAAGTAGGTGGACACGGTCATGAAGTCGAAACCGGTGTAGTCCAGACCCAGGGTACCCATCCAACCGGAAGCGTCATTGGTGTCGGTGTCGGCATCAAGCTTACCGTAAGCCAGGTCAGCTTTGATGATGAAGGGATCCAGGATGGACAGGGTGAAATCGGTGCCCATCCAGTAGGCGGAGACGTCTTCGCCGGAAGCGAGGTAGTTGTCACCGGCAGCGCCGTACAGGAAGTACGGAGTAGCGGACACGCCTTCGAAGGTCAGGGGCAGAGCCAGCAGGTAACCGTCGAGGTAGCTGTCGTTGAGGGCAGCAGTGGTGCTGGAGTCGGAATCAAACATACGGGTGTAACCAGCCAGGACGCCGACATTGTCGGTGACCGGGGTGGAGACCATGACAGCGCCAGCACGTTCGGCGATGATCATGGAAGCGCCGCCGACTGCCTGGGGCAGGCCAACGGTGTACAGACCGGCTTTGACGTTGACGTCGGTGCCGGGCCAGTTGAAGTCGATGTAAGCATCACGGATGTTCAGGTTTGCAGTAGTTGAACTGGCACCAGCAACGTTGCCGGGCTGCCAGGTCTGGCCCCATTCACCGCGCTGCGAACGCAGACCAAGAACACCTTTCAGGTTCTCGTTGGCGGTGACGGTGAAGTACAGGTCAGCACGTTCCATGATGTTCATGTTTTTCTGGCCCTGGGACTTGGAGAAGTTCCAGTTGTTTTTCCAGACAGCGTTGACCAGCAGGTTACCGGAAATGGATACTTCCGGAGCTGCGGATGCGGAAACAGCCATGCCCAGTACCATGACCAGGGCGGCTGCAAGCAGAGTAAAACGTTTCATTGTAAATCTTCCTTTTTTTGCAGTTTAAAACCAAGTGAACGCCTGAACTAGAAAGTCATTTACCCCAGGCAGCCGGGTATTGCAAGAGGATTTGGGGGAAAAAATGAAAAAAGTAAAAATTTTTTTACCGACAAAAAAATTGTACTTCCGAAACTGACATATTGTAAGTTGTATCTATAATATTAGATAGTTATAGTTTCAAACAGGGGAGGTGATTTGTGGCGAAAAGTTCGGTATAGGTATTTTTCGTGGAATTGATGTTGAATAAAAACCACAGAGCCATGGACAAAGAGTACAAATTTTTTGCCGACCAGTTTCCGGATACGCCCGGGGTCTATCTTATGAAGAATGGACGGGGGCGGATCATTTATGTGGGCAAGGCCAAGAAGCTGCGCAAGAGGCTGGCTTCCTATTTCAGGAAAGGGGCCAGGCATACGCCCAAGACCGCAGCCCTGGTCAGTCATGTCCGGCAGGTGGATATATTGCTTACGACCACGGAAAAGGAGGCCCTGCTCCTCGAATCCGGGCTGATCAAGAAACACCGTCCCCGGTACAACATCGTGCTCAAGGACGACAAGCAGTATGTGCTCTTCCGGTTGGACAGGCAGTCGGAGTTCCCGCGGCTGTCCATGACCCGCAAGACTGTGCGGGACGGTTCTGTCTATTTCGGGCCGTTCACCTCGGCTGCTGCGGCCCGGACCGTATGGAAGCTGCTGGGCAAGGTCTTTCCCCTGCGCAAATGCAAGGACACCGCCTTCCGCAACAGGATGCGACCCTGTTTGTATCATGACATTCACCAATGCTGGGCGCCGTGCGTCAAGGAGGTGGATCGGGCAGGGTATGCCGAGATGGTGCACCGGGTGGAGATGCTTCTTTCCGGCAGGAGCCTGGAGCTGGTGGATGCGCTGACCCGGCAGATGAAGGCGGCGTCCAGGGATATGGATTATGAACAGGCCGCAGCCTATCGTGACCAGATTCGGGCGGTGAAGAAGACCGTGGAGGGACAGGCGGCGGTCATTCATGACAATCGCGACCGGGACGTGCTCGGCCTGGCCGAGGGCGGTCAGGGGCTTGGGCTCGGATTGCTGTTCGTCCGGCAGGGGCGGCTGCTCGACCAGAAGCAATTCTTCTGGCCCGGCCTGACCCTGGATGAAGGCCCGGAAGTGGTGGAGAGTTTTATCGGTCAGTTCTACGGCCCGGGCCGTTTCATTCCTCCGTTGATCGTGGTCCCCATGGATCTGGAGGATTCGCCGCTGCCAGAGGTGCTTGCCGAGCGTGGCGGCATCGCCGTCCGCATCATTGCACCGCAGACCACTCAGGAAAAACAATTGGTGGGCATTGCCAGGAACGTGGCCGTGCAGGCCCGGGAGCAGCGGGATACCATTACGGTCCGTTTGCAAAAGGTGCTGAAGCTGGACGGGGAGCCCGTGCGTATAGAGTGCGTGGACGCCTCGCATCTCTCGGGCAGCAATATGCGGGTTGGACAGGTGGTTTTTGAAGAGGGGCGGCGCATCCCGGAGGCATCCCGGCTCTATGCCTTTCCGGAATTGGAAGGGGCGGCGGACGATTATGCGGCCCTGGCCGGTTGGGCAAGACGGCGTATGGAATCCGGGCCGCCGTGGCCTGATCTCGTGCTCCTTGACGGAGGTCGGGGCCAGCTTTCTGCTGTGGAAAAAGCATTGGCCGAATGCGTCGAGGACTGCGGCTGGGAGTTGGCAGCCATTGCCAAGGGGGAGTCTCGGCGTGCGGGCGAACTGGGTGATCAGATATTCCGTCCCGGCCGGAAGAATTCCCTGCCGCTCAGGCCGGGAAGCGCCGAGTTGCTGTTTCTGCAGAAAATCAGGGATACGGCTCACAGGTTTGTGTTGGGCAAGCAACGGAGCGCGCGCAAGAAGTCTGTGTTGAACAGCGAATTGACCTCTCTGCCGGGCATCGGCCCGAAAACGGCCCGTATTCTTTGGGATAGTTTTCCTTCGCTGGAGGCCATGCTGGAGGCCGCCCGTTCGGACATCAGTTCCCTGCCGGGTATAGGCGTCAAGCGGGCGGAAATGATTTATCTGGCGTTGCAGGGACTCAAGGCTTCGCGGAAGAGCTAGAGTCTGACGGGTTTGCCGATCTCCATCTCCACCAATTCGGTATCAGGCGCTACCAGGGCGAGCTGTTCGGCCATGGCCTTGGTGTTCTGGTCCAGAATACCCCAGGTTCCCCAGTGTTGTGGAATGAGCTTCTTGCATCCGAGCAGCTTGCAGGCATAGGCAGCCTGCTTGGCGTCCATGGTGAACCGGCCGCCGATGGGCAGCATGGCGATGTCTATGTCGTGGAATTCCCCGAACAGTTCCATGTCGCCGAACAGGCCGGTGTCCCCGGAGTTGTATAGGCACAGGCCGTTGGGGTCGGTGATGATGAACCCCGTTGCAGAGCCGGTGATGGAAGAATGCATGGCCTGAACCATCTTGATGTCCAGCCCCTGGCGTCTGACCGTGCCGCCGATGTTCATGCCCACACCCAGATGCTCGGGCAGGCCCAGGGCGATGAGCGACTGGATGACGTCGAAGATGGCCACCACCTCTGCATCGTGCTTGATGGCCAGTTCCAGGGTCTGGCCGATATGGTCGGTGTGGTCGTGGGTGACCAGAATGAGATTGCATTCCTTGACATCCGTGTACGCGGCGGTTGCGCTGGGGTTGCCCACGAAAAACGGATCAATGAACAGGGTTGCGTCTGCGGCCTTGATCCTGAAATTTGAATGGCCGAACCATGTGATTTCCATGCCGTTCCTCCTACTCCCCCCATCTTTTGAACAGGGTGTGGGGGATATCCAGTTGATCGAGGATCTTTCCGGCCAGTTGATCGGCCAGGTCCTCGATGGTTACCGGGCGGTGATAGAAGCCCGGACTTGCCGGTAAAACGATAGCCCCGGCTTGGTCGGCCGTGAGCATGTTTTGCAGATGAATGGCGGAGAGCGGTGTTTCCCGCGGGACCAGAATGAGCTTTTTGCGCTCTTTGAGGGTCACGTCGGCTGCCCGGTGGATGAGGGTGTGGCCAAAACCGGTGGCAACGGCGGACAGGGTGGCCATGGAACAGGGGCAGATGATCATGCCGTCATGCAGCCATGATCCGCTGGCGGGCGGTGCAGAAATGTCATCCGGTGCATGAATGGCCGTCGCTCCTCTGGTGAGGGCATCGGGTGGAAGGTCCGTTTCCAGGGCCATGACTTTGCGGGCGGCGTCGGAGATGATGACGTGCAAGTCCACGTCGTCACGGCCTCCGAGTTCCCTGACCAGAGCGGTAGCGTACACGGTGCCGCTGGCTCCGCTCACTGCCAGGATGATGCGTTTTGTCTTCATGGAAGCTCCTGCCCGAAAGTATTAAGGGATATATAGACTTTTTTTAGACTTTTTTGCAAGGGAAAACAGAGCTGTCCGTTCTGCCGTTCATCCGTGGTTCAATTCCCGGAGATTTTAGTATAGTCTTGACAAAGAAGTGGCTGAAGGATAGCTACGTCCTTCCCGTGGGCTATTAGCTCAGTTGGATAGAGTGCTTGCCTCCGGAGCAAGAGGTCGCAAGTTCGAATCTTGCATAGCCCACCATAGAAATCAAGGACTTACCCATGGAACATGCGTGAGTCCTTTTTCTTTTCCGGCCCATGTCTCAAGGGCTGCCGTTTTTTCGATACTCTTTGATGCCTGTTTCATTTTCTGCAATTCCAGCCGTACGTATTCGCTTGTTCATCACAATCGTGGTTATGTGTTCCTGTCGGTTGCAGACGGCATCTGCCAGAGGCCGTTCACTGTCGGCAGAAAAAATTATAATACCAACCGAACGGTCGGTGTGCTTCCATCGGATACTGAGATTGTATCCGATTCGGAGGTTTGAAATGCGTAAAGTGTCAATGATGTCAAATGATTGTGTTGAGTGTGTGTTTCATCAAAAGAAATGCATGCTCGGACACCAACGTCCTTGGAATTCTTTGAGTTGCGATGATTACCGGCCCTATTGTCTGGTCTGCAGCTATCCGGAGGAGTTCTGCAATACGTGCAGCAATCTTGCATGGCGCAGGATGAAACCATTGGATATCGAGTTGAACTCGGCTTACAGGCGTTTGTCTCCGGTTCATTTTGAGTGCGTCTGGCAACCGGCAACGGTGCAGCAGTAACGATCACATCAAGCCTGGGCCGCTGGTTCCCGAACAGCTCTCATTCTCTGCTTAACTTTTTCGCATTTTCCATCTAGATTATCACGCCTGAAGCACTTCAACGGGAACCGCAATGGGATATAAGAGTACACGGGAATGCCTCGAAGCACTCGAGGCCAGGGGAGATCTCGTTCGTATCGACAAGAGCGTTGATGCGAATGTCGAGATCGGCGCCATTCAACGCAGGGTCTTTCAGGCCAAGGGACCGGCATTGCTCTTCAATAATGTAAGAGGATGCCGTTTCCCCATGGCCGCCAACATCTATGGAACCAGGGATCGGATGCAGTTCATATTCCGCGACACCATCGAGACGGTGGAGCGGTTGATGAAACTCAAACTCAATCCCATGGACTTGTTCAAGCATCCCTGGAAGTATCTTGGTGCGCCCGGAACCGCCTATCACACCATGCCGCGAAGGGTGTCCACCGGGCCGATCATGCAGAACGAGACCACCATTTCCCGTTTGCCCCAGCTTGTCTCCTGGCCCATGGACGGCGGCGGGTATGTGACCCTGCCACAGGTCTATTCTGAATCCCCCGACGCTCCGGGGTTTGCCGGGTCCAACATCGGCATGTACCGCGTGCAGTTGACGGGCAACCAATATGTTTCTGACGAGGAAGTGGGGCTGCATTACCAGATTCATCGTGGCATCGGGCACCACCATGCCTGCGCCATTCGCAGGGGTGAGTCTCTCAAGGTCAATGTCGTGGTGGGCGGTGCGCCGTCCATGACCCTGGCGGCCATGATGCCGCTTCCCGAGGGATTGGCCGAGATTTTCTTTGCCGGAGCCTTGGGAGGACACCGTATCCCCATGGTCAGGCGGGAGGGGGGCTTGCCCATTCCGGCCCAGGCTGATTTTTGCATCTGCGGCTCCATTGTTCAGGGCGAGGAAAAGCCCGAGGGGCCCTTCGGCGATCATCTCGGCTACTACAGTCTGGCCCATGATTTTCCCGTCCTCAAGGTGGAAAAGGTGTTTCACCGGGACGACGCCATCTGGCCGTTCACCACGGTGGGCCGCCCGCCGCAGGAGGACACCATGTTCGGCCAGTTTGTCCACGAACTGACCGCTGATCTGGTGCCGTCGGTCTTTTCCGGGGTGCATGAGGTCCATGCAGTGGACGCAGCCGGGGTACATCCCCTGCTGCTGGCGGTGGGCAGTGAGCGGTATGTGCCCTATGCCGAAGAGCGCCAGCCCCAGGAGTTGTTGACCAATGCCATGGCCTTGCTCGGCAACACGCAGACATCGTTGTCAAAGTATGTCCTCATAGCGGCACGGGAAGATATGTCGAGCGGTGCATCCTGTCATGACATTCCCGGTTTTTTCCGACATATGCTTGAACGGACGGACCTGACGCGCGACCTGCATTTCATCACCAGGACCACCATCGACACCCTGGATTATTCCGGCATCAGTCTCAACCAGGGGTCCAAGCTGGTTTTTGCCGCAGCCGGGGGAGTAAAGCGTGAACTCGGTTCGGAAGTTCCGGGCGGCTTGGTTTTGCCGCGGGGTTTCCGCGACCCGAAAGTGTTTGCGCCGGGTGTTCTTGTCATCAAGGGGCCAAAGCATCAGAAAAAGCGAGATCAGCAGGATGCGGCAGTGGAACGGTTGGGCGAAATGCTGGTGACGGTGCGGGACATCGAGAAGTTCCCCATGATCGTGCTGGCGGACGACGCCGGGTTCACGGTTCGGGGTTGGGACAATTTCCTGTGGGTGACTTTCACCCGGTCTGATCCGGCCACGGATATCTATGGCGTGGGCGGTTTCACCCATGCCAAGCACTGGGGTGCGACAAAGAGTGTGATCATAGATGCCAGGCTCAAGACATATCATGCCCCGCCACTCGAACCTGACCCCGAAGTGGAAAGGCGGGTGGACGAACTCGGTGCCAAGGGCGGTCCCCTGCACGGAATAATTTAACGGAGAACGCAATGGATGAAAAAGTTTTACAGGAATTGAAGCTCGCCTTTGCCTGCGACGTTTTTGAGACGGTCAAGGCGGCCCGGAAGAATCGTGGCGAGCATGTTTTCAGACACACCATGGCTGAAGAGAATGGCCAGATGGTTTTCGTGGGCATGTTTCCGAAGAAAGATCTTCTGGAATTCCCGGATCTGACCGAAGAATTCATTGCCAAACTGCAGACGTTCAACCTGCTCGGTGTGGTCACGGACGGAGAATCCGGGCTGGATATGTTTCATCTTGGCGGCATGAACAAGCCGTTCACTTCACTGACCAGCGGTCTGGAGTTGGTCAAGTGTCTTGCAGATGACCCGGTTCTCGCCTTTCTCGAACTCTATTTTGGGATCAAGGGTGTGATGATCGACTTTCGGGCGGTGAATTATGACGAGTTCGTCAAGGCCGTTGAGAGCGAGGTATTCAAGAACACGTCTTTTTCTCAGATGAGTGAGGCTCAGGGGCTTCTGGACGCTTTCAAAAACTGATCGACTGCAACGATGAAACGGCCGCATTCCCATCAGGAATGCGGCCGTTTTTCGTTTGTGGCGTGCTATTCCATTGCCAGGGTCTTCTGGATCGCTACTTCCAACATGTGTTGGTGCAGTCGGATGGAAATGACATCACTTTTTTCCACATTTTCAACAAGTTCACGTAGCTTGTCCACGGATTCGAGGCAGGCTGTGATGATCAATTCCGAAGGGGTAAGCTGATCCTTGCGGATCATTTCGAGAACGTTCTCCAACTTGTGGGAGAGTTCTTCGATATTCTTCAGCTTGAGCAGGTTGGAGCCGGCTTTGACTGAATGGGCGTCCCTGAAAATGGAATTGATGGTTTCATCTCCGCAGTCTGTCCCGCATGATTCCAAACGCAGAAGGCCCGACTCGATGGAGTCGAGCCGTTCGGCGGTTTCTTCCAAAAAGATTTCAAGAACAGGATCTCCGCGCTGTATCAACCCGCACCACCTTCAATGAGTTCTATTGCAATTTGCGGAATGGTGTGCAGGTCGGGCTTGGAAATCTGTCTGTTCGCGCCGACGGAGTCACCCTTGTGCCGCAATTCCTTCGTGATGATGGATGAATACAGGATAACGGGTAGCTTTTGCAAGATGGGATCTTCTTTAATATTTTTGGTCAGGCTGAAACCGTCCATGAGCGGCATTTCAATGTCGGAGATGACCAGATCAACATATTCTGTGATGTTTTTCCCGTCAGCCTCGGCTTGATTCTTGAGCTTCATGAGGGTTCGCAACGCTTCATCCCCGTTGTTGGTGATGATCGGATTGAAGTTGGTTTCGGTGAGGTTTGCCTTGACCATGGCCCGGATGGTTGCTGAGTCGTCGGCCACGAGCACGGTGTATCTATTGGCTGACACGGCCATTTCCACACCGTCGTCTGGTTCGAACTGGGTGAGGATGGTTTCCAGGTCCAGAAGTTGGACGAAATAGTCGCCTCTGTCGATGAGGCCGACAATGGCGTCGGTGTTTGTGGAGAGGATACTTGAGGGCGGAATGACCTGCCCCCATCCCACACGGTGAATTTCCGTGACCCCGGAGACAAGGAATCCCGTGACGGATTTGCTGAATTCCGTGACGATGACGATGTCTCTTTCGGTTTTTGGCATGTTCAGTTCAAGCCAGACCGACAGGTCAAGGACCGGAAGGATGATGTCACGCAGGGGGATGGTACCCATGAATGACGGATGTGGTGCCGATTCCGGTGGGTCGAGGTTGGGCGTTTCGATAACCTGCATGACTTTGGCCACGTTGATGCCGAAGTAATTGGGGACCGGATCTTCGCCTTCCTTGCGGATTTCATTGATATAGAATTCGAGTAATTCCAACTCGTTGGTGCCTGTTTCCAACAGGATGCCGGTGTCGATTGCACTCTTGTTCATTGTGTGTCTCCCTGATCAGGATTCGCATTCTGTTTATGCGTTGTGTTGCAATATACGTTGCCACACATTTTATGTCCACGCCATTAGATTGATAATGCAGACTTTATAATGTGGCGTGAGGTTGCCCCAAGTCGAGGAGAAATGCTTGACGGGCTGGTCATGCCCATGCACAAAAAGTATGGAAGAAAAGTCCATGAAACCGAAAGGAGATGAATAATGACCGAGAATTTATGCGTTGATCCTGCGAAAATTCAGAAAAAGGTCGTCGAAACACTTCAAGAGTCGGCTGCGGCACTGGTGCCCTGGTTTTACGGCGACATGCCGGAATACTACTTTCTTACTCATACAGAAGATGAACAGATCAAGCATTTGCGGGCGCTCTTGTCCGGCATGGTGCGGGAGGAAAAACAATCCATAGCCCTGCATAGCCCGTGCGGTTCTCGGGTAACCCACATTTCTCCCGGCGGCGACATGAATGCTCTGGGCTGGGTGCTGAAAGGGTATGTGGACAAGGATATCCAAATAGCACGCAGCTATTCCAGCCGCGACGACAGCATACGCCTCGACACCCTCGTCTTCGGACCGCAGCCCCTGTGCGCCGGGGACAATGACCGGGTGAAGGATGTGCTCGGCATGGCCCTGAAAGGGGAAATCGGCCTTGAGCCCGGAGAAATCGGAGGGTTCGAGAAATTCCTGGGCACTGTGAGCGAGGACTATATAGAAAAATTTGAAGCGGGCAGGGCAATACGGCATTTCAAGACCTGCGATTGCGTGGAAAATCAGGAGCGGGTCCAGGTGCTGTTGGAAAAGGATGTGCATCCGGGTTTCGACCGCATTTCCATCGCCATGGTCCAGCCGCCGCGAAAGGCATTGCTCCTCAAGGTGGTCAATGTCTTCGGGAATGAGAATATCCCGGTTGATCGAGCCTATTCCGACGAATTCGAGCGTGGGGACAAGCCTTCCATCGCCATCATGAGCTTTTATCTCGACCGGGAACGCATCGATCTTGCAGAAGAGAGCGAAGCGTGGCAGCGCCTCAAACGGCAGCTGGAAATGTGCAAATGGTTCGCTCCTCACGGTCTGGAGGCCCTGGCCTACGAAGAGGGATGGGAGTTGGGGCAGGTCATGCTCATGCAGGCCGCCGGAGAGTTCGCGCATCAGTTCCTCGTCAGGAAGGACTTGCACGCGTATACTTCGAGTAAAATCGTCTATGCCATCCTCAAGCATCGGGATATTGCACAGTTGCTGTTCGACTATTTCGATGTTCGCTTCAATCCGGGGTTCGTCGGGGACAGGGAAGAGGCCATGGCCGGGCAACGCAAGCTTGTCAGGGCGGCCATCAAGAACGTGGGCAACTCAATACACCGAAACATACTTACCTATATATTCAAATTCTTCCGCTATACCCTGCGGACAAACTACTACCTGGATCACAAGTTGGGATTGAGCTTCAGGCTGGATCCGCTCATTCTGGCCCCCATGCCCAAGGCGGAGAGGCCCTTTGGCGTCTATTGCTTTCACGGGCCTTACAGCTTCGCCTTCCAGGTCAGATACCGGGATTCGGCGCGGGGTGGCGTGCGGGTGGTACGAACCTGGAGCCAGGAGCAATTCGAGATCGAGTCCAATCGGCTTTTTGACGAAGTCACCAAATTGGCCAGCGCACAACAGTTCAAGAACAAGGACATTCCCGAGGGCGGCTCCAAGGCGGTCATTCTGCTCGGTCCCGAAGGGAACATCGATCTGGCCGTGAAGTCCATGGTGGATTCCTTCCTCGACCTTCTGGTCATTCCGCAAGGCTCAAAGGAATTTGTCCAGCCGGGTATCGTCGATTATCTGGGTCGCGAGGAAATCATATTCCTCGGACCGGACGAGAATATCACGTCCGAGCATATTCAGTGGATAGCGGATCGGGCCGAAAAGCGCGGGTACAAGTGGCCCAGTGCCTTCATGAGTTCCAAGCCCGGCGCCGGGATTGCGCACAAAAAATATGGCGTCACCTCCGAGGGGGTTATCGTTTTTGCCGACGAATTGTTGCGCACCTTGAACATTGACCCGAAAAACGAGCCGTTCACCGTGAAGCTCACGGGCGGCCCGGCCGGAGACGTGGCCTCCAATGTCATGCGTATCCTCATGCGGGAATACGGAGACAATGCCCGTATCGTGGCCATGACCGACGGTCATGGTGCGGCCTACGATCCCGACGGAATGGACCATCAGGAGCTGATCCGGCTTATGGACGGCAATCTGAAGGCCGCCGATTTCGATAAGGCCAAACTCAAGGGCGAAGGTGCACTGGTGGTTTCCGTAGGCGACCCGGACGGCACACGTATCCGCAATACCCTGCACAACACGGCCGTTGCCGATCTCTTCATTCCCTCCGGCGGAAGGCCCGACACCATGAACATGTCCAATTGGAAGGAGTTCCTCCGCAAGGACGGCACCCCGTCGGCCAAGGGCATTGTGGAGGGGGCCAACATCTTCATCTCGTCCGATGCCCGCGCCGAGCTTGAAAGGGTAGGGGTGCTGGTCGTGCCCGGTCCTTCGGCCAACAAGACCGGCGTCATTTGCTCGTCCTACGAAATCCTGGCCGGTCTCATCCTGAACGAGGCTGAGTTCATGGAGATCAAGGACGAGTACATTGTCCAATTGCTGGATATTCTCAGGGCGCGGGCCAGGGCGGAAGCCCGCCTGCTCATGCGCGAGTTCAAGCTGGCCGGGGGCGCCAGGACCATCACCCAGCTTTCCTTTGAACTGTCGGAATCCATCAACTCACTGGCCGATCGGGTCCTGCAGGTGCTGGAAAGCACCGTCGGGAAGGTTGCCGACGATCCCGAACTGGTCCAGGTCCTACTCGCCTATTGTCCGGCAGTCCTGGTCGAAAAGCATCGCGATCGGGTTGTCAACGACATTCCGCGCGGCCACCAGCTTGCATTGCTGGCGGCGTATGTTTCGGCCAAGATGCTGTATCAGGAGGGCATGGGCTGGGCCGATCGCCTTGTCTCTCTGAGGGACGTCCGGGAGGTGGTCTTCACCTACCTGGCACAGGAAAAGACCGTGATCGGCCTGATGGCCGAGGTCCGGGAAGCAGGTCTGGCACATGCCGACCTCATCGATGGGATTCTCGACTTTTCCGGCAGGAAGATGTTGACTTTGAACCGACTTGGTCTGGGCTAACCAGCCGCATTGCTACACTATACTGGCCCGGCAGACGGTTGTATCCGAAATCGTCTGCCGGGCCTTTGTATTTGAGGTATTGTACCAGTGCTTGACAATTGTTTGGACTCGACATACTCTAACTATAAATGAACACTTACTCATGTGAGGCAAATTATGTCGAATGTGGCATGTAGCAATACGGAACAGCATATGCAGAACGTGAATTCGGCCAAAAAGGCCATGCTGAATGAACGTGATTTTCTTTTCCTGGCCGAGCTTTTCAAGGCATTGGGTGACTATACCCGTGTCCGCATCCTCTATGCCCTGTCAGTAGGTGAATTGTGCGTTTGTGCCTTGGCCGAGGTTCTGGATATGTCACAATCCGCAATTTCTCATCAACTTCGGCTGCTTCGGGCCGCCAGGCTGGTCAGGTATCGCAAGGAAGGGAAAAACGTATTCTACTCCCTGGATGACAACCATGTCCGCAACATGGTTTCTCAGGGGTTGGATCATATCAGGGAAGAAGGCTGATCCGGCCTTTTTCTTTTTTTTGCCAACACTTATGAACACATACTCATCCGTAGCGCGGGTGGTTAATAAAGGAATTGTTGAATGATGGATATCATCCTGAAAATATTGGCCGAATCCTGGCATGTGCTGGTGGAGGCCGCTCCGTATGTCCTGTTCGGTTTTTTCGTGGCGGGTCTGCTCAAGGGGTTCGTGTCCGATGCCTTCATGGCCAGGCACCTGGGCGGCAAGTCCATTGGGTCCGTGCTCAAGGCGGCGGTCATCGGCGTGCCTCTGCCCCTGTGTTCCTGCGGCGTGCTGCCCGCAGCACTGGGGCTGCGCAGACAGGGGGCGAGCAAGGGGGCGACCACGGCCTTCATGATATCCACGCCCGAGACCGGTGTGGATTCCATGGCTGTGACCTATGCTCTCATCGACCCTGTCATGATGGTGATTCGACCCATTGCCGCTATGTTGACGGCGGTTTTTGCCGGGGTGTTGGTCAACGCGTTTCCGGACAAGGGTGATGAAAATCCGCCCTTGGCGGTTGTGGCGAATGGTCCGGCTCCATGCGTCAGCGGTGGGTGCGGGTGCAGTAGCGGGTCCTGTTCTACAGCAGAGGACAAGTCAATCCGTGGCCGTTTTCTGTTCGGCATGGACTACGCTTTTGGGGAAATGATCGGGGATATTGGCCGCTGGTTGATCGTGGGTGTGGTCATTGCCGGTGTCATCGGTGCAATTGTGCCCACTGATGCGTTGGATCAATATGTCGGAACCGGTTTCTTTTCCTATCTGGTCATGCTGGTGGTGGCCCTGCCGCTGTATGTCTGCGCCACAGCCTCCACCCCCATCGCCGCCTCGCTCCTGCTCAAGGGGCTGTCCCCGGGCGCGGCCCTGGTTTTTTTGCTGGCCGGACCGGCCACCAACGGCGCGACCATCACGGTCATGCTCAAGACCCTCGGAAAGCGGGCTGCCGGGATATACGTACTTTCCATCATTATTTGTTCCCTGGGGCTGGCCTGGGCCACGGATCAGTTGTATCTGGCCCTGAATCTGGATATCCGGGCTGTGGTCTCCACGGTGGATGAACTGTTGCCGCATTGGATGGGAGTGGGCGCAGCCGTGATCACGCTTCTGCTCGTGGCCAGGAGTTTTGTCCGGGGACATTCGCATCATTGAGTTGCGTAAAAGCCATTTTATATGCGGATTAATGGTTTTCATCATGTATCATGTATGCTAGGGCCTAATTGTTTGTTTTAATGATAATCAACAGGCAGTTGGAGTTGATATGATGAAAATGAGTTTGATGGTGTGCACGGCGTTTTTATTGCTTTTTGGGGGGTGTAACGGCAAACGGGTCAGTCCGGTTGATCCGAACGTCTATCAGGGTGCCGGTTGTCCGACGGTTGTCCTGGCTGAAGATATGCGCCATGTCACAGGACCTGATCAAGAAAGCCTACCAGGGCAATACGCGGGTCCGATATGTCCGATTTTTAATTCTGATGTCAGTATTAGTGTTGTGAATGACGTGTATGTTTCTGCCGTTGACGATGTTCCAATTGATCTTTGCATACTTAATCGGGAAACCTTGAGGGGGGCCCGTGGCGGGTGGGTCCTGCAGGAAGGTGACCAGGTAAGCCTGAACGGCAAGTATTATCATGAATCTTTTAGCTTTGTTAACCTTGAAAGCGAAAAACCCGGCGTGGATATTTTCAAAAAGTACCTTGCCGATCTGGGATATACGGCTACTGGCCCGGGTTTTATAGTCTATCGGGTGGGAAGGAATGTTGGTCCCAGAATTCGATTTAAAATAGTGTATTTATACAATCTCGAGAAGCTGCCTCCGACAGTCGAAAGGACAGAGGATTCTTTGAAGGCGTTCATGCGTGAGCAATTTGGAGAGCGGGTCAGCATTTCCTAGTCCGGGCAGGAAAACAACGAATAACGGCGGACAGGTCACATCCTGTCCGCTTTTCTTTCTGGTTTTGCCGTGTTAAATCATCGCCAGCAAAGTTAAGGGGAAGTGTTTGATGAAAAAAATTCTGTTTGCTGTTGTTGTGACCCTGATTTTTTCTGTTTCCGCCCATGCTGAGAGCCATGCCGTCCGGTTCGGCATCCTGCCGGTCATCGATACGCTGCCGCTTCAGGTGGCGGTCAAGGACGGCCTGTTCGCGAAACATGGTCTGGATGTGGAGCTGGTCGGGTTCATGTCAGCTCTGGAGCGCGACACGGCTATGCAGACCGGCCGGATCGACGGTTATTTCGGCGACCTCATCGCCACATACATGCTTATACATCAGGGTGTTCCCATGCGCATAGCCCTGACCTCCTGGCGCACCACGCCCGGATATCCCATGTTCGGCATCGCGCTTTCGCCTGCCAACAAGGATCGTGATCTGGGCGACATGAAAGGGCGGAGCCTGGCCCTGTCCAAATCCACGGTCATGGAGTTTCTGGCTGACAAGATGGAGGACCACCTGGGCGTGAACCGGGGCCATTTCTCCCAGGTGGAAATCAAGAAGATGCCCATCCGGCTCCAGATGCTCATGACCGATCAGGTGGACAGTGCGCTCCTGCCCGAGCCGCTGCTTTCCCTGGCCCGACTCAAGGGGGGAGGGCTTTTGGCCACGGCAGAGGATCTTGATCTGCCCCTGACCGTGCTTTGTCTTCACGAGAACTATTTCAAGAACGATGGCGATGCGTACAGGCGGTTTATCGCCGCCTACAGGGAGGCGGTGCAGCGCTTGTCCGACGCCCCGGAGGATTATCGTCAGCTCATGGCCGAGACCTGCCGGATTCCCAAGCCCCTGGTATCCGAATTTCCCGTCTATCCTTTCCCTGCTCCCGCACTGCCCACCACGGCGGAACTGGACGAGGTGCAGGCATGGATGCTGGAAAAGGGACTGCTCAAGACCAAGGTGGCGCATGAAACCGCACTTTCTCCGATCATTCCCTAGCGTATGTTGATTGCCGAGAACCTGGCCAAATCCTATGACGGACAAACCGTCATCGAGGAAGTTTCCTTTTCCCTCGGGAACGGGGAGACCCTGGCCGTGGTCGGTCCTTCGGGGTGCGGCAAGACCACCTTGCTCTATCTCCTGAGCGGACTGGCCGCCCCGGACATGGGCCGGGCGTTGCTGGACGGGCGTCCCATCACGGCTCCGACCTCGGATGTTTCCATCATTTTGCAGGATTACGGCCTGTTGCCCTGGCGTTCCGTCATCGACAACGTGGCCCTGGGGCTGAAGATACAGTCCGTGGGCAGGCGTGAACGGCTGGAGCGGGCCAGGGCGCAACTGGCCGAGGTCGGTATTCTCGGGCGCGACAACGACTATCCGGCGAACCTGAGCGGCGGGGAACAGCAACGCGTGGCCATTGCCCGCGCCTTTGTCTCCTGCCCCCGGTTGACCCTGCTGGACGAGCCTTTTTCCTCCCTTGACGCCCTGACACGTGAGCGGCTGCAACTGGCCCTGCTGGAAACCTGGCAGCGGAGCCAGGTGCCGTATGTGCTGGTCACCCATTCTCTGGAAGAGGCCGTCATGCTCGGCAAGCGCATCATGGTCATGTCGGCCCGTCCGGCCCGTCCCGTGGCCGTGTTCGAGAATCCCGGATTCGGCGATGCGCGCATTCGCGACACCGAAGAGTGTTTTGCCCTGCTCAAGCAGTTGCGGCATACGGTGGAGGCATTATGGTAGGGATGTGCAGATGCTGTCTCCGCTACGGACTGGTCGTTCTGGTCATGGGCATTCTGTGGAAGCTGGCCGCCCTGGCCTTGGGGGGCGTTATCCTGCCGTACCCGGAGGACGCCCTGTTCGCGCTGGTGCAGGCCATGGGCACGCAGCTTTTCTGGGAGCATTTCCTGGTCAGCGGCTACCGCGCTGTCACGGCCATGATCCTGGCCTGGGGTGTGGCCTTCCCCCTCGGATTGATCATGGGCAGCGTCACGGGCGTGGACGCCGTGCTGGCCCCGTTCGTTTTTTTGACCTATCCGGTCCCCAAGATAGTGCTCCTGCCGATTTTCCTGCTCCTGCTCGGGCTGGGCGACACCTCAAAGATCGCCATGATAGCGCTTATCCTCGGCTATCAGATTCTGGTCACCACCAGGGATGGGGTCCGATCCATCCATCCCAAGTATTTCGATTCGGTCCGGTCCCTGGGCGGCACGAACATGGACGTGTTGCGCGAGGTCCTGCTTCCTGCCTCCCTGCCCCACGGGTTCACGGCCCTGCGGCTCGGCACCGGTGTGTCCGTGGCCGTGCTTTTTTTCGTGGAATCCTTTGCCACCACACGGGGGCTGGGATATATGATCATGGACGCGTGGGGAGCCATGGACTACCTGACCATGTTCTCCGGCATCCTGGGCATGTCCATCATGGGCGCGGCCCTGTATGAAATAGCCAATATACTGGAGCGCAAGGCATGCAAGTGGATGTTTTTGCGCGCCAAGGAATAATCGGAGGGAACGACTCTGTCCGTCACCAAGCTTGAATTCGACGACGGCCATTTGGCCAGCCAGCTTTTCGGACCTCACGGCCAGCACCTGAAGCTCCTGGGTGAGCGCATCGGGGCGCGCATTGAAAGCCGTGGAAACTCCGTTGTCATCAATTTACCGGAAGGGGAGGAGGACAAGGCGGACCTGGCGGCCCAGGTCCTGACCCAGCTTTACGCCATGATCCGGCGGGGCAAGGCCATTTATCCCCAGGACGTGGATTTCGCCTGTCGTATTCTTGAACGTCAGCCGTCAGCCGACGTAGGCGAGGTTTTCAAGGGCGATGTCTACGCCACTTCCGGCAAGCGGACCGTGTCGCCCAAGTCCCTGAACCAGCGCGAATACCTGGACGCCATCCGCGAGTCGGACATGACCTTCGGCATTGGTCCGGCAGGCACGGGCAAGACCTATCTGGCCGTGGCCATGGCCGTGGGCGCACTGGCCCGGCGTGAGGTCAAGCGCATCGTATTGACCCGCCCGGCTGTCGAGGCCGGTGAAAAGCTCGGTTTTCTGCCCGGTGATCTGGCCGAAAAGATCAATCCCTATCTGCGCCCCCTCTACGACGCCCTGCATGACATGTTCGACTTCGCCAAGGTTCAGGATTATCAGGAGTCAGGGATCATTGAGGTGGCGCCGCTCGCCTTCATGCGCGGCCGTACCCTGAATGACGCCTTCATCATCCTGGACGAGGCCCAGAACACCACGCCGGAGCAGATGAAGATGTTTCTTACCCGGTTGGGCTTCGGCTCCAAGGCGGTGGTCACCGGAGACATCACCCAGATCGATCTGCCGGTCCATTCCAATTCAGGCCTGCTTCATGCCCGGCGTATCCTGGGCAATGTCGCCGGTGTCAAGTTCATCACTTTTGACGAACACGACGTCATCCGGCATCCCCTGGTGGGACGCATTGTCCGGGCCTATGACATTCATGAGAGGAACGGCAAGTGAGTTCGGCCGGTCATGTGGAGATCTTGTACGAAACCCGGCTTGACCCGAGGTTCCCGCTTTCCCGGCATGAGCTGGGGGCGTTGACGGATGTCATTCTCGATGCCTTGGGTCTGACCGGAAAGACCTTTTCCCTCAAGCTCGTGGATGATCGTGAAATAGCCCGTCTCAATAAGGAATTCCTTGGCTGTACCGGCCCTACCAATATTCTCAGTTTTCCGGCGGACGTCGAAGACCATGGGGCGGACCATGCCGACGAGGACTCGGCCGTATTTCTCGGGGAGCTGGCATTGTCCGTGGACGCCCTTGGCCGCGAGACGGATCTTTACGGTCAGGATCCGATGGAGCATCTGGTCCGGTTGCTGGCCCACGGACTCCTGCATCTTGCCGGGTATGATCACGGCGAGGAAATGTATGCGCTGACCGACGGCGCCGTGGACAGGGTTGTTCTGGAACAGGCCGATTGCGGGATAGCGGGGTAGGCATGAAGCGTAAAAGAGGCATTCGGGGCAAGGAACTCTATCAGGTTGTCTTTTTCGGCGTCATTTTTACGGTGGCTGCCATCGGCGCGCTGGCCTACTGGGGCGTGTGGGAAATCCGCAGGGATGCGGCCGTGGTGGCAGTGGAAAGTTCCGCACGGGGATTGTCCGGTGCGGTAACCGTGCTACTCAATGCGGTACGAAACTCCAACGGGGAAATCGGCGAAGGTGTGCTCTCCAGCCTCGAGCCAGGCGATCTGCGAAAGGAGTTCCAGAAGGTTTTTGAAAAGCATCCGGCGGTGACTGCGGCCTTTGTCAGCGATGTTCAGGGTTTGCAATACATGCTCACCAGGCGGTTCGGCGGAGTGGTCGAAGCCGTCCCTGATCAAAACCATATGAACATGACATGGACTCTCTATAGAAACGGTAACGAGCAGGATGCCGATTTTACGGGGTGGACAGTGGACTTACCGCAGGTGAACCGGATTTTGGGCGAAGAGTTCGCACATCTGGAGCCGGGGCAGGTCAACTGGCGAAGTTCAAATAGTTTTCATCATGCCGAAGGGGCTTGGGTTACGGCTTCGTCCCTGGTTGAAGCACAGGGCGGTGGAAGGCTCATGCTTTCCTTTGCTTTTCCCGTGGATGCCATCCTGTCCCAGTTGGGCGGTGCGGAAAAGGGCGGTGCGGAACGGATTTTTCTCTATTGGGCCAACGGCGTGGCCATGTCCGTCAATGCTGCGGGGACCGAGTCGGTCCGCGAGCAGGGCGGCAAACCGTTGCGGTCGGATGAGCTGAGCGATCCCGTGGTCAGGACGGCGGTCACCCGGTTGGCGACCGATGCGCCTGTCGGGCCTTTTTCCTATGTGGTGGAAGGTGAAATCTGGTGGGCTTATGCCCTGCCGCTGACCATCTTCGGCGACACCATGTCGCTTGGAGTGGCCGTACCCAGGAATAACGTCCTTTCCACCCTGACCAGCGATTCCTTCCTGCAGTGGGGGGCCGTGGTCCTGATCATGGTCGCCTTTGGCGTTCTGTTTGTTCTGCACAGGAACCGGGGGCGGATAGAGGCCCTTGGAATGCGCCGGGAAGCCGCTGTCACCGAGCAGGATGTTCTGGATATTATCAGCTCGGGCGAAGGAGGGCGGGTCGAATTCAAGCAGACACTGCGATTCAACCTCAAGTCCGGCAAAAACGGTCGGGAGATCGAGCACGCCAGCCTCAAGACCGTATCCGCCTTCATCAACTCCGAGGGGGGCACATTGCTTGTCGGTGTGGCGGACGACGGGACCGTGACCGGGTTCGGCGAAGATGACTTTGACAGCGACGACCGGGCCCTGCTGCATTTCAATAATCTGGTCAACAGGCACATCGGTACTGAATTTTCACGCTACATCGACAGCGCCGTTATCGAGGTCCGGGGACAGAAGGTCTTGCGCGTCCATTGTATACCGGCTCCGGCTCCGGCGATCCTTGATTCTGGAAAGAGTGAGGAATTCTATGTTCGTAGCGGTCCTGCCAGCCGCATCCTGACACTCAAACAATTCTATGACTGGCTCAAGAAGCATTAGCGGTTATCATCTACTACCAGAACCGACCATTCCATAGCGAGTGACGGTTCAAATCTAGGTGCCGGATATGCGAACGTAACGTTTTGTTTTCGACAGAGGAATCACTGGCCGGACATGGGCGTCACGCCTGCATTTCCCGGCTTTTTTGGCCTCCCAAAATCCTTTACATTCATTTTGATATGGGCCAAACTCCATCTCTTTCGTTATATCAAGGCAATCGATGATGGAGTAAACGTACGATGCCCAAACATTTTCTGACCATTCTGGATATCCCAAGGGATGAGGCAAAGCAGGTTCTGCTCAGGGCCAAGGAAATGAAGGACAACAAGGTCCGGACTGATCTTTTGGCTGGCAAAACCCTGCTCTTGATTTTTGAAAAAGCCTCCACTCGGACCCGTGTGTCTTTCGAGGTTGGCGTGCGCCAGCTCGGCGGCGATCCCGTGTTTATCGCTTCCAAGGATTCTCAACTGGGCCGCAGTGAGCCGCTGAAAGACACCGCCCGGGTTCTGACCCGATACGCGGACGGTCTCATCGTGCGAACCTTCGGCCAGGAGAAGTTGGAAACCCTGGTCGAATACGGTGATATCCCGGTGGTCAATGCCCTGACCGACGAATACCATCCCTGCCAGATCATGGCCGACGTGCTGACCATGTATGAACGCACGCCGAACCTCGAAGATCTCAAGGTGGCCTGGGTAGGCGACGGCAACAACATGGCCCATTCCTTCATCAACGGTGCAGCCGCGTTCGGCTATGAGCTGACCCTGGCCTGCCCTAAAGGGTATGAGCCGGATCAGGCCATTCTGGACAAGGCCGTGGACCTGGGCGCAAAGGTGACCCTGACCCGCGACCCTGCCGTGGCCGTTTCCGGTGCGCATTACGTCAATACCGATGTCTGGGCTTCCATGGGCCAAGAAGAAGAGCAGAAGAAGCGCGAAGCCGCCTTTGCCGGGTTCGAGGTCAATGATTCGCTCATGGGCAAGGCTGCTGCTGACGCCAAGTTCATGCACTGCCTGCCCGTCCATCGCGGCGAGGAAGTGTCTGAAGCCGTGTTCGAGTCCCCGGCCTCCATCGTCTGGGATCAGGCAGAGAACAGGTTGCACATGCAAAAAGCCATTCTTGAATGGATATATAAATAATTTATTTGGATACGAGGGATATATAATGCAGAAAATTGAAAAGGTCGTGCTGGCCTATTCCGGTGGGTTGGACACCTCCATCATCCTCAAGTGGATCAAGAATCAGTACAATTGCGAAGTCATCTGCATGACCGCCGACCTTGGTCAGGGCGAAGAGATGGACGGCATAGAAGAAAAGGCGTTGGCCACCGGTGCGGTCAAGGCCTACGTCGAGGATATGCGCGAGGAATTCGTTCGCGATTATGTTTTTCCCATGTTTCGGGCCAATGCCCTGTATGAGGGCCGGTACCTGCTCGGTACCGCCATTGCCCGTCCGCTGATTTCCAAGCGCATGGTGGAGATCGCCGAATTGGAAGGCGCCCAGGCCGTGGCCCACGGTGCCACAGGCAAGGGCAACGACCAGGTTCGGTTCGAGCTGGCCACCATGGCTCTGAATCCGAGGATGCAGACCATCGCCCCCTGGCGCGAATGGGAGCTGAAGTCCCGGACGGACCTCATCAATTACGCCACCGAAAACAAGATTCCCATCCCTGTGAGCCGCAAGAAGCCGTGGTCCATTGACGCCAACCTGCTGCACACCTCTTTCGAGGGCGGTGAGCTGGAAGATCCCTGGAATGCCCCCGGCCCGGACTGCTATCGCAATATCACGCCGCCCGAGAAGTGCCCCAATAAGCCCGAGGAAATCACCATTGATTTCGAGGCGGGTGATCCCATCGCCATCAACAGCGTGAAGTATTCTCCTGCGGCCTTGCTCGCCAAGCTCAACGAAATGGGCGGCAGGCACGGCATCGGTCGTGTGGACATGGTCGAAAACCGGTTCGTGGGCATGAAATCCCGCGGCGTGTATGAAACCCCGGGCGGCACTATCCTGGCCGCGGCCCACCGCGATCTGGAGGGGTTGTGCATGGACCGTGAGATGATGCATCTGCGGGACAGCCTTATTCCCAAATACGCCGAGATGGTCTATTATGGATACTGGTTCTCGCCCGAGCGCGAAGCGTTGCAGGCCATGATCGACAAGTCCCAGGAAAAGATTACCGGCACTGTCCGCGTCAAGCTCTACAAGGGCAACTGTGTACCGCTTGGTCGCAAATCGCCGTTCTCGCTGTACAATCCGGAATTGGCCACCTTTGAGGAAGACTACGTCTACGACCAGGCCGACGCCGCAGGCTTCATCAAGCTGGTGGGTCTCAGGCTGAAGGGGCGGATGCAGCAGTCCAAATGGGGCGGGAAAGACAACGAAGATTCCTGCGAGTAGTTTATGGCAGAAAAGAAAATGTGGGGCGGGAGATTCGCCGAAGGAACAGCCGCGTCCATGGAGGCGTACTCGGAATCGGTGTCCTTTGACAGGCTGCTTTACGCCGAGGATATTCGCGGTTCCCAGGCCCATGCACGGGTGTTGGCCAGGCAGGGATTCTTGACCGCTGACGAAGCCTCGGCCATCTGTGGCGGCCTTGACCGGGTCAAGGCGGAGATCGAATCCGGCGAGTTTCAGTGGCGGACAGAGCTTGAAGATGTGCACATGAACATCGAGTCCCGGCTGACAGAGATCGTCGGACCCCTGGGCGGAAAACTGCACACGGCCCGCAGCCGAAACGATCAAGTGGCCCTGGATTTCAGATTGCATGTGGCCGCGCGTCTGGCCTGCTGGCAGCAGTATCTTGCGAGTCTCGTCGAGGTCTTCGTGGCCCGCGCCGAAGAACACAAGGGAACCATGCTGCCCGGCTGCACTCATTTTCAGCCTGCCCAGCCCGTGAGTCTGGCGCACCATCTGCTGGCTTACTGCCAGATGTTCAAGCGCGACCATGCGCGCGTCACCGACGCCCTCAAGCGGGTGCGGGTCATGCCGCTCGGCGCGGCCGCGCTGGCCGGAACCACCCACCCGGTGAACCCGCAGGCCGTGGCCGATGACCTGGGTATCGACGAGATTTTCGCCAACTCCATGGATGCCGTGTCCGATCGCGATTTTGTGCTGGAGTCCGTGTTTGCAGGCAGTCTGGTCATGGTGCATCTCTCCCGTTTCTGCGAGGAGATCATCATCTGGGCCAATCCGAATTTCGGCTATGTGAAGTTGCCCGATCAGTATTCCACCGGATCGAGCATCATGCCTCAGAAGAAGAACCCCGACGCCTGCGAGATCATGCGCGGAAAGACGGGCAGGGTGGTCGGTTCACTCATGGGTTTGCTGGTGCTCATCAAAGGGCTGCCCATGACCTACAATCGGGACATGCAGGAAGACAAGGAGCCGTTTTTTGACGCGGATCAAACCGTGTCCGCATCTTTGGGCATCATGGCCGACATGCTCCGGCAGATCGAGTTCGTGCCCGAAAAGATGGTCGCCACAGTGAAGCGCGGTTTTCTCAATGCCACCGAGCTGGCCGACTATCTTGCGGCCAAGGGCGTTCCCTTCCGCGATGCGCATCACATCACGGGCGCAGCCGTGGCCTATGCCGAGAAAAAAGGCTTGGGGCTGGAAGATATGGAGCTTTCCGAATTGAAGCAATTTTCTGAAGATATCGAGGGGGATATCTTCGGCGTGCTGGATTATGCGGCGGCCATCGAGCGGAGGACATCCCCTGGCGGGACCGGTCCGGATTCCGTGCTGGCGCAGATCAGCGGGTTGAAAGAGTGGCTCGGGTCCCTGTAGCGGACAATCCGGGTAGGAGCTTTTTTGTGTGAACACCTTGATTTTTGAGACAGGGGCATTACTCTAGAGACTTGATATCGCTGTGAAGTGATACCTCGCCCGGCTTTCGGGCCATCGCATTTGACCCTTACGGAGGAATCTCCTTTGAACAACCATATGAAAAACCTTGTTATCTGGGCGATCATCTTCATCCTGATGGTTGTCCTGTTCAATCTTTTTAACCAGCCCCCGGTTCCCAGAGACACGCCGTCCTACAGCGAGTTCCTGTCGATGGTGGACAGCGGAACTGTGACCCAGGTAAAAATTCAGGGTCCCAAGATCTCCGGTGTGAAGAGTTCGGGCGAGTCGTTCCAGACCTACGCCCCGGACGATCCGAACATGATCCAGAACCTGATCTCCAAAGGCGTCGAGGTTAAGGCCGAGCCGCCGGATGAATCTCCCTGGTACCTGACCATGCTGTTGTCCTGGTTCCCCATGCTTCTGCTCATCGGCGTTTGGATTTTCTTCATGCGCCAGATGCAGGGCGGTGGCAGCGGTGGACGCGGAGCCATGAGCTTTGGGCGGTCCAAGGCGCGCCTCATAAACGAGGAGACCGCCAAGGTCACCTTCGAGGATGTGGCCGGTGTGGATGAAGCCAAGGAAGAACTCTCCGAGATAGTCGATTTCCTGCGCGAACCGCGCAAGTTCACCCGTCTGGGAGGTCGTATCCCCAAGGGTGTCCTTCTGGTGGGCGGTCCCGGTACGGGTAAGACCCTGCTGGCGCGGGCCGTGGCCGGAGAGGCCAATGTCCCGTTTTTCTCCATTTCCGGTTCGGACTTCGTGGAGATGTTCGTGGGCGTGGGCGCATCCCGTGTGCGTGACCTGTTTGCCCAGGGCAAGAAAAATGCTCCTTGTCTGATTTTCATTGACGAAATTGATGCCGTTGGCCGTCAGCGCGGGGCAGGTCTCGGCGGTGGACATGACGAGCGCGAGCAGACCCTGAACCAGTTGCTTGTTGAAATGGACGGTTTTGAATCCAACGAGGGCGTTATCCTGGTGGCCGCCACCAACCGTCCCGACGTGCTTGATCCGGCTCTGCTCAGGCCCGGTCGGTTTGACCGTCAAGTTGTGGTTCCCAACCCGGATCTGCGCGGGCGGGAACGTATCCTCAAGGTGCACAGCCGCAAGACCCCGCTGTCTCCTGAAGTGAATCTGGAAGTCATCGCCCGCGGCACGCCCGGTTTTTCCGGTGCTGACCTGGAAAACCTGGTCAACGAGGCCGCCCTGGGGGCAGCCAAGCTCGGCAAGGACCGGGTGGAGATGGGTGATTTCGAGGAGGCCAAGGACAAGGTCATGATGGGTGGTCGCGAACGGCGCTCCATGATTCTTTCCGATGATGAAAAGCGGACCACGGCCTACCACGAGGCAGGACATGCCCTGGTGGCAAAACTCCTGCCCGGTACCGATCCGGTCCACAAGGTTTCCATCATCCCCCGCGGTCGCGCCCTTGGCGTGACCATGCAGTTGCCTGGTGAGGATCGGTACGGCTATTCCAAGGAATTCCTCAAGAATAATATTGCCATGCTTCTGGGTGGCCGTGTCGCCGAGGAACTCGTTTTGAATCAGTTGACCACCGGAGCCAGCAACGACATCGAGCGGGCCACCAAGACTGCGCATAACATGGTCTGCCTGTGGGGCATGTCCGACAAGATCGGACCCATGAGTTTCGGTGAAAATCAGGAACAGGTCTTTCTGGGTAAGGAACTCATCCACAGCAAGGACTATGGCGAGGAAACGGCCAAGTTGATCGATTCAGAAGTGCGCCGCTTTGTGGACGAAGCCTACGAAAAGGCAACAGAACTGCTCAAGGGCAACCTTGATGTGTTGGAATTGATCGCTCAGGCATTGCTCGACCGTGAGACCATCACAGGTGCGGATATCGATCTGCTCATGGAAGGCAAGGAATTGCCGCCCATGGAACCGGTCAATAGCTCTGGTAATAACTCAGGCGGCAATGCCTCTTCCGATGGAACCGTTGCCGGGTATACTGCTGATGGTCGTGTCGTGAAGACGACCGACCCCGGATACAAGCCCGTCAGCGAAAGCCCGGCCGAAACCGGGAATGATTTCATCCTTGAAGAAGACGACGGAAAATCCGAACCCGATGGGGACGATTCCGATAACAAGATACAGTAATCACGATACTATTGATGATTGAGACAACATGGACACTTAAAGGGGGCAAGGTCTTGGGGCCTGCCCCCTTCTTTATTACCGGAGTCGTCAACGTGACCCCGGACTCCTTCTATGACGGAGGCGCGCATGAAGACGTGTCGTCCGCCGTGGAGCACGGTCTCGAACTGGTTCGCCAGGGTGCGCATATCCTGGACGTCGGAGGGGAGTCCACCCGGCCGTATGCCGATTCCGTGAGCGAAGCCGAGGAGCTTCGGCGTGTCGTGCCCGTGATAACCCGGTTGGCCGGGGCCGGTCTCGATGCGGTCATTTCCGTTGATACCTACAAGGCCGAGGTGGCGGCGCAGGCCCTTGAGGCCGGAGCGCATATCGTCAACGACGTTTCCGCCTTCCGGTTTGATCCCGCCCTGTTGGATGTCCTGGCCCGGTACAAACCCGGTTACGTGCTCATGCATTCCCAGGGGAAGCCGGAGGCCATGCAGGATCAACCGGAGTATACGGATATCATAGACGAGATCATGGCCTTTTTCGAAGAGCGCCTGGCACGGCTTGACAAGGTGGGGTTGCCCATGGATCGTGTCGTTCTCGATCCGGGCATCGGGTTCGGCAAGACGCTGGAGCATAACCTGGCTATCCTCAGGGAAGTGGAGCGTTTCAAGTCGCTGGGTTTTCCCTTATATTTGGGATTGTCCAATAAATCCTTGTGGCAAGGGCTGTTGGGACTTAAGGTCGACCAGAGGCAGAACGCAACTCAGGCAGCCACGTCATTGATGGCAGCCAAGGGCGTTGCCGTTCATCGTGTACACGAAGTCGAATTTGCGCGCCAGGCGTTGACCATAGCTCGGGAATTAGCGTAGTTAAATATTATGTTTGAGCTTTTCGGAATACAGATTACCTGGAGAGTGCTGCTCGATATCGGGCTGGTAGCTTTCCTGTATTACAATCTTATCGTGCTTGTTCGCGGCACACGCGCTGCCGCAGTTCTCTATGGCATGGTCATAGTGCTGATAATCTATTATTTTTCCGATATATTCAACCTGTATACGCTTAACGCCCTGCTCGGCGAATTTCTGACGTCCATCTTTTTGGTGGTGATCATCCTGTTCAAGACCGATATCCGCAAGGCTTTGGCCTCCGTGGGTACCAGGCGGTTCTGGACCAAGTCCCAGATGCGGGACGATACCTTGGACCAATTGACCAAGGCGGTCATGAGCATGTCTCATTCTTCCACCGGAGCCATCATCGTCATGGAGAAGAACATGCCGCTTGGCGATATCGTGGAACGCGGTATCGAGTTGGACGCCAAGGTGAATACCGAACTCATTGAGACCATTTTCGTCACAGAAACGCCTCTGCATGACGGGGCGATCATTATCCGGCGTGACCGCATAGTGGCTGCCGCGTGCATTTTGCCGCTGTCCAGCAAGCTCAGGGGGCAACCCATGTACGGTACCCGTCACAGGGCGGCTCTCGGTATCTCCGAAGGCTCGGACGCTGTGACCATAGTGGTATCCGAGGAGCGCGGCGAGGTCTCGGTTGCCATGAACGGGCGATTGACTACCAGTTTGGATGAAACCCGTTTGCGCCGCGTGCTCAAGAACGCATTGGGACGTTGATATGAAGAACTGGCAAACTGTCATTCTTTCCATCGCATTGGCCGTGTTTACCTGGTTTCTGGTGACCGGCCGGGAGGTGGTTGAGACCTGGGTGGACATGCCGCTCGTCATGACCAATCCGCCGGAAGGCCTTATCATCGAGGACGGTCTGGTGGACAAGATCCAGGTCCGCCTGCGTGGTCCCAAGGGGTTGGTCGGCAACCTTTCTTCCCAGAATTTGACCTACCCGGTGAACGTCAGTGATCTCAAGATCGGCGAGCGGGTGGTGGACATAGAGACATCCAAGATTCCCCTGTCTTCGACCTATGAAATCATCGAGGTCAAACCCAACAGATTGAAATTGAAGGTGGACAGGCGTATTTCCAAGGAAATCCATGTGGAGGCTGCCTGGGCCGGTAATCTCAATGCCGACTACAAATTGCAGGAAGTCCTTGCCGTACCCGACTTGGTAGTCATTCGGGGGCCGGAGACCATGCTCAGGAAGATTACCTCCGCCAGGGTGGTCCTCAATGAGGATTTTCCTGAAGACGTGCCCAAGTCGTGGGCCGAGGACGTGGCCCTGGAGTTGCCCGCAAAGATTGAAGCTTCACCCGGCCAAGTGCGGGTCGAGGCCTTCTTCACTCCCAAGACCCGCCAGATTTGGGTCAAGGTTCCTCTTGAGTTTCATGAACCCGGGGGCTACAAGGCCACGGTCTCTCAGCAGTACGTGCGTCTGTTGATCGAGGGACCGGTTTTCCTGTTCCATGACGATGAGTATCGCAAGGCGATCGGAGCCTCTCTGACATTCGGCACAACCATGGCTCCGGGCACTTTCGAACTGGATTACGATGTCACTCTTCCTGACGGTTGCCGTTTGGAAAAACGGAACCCGGAAACAGTGACGACCACTCTTAAGAAAGGTTAGACCGCCTTAACGGCGGCGTTTCGGAGCAATCCATGAAGCAGAGGCTATTCGGAACCGACGGCTTGCGCGGTCAGGGCAATATATTTCCCATGACCCCGGAGATCGCGCTCAGGCTGGGCCTGGCCGCCGGTCAGTATTTTCGCAACGGCAAACGGCATCACCGTGTGGTTATAGGCAAGGATACCCGGTTGTCCGGGTACGTGTTCGAGACCGCTCTGACAAGTGGGCTGTGCGCCAATGGCATGGATGTATTTCTGGTCGGTCCCATGCCTACCCCGGCCATATCCTTCCTGACGCGGAACATGCGCGCTGATTTGGGTGTGGTTATTTCCGCGTCTCACAATCCGTTTATGGATAACGGCATCAAGTTCTTTGATCACAACGGATTCAAGTTGCCCGACGAGGTGGAGGACGAGATCAGCGAACTGGTTCTGAACAACGACACCCAATGGGATTATCCTCCTGCCGAGGATGTCGGGCGTGCTCATCGCATAACCGACGCCCATGGTCGGTATATCGTGTATCTCAAGAACAGTTTTTCTCCCAATCTCACCTTGGACGGTTGCAAGATCGTGCTCGATTGCGCCCATGGCGCGGCCTACGGTGTTGCTCCTGTTGTACTGGAAGAATTGGGTGCGAAGGTCATCCGGGTCGGCGTGACCCCTGACGGCTTGAATATCAACCAGAAGTGCGGTTCGCTCTATCCCGAAGTCATTTCCAGAATGGTCATGGAAGAGCGGGCGGATATGGGTATTGCCCTGGACGGCGACGCCGACAGGCTCATTGTCTGCGACGAGAACGGGCGTATCCTGGACGGCGATCAGATCATGGCTTTGTGCGCTTTGGAACTGATGGAGAAGGGCGCCTTGCCGGGTAACATGCTGGTATCCACGGTCATGAGCAACATGGCCCTGGAATTGTTCATGAAGGACAACGGCGGGACATTGCTGCGGACTGACGTCGGCGACCGGTATGTAGTGGAGGCCATGCGGCGGGAAGGGGCCATGCTCGGCGGCGAGCAGTCGGGGCATCTCATCTTCATGGAACATTCCACCACGGGCGACGGATTGCTTGCCGCGCTCCAGCTACTCCGCATCATGCGCGAAAAGGAACGGCCTTTGTCCGAATTGGCAGGGCTTTTGGAGCCGTTTCCCCAGGTTCTCAAGAATGTCCACGTGAAACGGAAAATTCCCTTTGACCAGGTTCCCGAGGTCCAGGCGGCCGTGCGCAAGGTCGAAGACGCACTCAAGGGCAAGGGCAGGGTGTTGTTGAGATATTCCGGCACCGAAGCGGTCTGCCGGGTCATGGTGGAAGGCCCCGATGCCGACAAGGTCGACATGTATACGGACGAGATTGTCCAGTCTTGTGAAAATTATTTGAAATAATATCATTTCTTAAATGGAGGATTCTATGGATATCAAGAAGGTCGTCATACCCGTTGCTGGATGGGGTACACGTTCACTCCCGGCCACCAAGAATGTTCCCAAGGAAATGCTGCCCATTTTTCGCAAGCCTATCGTGCAGTATATCGTTGAGGAAGGCATTGACGCCGGTCTGACGGATGTGGTTTTCGTGACCAACCAGAACAAGACGATCATCGAGGATCATTTCGACCGTAACTTTTTGCTGGAGCAGCTTCTTGAACGGGCCGGAAAGACCAAACTGCTTGAGGAAGTCCGCCGGGTGGCCAATCTGGTCAACGTCATCGGCGTCCGACAAAAGGAACAACTCGGCCTGGGCCACGCAGTGCTCACTGCCCGCGAGATCTGCAAGAACGAAGCGTTTGCGGTCATGCTTGGCGATGACCTCATGTTCGGCAAGAATACCGGCATCGGCGAGTTGATCAAGGCTGCCCAGGCGACCGGCAAGGCCGTTGTGGGCGTCATTGAGGTTCCTGAAGAGAAGGTCAGTAAATACGGTGTGATAGGTGGAGAACGCCTTGGCAATCACATGTACCGTGTGACCAACCTGGTGGAGAAACCGTCCGCAGAAGCCGCTCCGTCCAACCTTGCCATCATCGGTCGTTACGTCCTGTTGCCTGAAATTTTTGATATTCTTGAAGGTCAAAAGGCGGGCGTCGGTGGCGAAATCCAACTTACCGACGCGCTTCAGGGACTGGCTGATCAGGACAAGCTCATTGCAGTGAAGCTGGGCGGTCAGCGTTTTGATGCCGGTGACTGGGTTGAATACCTTACGGCCAATATTTATTTTGCCTTGCATGATGAAGAGCTTCATGACGATCTTGTCAAGCGTTTGCATGAACTGCTGCCTTGTTCGGAATAATCCTGAACAACGCGTGCGGTTGCGCCTTTGTCAGTCCGCAAATCCACAGGCGTTTGAGTAACAAAGAAAAATGAAGACACTGTATCTCATTCTCCTATTGTGCCTTACGGCGTTGCCCGCCTCTGCCTTTACGCCTGACGGCGAAGAATTGGCAGGGGGGCTTCGCAAGAACTTCGGTCCCCTGACTTCCTGGGAAGCCAAGATGACCTTTCCCGACTATCCGGAAGTGTCGGTCAAGGTTTGGTATGCCGGAGGCAAATGGCGGCAGGAGTGGCAGGCCGGAGATTCGGCCATGGCCATAGGGCGCGGCGGCACTGTGGTCGGTTCCTGCACTGTCGAGGGGTTTGCATCGTCTCCGTTGTTTGTCTGGATGCCGCCAGCCCCGCTGGATTCCTGGAAGTCCTGGGGCGTGGACGAGACCACGGGCAACTTCGGCTTCTGCGGCGACATCCCGTGTTTCATGCTCGGCGTGGAACCAGGCGATGACACCAGGCCTGCCGTGTATCTCAATAATGAGGATTTTGCGCCGCTGCTGGTGCGCTATGCCTCGGAAAGCGGGATGATCACGGTGGAATTTCTCGATTACAAGACGTTTGCGGGATACCGTGTTCCTCAACGTGTGGTTGTGCTTGCGGGTGATGAAAGGCTTGAGGCCGCAGTGGAGTGGGTCAGGCTGAACGGCGCAAACAAGCCCGAACTGTATGAGCGCGATCTGTTTGCCGTGAGGCCGTGTGCGGAACCGTCCATGCCTTTTCAGTTCCTGCGGGATTCCTTTCGCTATCCCCTGGTCAGGTAGTTGGCGACATGGCCGATCTCTGGCAGGTAACGCTCGTGAGTCCACCGTATGAGGCGTGGACATACGCGCGGCCTTCGCATTTTCCCGACCTCAGCCCCGGTCAGCGGGTCATCATTCCGTTTGGAAAATCCCATCGGGCCGGTATCGTTGTCGGACCTGCCGCCGAGGTTCCCATGGGAATCGAAATCAAGGAAATGATCTGGCCACTGGAACGCACACCGCTGCTTTCTGACGACTTCGTGGACATGGCCGTGAATCTTGCGTCCCGTCAGATGGTCAATGTGGGCCGTATCCTTGAAACAACTCTGCCTCGTGGTCTTCGTACCGCTGCGGTTACCTTCAAGGTGGACAAGCATCTTTCCGAGCGGAATTTTCCGGCATCCATGCGCCCGGCGGATTTGGTCCGGGCACATCCTGATGACAAAGTCGAGCTTATGAAGCTGTGGCTGGACGGCCGCATGCGGGTGGTCTTCAATGCTCGCAAGGAAGCCGAGGAACGCTTTGTTTCCCTTGAATCCGATCCGCCCTGGGCGGTCAGACCCAATGCCAAACGGCAACTCCAGCTTCTGGAATATCTTTTGGAAAACGGTCCGCAAAGCTTGTTTTCCTTGCGGCACGGGTTGGGGGATTGGACTGCTGATGTGGCCGCCAAGCTTGAAGGAGCGGGTATTGTCCGCACTGGTGAATTGACCGCCGATCAACTGGCCGAAATAGACGAGGGACCGAAGCCGGACGCTGAGATTCAGGGCCGTGAATTTGCCCTGACAGACGAGCAGCAGGCCGCTCTTGTCGACATGACGGTTACGTTGAATGACGGAGGGGGAGCGCATCTGGTGCACGGTGTGACCGGTTCCGGCAAGACCGTTCTTTATTTGGAAATGGCTGAAAAGTGCCTGGAACAAGGGAAGTCGGTCCTATTGCTTGCCCCTGAGGTGGCCCTTGCCTGCCAGTTGTACAGGACCGTGGCCGGCCGCTTCCCGCAGGTTCGCACCATTTTTTATCATGGCTACCAGAGTCCCAAGAAGCGGGAAGCCGCGTTCAGGGAACTGGCCCGCGAGCAGAATCCGGTCATCGTGGTCGGCACCCGATCCGCCGTGTTTCTGCCCATGCCGGGGCTGGGCATGGTGGTCATGGACGAGGAGCACGACGAATCCTTCAAGCAGGAAGACCGGCTGGCCTACCATGCAAAGGAGGTCGCCTGGTTCAGGATGGACCGGGGCAAGGGGTTGCTCCTGCTCGGTTCGGCCACGCCGGACGTCAAGACATTCCATGCTGCCAGCCAGGGGGCCATCGCCGTATCCACGTTGAAGAACCGGGTGGGAGAGAGCCGGTTGCCCGAGGTGGAACTGGTGGATATTTCCGGTCTGAGCAATGCGAACCAACTGCTTTCCCCGAAGGTCAAGGCCGCCATGCACGATGCCGTCGATGCCGGGGAGCAGGTCATTGTCATGCTCAATCGGCGCGGGTATGCGCCGCTCATGTACTGCCTGGACTGCGCCCAGACCGTGCGCTGTCCCGAATGCGAGGTGGGTATGACCTACCACAAGGGGCGGGAACGGCTGGTTTGCCACTATTGCGGCCTGACCTATTCCTATCCGCTCCTGTGCCGTAATTGCGGTGGTTCGAATTTCATTCCCATGGGCGAAGGCACCGAACAATTGGAGGAAGTGCTCAAGGAGCAGCTCCCAGAAGGAACCAAGGTGTTGCGTTTGGACCGTGACGCCACCCGACGGCAGGAGCGGCTGGAAGAAATCCTTGGCGCATTCGGTCGGGGGGAAGCCCAGGTTCTCGTGGGAACGCAAATGATCTCCAAGGGACATCATTTCCCTGGTGTGACTCTGGTAGTAGTGGCTGACGGTGATCTCGGTCTCAATCTGCCGGATTACCGTTCTTCGGAGCGAACCTTTCAATTGCTGGTGCAGGTCGCAGGGCGCGCCGGACGCGGCAAGGATCCGGGCCGGGTGCTGATCCAGACGCGTAATCCGGGCCACCCCGTATGGAAGGATATCCTGGCCGCAAACTATGCCGGATTCTTCGAACGCGAAGTGTCACGGCGTAACTTGTTCCGGTATCCGCCGTTCTCCCGGCTTGCGCTCATACGCATCAGTTTTCCCGTTGAGTTCAAGGAGGGGCCGACCGTCCTGAGCAGGCTTGGGGATATCCTCCGGGAGCAGGCCAAGGCCATCGGTGTGGATGTGCTCGGACCGGCCCCGGCTCCGCTGTCCATGCTGCGGGGCAGAAAGCGTTTCAACTGTCTGGTCAAGTCGAACGATTGGGGCAAGGTGCGGACTCTCTATTCCTTTCTGGACAGGGCCAACAGCAATTCGAAAATGGTGCGCACCAGTCTCGACCTGGATCCGCTTTCATCCCTGTAATGGGTCGACAAGGGGCGGCGTTGTCGCTACATTGCCCCATTCTTAAAGATAATAAGGCAGTCATTTTTATGAAGCATGTTCATGTCCTTTTGTCATTTGTCGCGATATGCACCCTCTGTGCAGCCACGGCATCGGCGCAGTCGTCCAAAGTCGGATTCGTCAATCCGCAGCGGATCATCAATGAATCGAAGATGGGACGCATCGCCCAGGAAGACCTGTCCCGCCTCGGCAAGGAAAAGGACCGACGCGTGCGCGAGTCCCTGAGCCTGGTTGAAAAGTTGCAGGAAAGTCTCAAGGAAAAGGCCCTGTCAGTGACCGAGCAGCAGAGCCGGGAAAGCGGCTTGCGCGCGGCTGTACGGGACTACGAGCGGTTGGTGGAGAACAGCAACCTGGAAATTCAGAGCGAGGAACGGCGGCTCATTCAGTTCGTCATGCAGCGGGCGGATTCCACCCTCAAGGCTATTGCCCAGGAAATGGGGTTCACCCTGATCCTGACTGATCCTGAGATCATCGGATATGTGGACAGCTCCGTGGATATTACCGATAGGGTCATCAATGAACTGGATTCCATGCAGTAGGCGGGTGAATATATGCATAAAATTCTAATGACAACCCTTGTTGCCGCCTGTCTGCTGTTGGTCGCGTCCGCGGCTTTCGCCTTTGGCGAGATTGCGTATCCCGACAGACCGCTCAATCTGAGGGCAAGCCGTTCGCCCAAGGCGGCCTGGATAGGCAGCCTGTATCCGGGACAGAAAGTCAGAATCGCCCATGAAAAAGACGGTTGGGTGGCAATATATGAGCCTGGCGAAACCGATAGCAGTGAAGCCGCTGCCGTGGGTTTTTCCAATGCCAAGTATCTCAAGAAGACGCGCGGTCGGTACGAGCCGGTAGTTTGGGGCGAGCTTGTGTACACTCCCCGGACGCTCAACGTGCGTTCCAAACCCAGCGTCAAGGGGAACAAGGTCGGCTCTCTCCATGGCATGGAGCATGTGCTCATAGACTTTCCCGAGGATGACTGGACAATGGTGTTTGCTCCTGATGCTACCATTCGGTCCCAGATGAATGCCATGGGGTATTGCGCTGCCAAGTATTTTCAGCCAGCCACCGAAGAGTCCAAGGCCAAGGCCGGACTGGCAACCGGTACGGAATCGTCTGTTCAGGAAGTGGCGGAAGTCCCGAGCGGCTCGGGTCAGGTCAGTGGTGCCGCAGTTGCTGCGCCCGATCCTGTTTCTTCAGAGATGTTGCGCGTGGTTCTGACGGCCAAGGTCAATGTTCGTCAGAGCCGGACCTCCAGTTCGCCGCTGGTCAGAACGCTCAAGCCGAACGAAATTGTCCAGATCGGTCTGTTGCGAAATGGCTGGTATGCGGTGTTTTCGGCCAACGACATGATTCGATCGGAAAGCAGTTCCATGGGATATGCCCTGCAAAGTCTGATCGACAAGGCAACGAGTCCTGCGCCCGTTGTCAAGCCGGTTTCCGTTCCAGTTCCCGTGCCCGCCCCGGAGGTGGTCACGATGGAAGCCATAAAGAGCGAAGCTGTTCGGCCCGAGGCCGCGACATCCGCCCCAGAGCCCGTTGCGCCAATGCCCGCAACACCGGAAACGGTCGTTTCCGAGCCTGTTCCGGCACCTCCGTCAGCGGTCGTGGCGACAGTTCCAAAACAGCAGACAATGGTCATAGACCGGTCCGCCTTTGCCAAGGGCAAGCGGCCTGATCCCACGCCGAATCAGACGGCCCACGGCTATCAGTATCGGTTGGTGGAAAAGTCCGAGGCCCGGCAGTTCGGCGAGAACTGGATAACGCTCAAGGTGTTTCTTTCCACCTCCAAACTGCCCGGCAGGGATGCGCTCAAGGATTTTGCCGAAACCCTGTGGAAGGATCACAAGCGGGTGACCAAGAAGCTGGTCGTGTTGATCTATCTTCCCGGTATGGACATGGAGAACCTGGCTTACGGCGTAATCAAGTTCGATGATGAGAAGATGCTGGAACTCTGGGTTCGGAAAGCGACCCTGTTCGGCACAAAATTCATGTAGTTTCAACCACGCAAAAAAGCCCTCGCCCGGATTGTTCGGGTGAGGGCTTTTTTGCGTGCTGATCTCGATCAACCCAATTCCTGTTCCAGGAAAAGAGGGATGGTTTTTTTCAGGGCTGTGCGGAGATACGGTTTTTCCTTCCGGTTGGCCTCGGCCTTGCGGGGTATCATGTACAACCCCTGGCAGCTCTGGCATTCCCAGTGGTTTTCATGTTCATGGAGGTGGACCAGGAGGCCGTCGCGGTCGTAGCAGACCTGACAGAACGGCCCCTTGCGCTGTCCGTCGTCCGTGAGCCAGTATTTTTGGCCGTCAAATTTAACTTTTTCCGCAAGATCAAGTACTTCCGCAACCTCTGAAAGTTGCCCTTTGAGGGCCTCGTTCTCGTCGCAGATGGCTAGGAATTCATCCTGAAGGCTTTTGAGCACCGCTTTGCCTTCCTCGAACTGCCCACTTTCGAACAGGTCGAGTGCACGTTTGAATCCGGTTACCTTGAACAATGTTGAAAACATGGGTGACATCCCCCGGTTTAATTTACGTCACGGTGTTCTTATCGACCGCATCCCGGCAAGACTTTAGGTTTTGAGATTTTCTTTACAAGCCGAAAAATGTGGCATACGTTCAATTCCTAGCTAGGGGTGCCTTAGAGAGGCTGAGATGGATACCGATATCCAATCCCTTTGAACCTGATGCGGACAATGCCGACGTAGGGAAGCTGTTTATGGATTTATATTCATCAGACTATGCTTGCCCTTTCGGGTGAGCTTTTTTTTTGCATGTGCATAGGAGAACCCATGATTGTCATACTCAACGGCGGTGAAGTGGAACTGGCCGGGGCGGCAACGCTCCTTTCGTTGCTTGAGGGCAGGGGGATTTCGCCTGAGGTCGTTGTGGCGGAGTTGAACGGGCATATCGTCCCGGGCAGCGATTTCGGCACCACGGCCCTGAACGACGGCGACCATTTGGAAGTACTCCGCTTCGTAGGCGGAGGTTAGGAGATACAATGACGAACGATATATTCGAGATCGGCGGCCGGAAACTGACCAGCCGTCTTTTTACCGGCACCGGGAAATATAGCGACGATGGGGTCATACCGGATGTCTGCGAGGCTTCCGGTTCCGAAGTGATCACCGTGGCCTTGCGTCGGGTGGACCTGGAGTCTTCCACAGGTAATGTCATGGACTTCATTCCCAAGCACATGCAGCTCCTGCCCAACACCTCGGGTGCGCGGACGGCTGACGAAGCCGTGCGCATCGCCCGTCTGGCTCGGGCCATGGGGTGTGGCGACTGGATCAAGATCGAGGTCATTTCGGACAACAGGTACCTGTTGCCGGATGGCTATGGGACAGCCAAGGCCACGGAAATCCTGGCAAAGGAAGGTTTCGTGGTCTTGCCGTATATCAATGCGGACCTCTATGTGGCCAAGGATCTCGTCAACGCCGGAGCCGCTGCAGTCATGCCGCTGGGTGCGCCCATCGGGACCAACCGCGGGCTGATGACGCGGGAAATGATCCGTATTCTCATTGAAGAGATCGACCTGCCTGTCATCGTGGATGCGGGTATCGGCAGACCCTCCGAGGCCTGCGAGGCCATGGAGATGGGGGCTGATGCCTGTCTGGTCAATACGGCCATTGCCACGGCCAATGATCCGGTCCTGATGGCCAAGGCGTTTGGCCGGGCCGTCAAGGCCGGACGCGAGGCGTTTCTTGCCGGGCCGGGCGCGACAAAACGGCACGCTGACGCCTCCTCGCCGTTGACCGGATTTCTGGGGGGATTGTAACCCATGAGCTTTTATCCGCTTTTAGCAAAACATATGGAGACCCTGTCCGGCACTCGTCTGGCTGCGGTCACCGAAGCGGACGTGCGCCGTGCGTTGAACAGGACCACACCCACGTTCGATGACTTTCTGGCCTTCATGAGTCCGGCGGCCTTGCCTTTGCTTGAAGATATGGCCCGCAAGGCAAGCAGGTTGACGGCCCAGCATTTCGGTCGGACGATAAGCCTGTTCACGCCGCTCTACCTGTCCAGCTTTTGTACCAACCACTGCGTCTACTGCGGATTCAATTCCAACAATAAAATCAATCGCTCCATGCTTACCCTTGAGGAGGTCGATGCCGAAGGGCGGGCCATTGCCGCTACAGGGCTCAAGAGCCTGCTGATTCTGACCGGCGAAGCTCCGGCCAAGGCGGGTGGGGACTACCTGGAGGCCTGCACCAAGGTGTTGCGGAAGTATTTCCCTTCCGTCTCCATCGAGGTGTACGCCATGACCGAGGAAGAGTACGCGCAAATGGTGCGTGCCGGTGTGGACGGTCTGACCATGTTCCAGGAGACCTATGATGAGGAATTGTACGCGGAATTGCACCCCAAGGGGCCCAAACGCGATTTTCGTTTTCGATTGGATGCGCCGGAGCGTGGCTGCAGGGCCGGAATGCGGGTGGTCAACATCGGCGCACTCCTCGGCCTGGGAGACTGGCACCGGGACGCCTTGCTGACCGGCTTGCACGCGGCCTACCTGATGCACAAATACCCGGAAGTGGATATTGCCGTATCCTTGCCGCGCATGCGTCCCCATGCCGGAGAGTATCAGCCGGCCACCATCGTGGGAGACCGCGATATGGTGCAGTTCATGCTCGCCCTGCGTCTGTTCCTGCCCCGTCTGGGCATCACCATTTCCACCCGCGAGAATGCTGAGTTTCGCGAGAACCTCCTTCCGCTGGGCGTGACCAGGATGTCGGCGGGTGTGTCCACTGCCGTGGGCGGGCACAGTAATGACGCCGAAGAAGTGGGGCAGTTCGAGATCAGCGATTCCCGCGATGTGGATGAGATGTGCGAAGCCCTGCGGCGCCGGGGATATCAGCCGGTTTTCAAGGACTGGGAGCCTATCGTGGATGTGAACGGAGAGGGCGTATGAACCGCGTCGAGAATGGCATGGCGGCCTATCTGGGCCGGGAGCGTCTCACTTTCCTGCAGAAGATGAAGGTGGGCATCGGCGGTGCCGGAGGCCTTGGCTCCAACTGCGCCATGCATCTGGTGCGCTGCGGATTCAAGCGGTTCGTGCTGGTGGATCATGATCGGGTGGATTTTTCCAATCTCAACCGTCAGGCCTTTTTCGAGGCCCAGGTGGGTGAATTCAAGGTGGATGCCCTGGCCGAGAACATGCGGGCGGTGAACCCCGACCTGGAGATCGACCTGCATGTTGAAAAAGCCGACGCCGCGCGGATGGGCAGGCTTTTCGCCGATTGCGACGCGGTGGTTGAGGCGTTTGATTCCCCAGAGGCAAAGAAGATGTTGGTAGAGACGCTGCTTCCTACGGGCAAGCTGGTCGTGTCCGCTTCCGGCATCGGCGGCTGTGGCGACAGTGACGCGGTGGTTTCCCGAAAGATGCGGGAGAATTTCTATGTCATCGGCGACGGGGAGACCGAATGCACCCTGCTCACCCCGCCCCTGTCCCCAAAGGTGGGCGTTGTCGCCGCCAAGCAGGCGGATGCGGTGCTCAGCCATTGCCTGGCACAGTTTGAAAACCAAGGAGACAAATGATGACGCGGCCAATCACCCGGCAGAATATCCTGGATACGGACATCTATTGCCTGACCGGCGAGAAGTTCTCCCTGGGGCGGTCCAACATCGAGGTGGTGCGGACCATGCTGGAGAGCGGCGTCAGGCTTGTCCAGTACCGGGAAAAGGAAAAGAAGATGGGCGCCAAGTTTGAAGAGTGCCGGGAGCTGCGTGCCATGACCCGCGATGCCGGTGCCGCGTTCATTGTCAATGACGATATTGATATTGCCATTCTGGTGCATGCGGACGGCGTTCACATCGGGCAGGAGGATCTGCCCATCGAGTATGTGCGCCAGCTTGTGGGCGAGGACATGGCCATCGGCCTGTCCACGCACAGTCCCGCAGAGGCGCAGGACGCGGTTCGGCGCGGGGCGGATTACATCGGCGTGGGCCCGATCTTCAAAACGTTTACCAAGGAAGACGTCGTTGATCCGGTCGGGTTCGAATATATGGAATATGTCGTCGCCAACCTGGACATTCCGTTCGTGGCCATCGGCGGCATCAAGGAACACAACATCGGCGAGGTGGTCCGGCGCGGCGCAAAGTGCGTGGCCCTGGTCACCGAGATTGTGGGTGAAGAAGATATTGCAGCAAAAATAACCGCGCTCCGAAAGGAAATGGAAGCCGCGAAGGAGTAACAATGGAATACACTACACAGATGGACGCAGCCCGCAAGGGTATCGTCACCCCGCAGATGCAGACCGTTGCCCGCAAGGAGAACATCCGGGTCGAAGACCTCATGGAGCGTATGGCCAGGGGCACGGTCATCATCCCGGCCAACAAGAACCACACCAATCTCGACGCCGAGGCCGTCGGCGAGGGGATGCGCATCAAGATCAACGTCAACCTGGGCATATCCAAGGATTGTTCCGACGTGGAGCCGGAGCTTGCCAAGGTGCAGGCCGCCCTTGATTTGAAGGCCGAGGCGATAATGGATCTTTCCTGTTACGGCAAGACTCAGGAATTTCGCACAAGGCTGGTGAAGATGTCTTCGGCCATGATCGGCACGGTGCCCATCTACGATGCCGTGGGTTTTTATGACAAGAACCTCCAGGATATCACCGTGGACGAGTTCTTTGATGTCGTGGAGCGGCATGTGGAGGACGGCGTTGATTTCCTGACCATCCACGCAGGCTTGAACAGGCACACCGCTGAAAAGGTCAAGCAGGGCGGCAGGCTGACCAATATCGTTTCGCGCGGCGGCTCCCTGCTCTTCACCTGGATGGAGATCAACAAGGCAGAGAACCCTTTTTACGAGCATTTTGACCGTCTGCTGGACATCTGCGAGGAGTACGACGTGACTCTGAGCCTGGGTGACGCCTGCCGTCCCGGATGCCTTCACGACGCCACGGATGCCTGTCAGGTGGAGGAATTGATCACCTTGGGCGAGCTGACCAAACGGGCCTGGGCGCGCAATGTCCAGGTCATGATCGAAGGTCCGGGCCACATGGCCATGAACGAGATCGCGGGCAACATGATGATGGAAAAGCGGTTGTGCCACGGTGCACCGTTTTACGTTCTCGGACCGCTGGTCACGGACGTGGCCCCCGGTTACGACCATATCACTGCGGCCATCGGCGGAGCCATTGCAGGGATGTCCGGTGCGGATTTCCTGTGCTACGTCACCCCTGCCGAGCACCTGTGCCTGCCCAACATGGAGGATATGAAGGAGGGCATCATAGCCACCCGCATAGCGGCTCATGCCGCTGATATAGCCAAGGGGTACCCCGGAGCATGCGACTGGGACGACAAGATGTCCAAGGCCCGCGCCGCTCTGGATTGGGACGCCATGTTCAAGCTGGCCATGGACCCGGTCCGGCCGCTGGAATACCGCGAGCGCTCCAAGCCCGAACACGCCGATTCCTGCACCATGTGCGGCAAGATGTGCGCGGTGCGCAACATGAACCGCGTATTGGAAGGGAAGGACATCCAGCTCGACGACTAGATTGTCGGGATGATATGTGTATGAAAACCCCGGAGGGCTGCCCTCCGGGGTTTTCTATTCGGGTTTGCGGCCGTAGACGATATACACCGGATCGCTGATTCCTTTGGCCGCGAGAAAGCAGGGGTCATCCCTGTCCCGCCAATCATTGCGTATGGATACCGTGCCCAGGTCCTGACCCATCCCTGCCATGCGCAGATATTCCAGCACCAGCCCCATGCGTTCGAATTCATGCAGTTCCTGCCAGCCCCGGATGGCGCGGGCGGGATCATAGGCGCTGGTAAAGGCAAGCAGCATCGGTGCTCCGGGGGGCAGGTAGTGGGCCACGAACCGCAGTATGTCCACGGGACGGTCCATGTATTCCACGGAGCAGGTGCACACGGCGGCATCGTATTGTCCGGCGGGCCGTTCGGTGCCCACGGAGAAATCCAGTACCCGACTGCCTTTTTCGATGAATCGGGCAAGGGTTTGGTCGATGTTCCGCCGGGCGGCCGCATCAGGTGCCGGCGGCAGGAAATTTTCATCAAGGCGGCATTTCCGGTCAAAGAAGGCGGGATGAAAGAAATCCGTCGGCTCGTCATCCAGACGGGCCTGCATGCCCGGTCCCCAATCGCATATCCTTTCGCGCCAGTGGGTCAGGGAGCCGTAGGTGCCGGTGCTCCGATCCTCCATGTACTGGATTCTTGCGCTGATGGTGACCGGTATGTTCGCCAGAGGGTGGTTGCGGTCCGAGGTGAACGTGTGTTCATCCAGTTCGGTCAGCCGGAACGGGGTCAGGGTGTCCGGGTAGATGTTGAGCAGTCCGCTGATGTGGCCCTGGGGGTAGAAACGGCCCACTCGCGGGATGATGGGGTCGCCTTTGAGGGTTTTTGGCCGGAGCCGGTCAAGGTCCATGGTCTGGACCAGGTTTTCCCTGTGCCGAGGGATGCACATGCGCGGTTCGTAGGATATGGTTACGGATTCTTCGGCTCTTTTGCCTTCCAGGGCTTCACGCATTCCCTGCGGAAATACGTCGTGTACCGGGTTGAACTTGCGGCCCAGGTATTGCTCCTCGTGGATGGCATCGTCCTGTTGCCAGGTGACGGTGAATTCCAGTGCGCCTATGGCGTTATCGTTGAATATGGTCATGGTGTGGAGATAGAGCCATAAAAAAGGCGGGGGTGCAAGCCTCGGCCGCATGCTCGTCCGATCCAATCTGGTGCCTGTCCGCCGGGCGGAGAGACTCTCCTGACTGAGCCTTGGGGAATGGTGACGTCGGTAATGGCCGGGATATTGCAATGTTGTGAAGTGTTGACTAATTGCCGACGTTTTCAACGGAAATTGCGGAATGAATGGTTCGCAAAACGGCACGGGGAATGCCGGTTCCTGCGGAAGTGTCAGGCAAGGGGAGTCGTCTCTATGTGGCATTGTGTTTTCCACAGCACAACCTTAAGAGATATTAATGTTTTTGACATAAATCACAGGGTGTGTTATGGAGTGCTCAATAATGGCACCATTTTGAAAATGTTGACCTTTTTATGATCAGGAGGCTCTTGTGGCGGAAAATACTCAATCTCAGAGTGTGATGCAGGTGTCCCTTCCCGAGGAAGGTGGTGTTACCGAATACCGGATGTCATCTGACGTTTCGGTGAAATTCTCTTTTTTTGTTTCCGAAGTGCTTTTTTCCTGTGACGGAACTGACCTTGTCCTCACTGGAGAGAATGGGGGGAGTGTTGTTCTCAAGGACTATCTGACCATGGCACAGGAAGACGCGCTTCCCGTTTTCGAGTTGCACGGCGGAGAAGAAGTCCCGGGGAACATTTATCTATTCGCATTCAACGAGAGTGCAATGGCAGTCGAGACGGCGGCCGGTACACCAGGAGACGGCTCCGAGATGGAAGAGTTCCTGGACGAGCAGGTTTCACCCGGCAATCTTTTCCATGGCCCGGCGAGCGTTATTGAGGACTCTTCCTCAGCGCTTGAGCCTGTGCATACGGATAGCCATGGGCACATCGCTTCCGAAACACTGTGTTGTGCAGAGATTTTTTCCGATCATCATATGAGCGGCGGTGCGGCGTTTGTCGGTACAGAAGCTTCTTCTTGCGGTTCAAGTCTGCTCGGCGTTGCCCCGGTTTTGCCGGATGTCGATATGGTCACCTGCTCGCTGGTCGATATATACGACCCCATCAACGACACTATCCAGCAGTTGGTGGAATCGCCGCATTATCTTTAGCCTACACCTGAACTCAGTATAGGAAAGGCGGACCACCATGGTTCGCCTTTTTTGGTGGAATCTGGCCCTGGCGGATACTGACTGATGGCAATACAAAACCGGCCACATCAAACGATGCGGCCGGTTGCGATTCTGTGGTCTCGGAGTCTGTTAGACGTAAAAAACGGTCACTGCGATCATGGCCGCAAGATAAAGACCTCCGAAGACGGCTCCCAGCGCCCACCAGCGTGCCTGGCTGATGAAACCGGCTCCGTACCAGATGGGTGAGGGGCCGGTGGCATACGGAGTGATGATACCCATGAGGCCGAGGGAACCTGCGAGCATCAGGGCGAGTTTCGGCAGCATCTCGGGGGGAAGCAGCGGGGCTGCTGTGGCCATGAACAGCGGCAGCAATGCCGTTGTATGCGCCGTGGTGCTGGCAAAGAAGTAGTGAAGCACGAAGAAGAGGATTACCAGCATGATGACAACGGTCGAGGGCGACATGCCCACAAGGTTGTTGGCGATCATGTCGCCGATCCAGGCGAGAACACCGGTTTTCTTCAGGCCGCTTGCCATGGCCACCAGGGTGGCGAACCAGACGAGCACGTTCCAGGCACCCTTGTTGGTGATGACATCTTCCCAGGTGATGATGTTGGTCAATATCATGAGCGAGAGCACGAAGACGGCGGCAACGGTGCTGTTTACTCCAAGCTCCTTGCCGAATATCCAGAAGATCAAGGCCATGATGGCGTAGCCGAGCATCATCAGTTCCTTGATGGAGGTCTTGCCCATTTTATTTAGCTCTTCTTTGGCCCAGGCAGGAGCTTCAGGAGAATGCTTTTGGGTCGGAGGATAGATGACATAGGCCAGCCAGGGGGTCAGCAGGAAGAGCGGCAGCATGGCCGGGAGCATTATCTTGGCCCATTGGCCCCAGGTGATGACGATGTCTGAGGACTTTTGGATCATGTCCACGGCCAACAGGTTCGGTGCAAGGGCGGTCAGGAACATGGAGCTGGTCACACAGGTGGCGGCGATGCCCACCCAGTGCAGGTAGGCACCCATTTTGCGCGGTTCATTATCCGGTGTGGAGTTGAACATGGGGGGAATGTTGCTGGCGATGGGGTAGATCGTACCCGCGCTGCGAGCGGTGTTGGAAGGCATGAACGGGGCCAGGACTGCGTCCGAAAAGGCGATGGCGTAGCCGAGACCGAGGGTGCTTTTGCCGAGGAATCGGATCAGGTGGAGGCTGATGCGTTTTCCAAGCCCTGTTTTCTGGTAGCCGAGCGCGAACATGAAGGCCGCGAAGATGAGCCAGATAACGCCGTTGGAGAAACCAGACAGCATCCAGTTGCGGCTTGCCGTTGCACTGGGGTCCACCAGGCCGAGGACCGCAACCAGGGTGACCCCTGCCAGGCCGACCAATGCGGCCGGGACTGGTTCGATGATGAGGCCGACAACAACGCCCACGAAAATGCTGAGGAAATACCATCCCTCGGGAGTGAGTCCTTCAGGTGTCGGGATGAGCGCCATGAGAACGGCAACAATAATCGGAGAGAATTTTTTAATAATGTTCATGTAATGGCCTCTTACTAATTGATTTACAGGTGATACACTGAAATAAGCTCAGACCATGTCAATCAGGTTAAAGGGGGTGAAAGTTATATATCGATTGAAGTATTGCCAGAAAGAAGAAGAATCGTCAAATAGCGCACATACTTATTTGATAACCAACCTAATTAAAAAATATAATTAGAGTGTGTCCGTTTTCTGGCCACAGTTCCTCCAAGTTCGTGGGGCTGGTGCAGAGAGGGTGGATGGTTGAGAAATGGGGTAGGAGCCGGAATGGATGTCGGCATCTGGTTTGCCATACGAAAAACCGGCTACATCAATATGATGTAACCGGCTGATTTCTTTGGTAGCGGGGACAGGATTTGAACCTGCGACCTTCGGGTTATGAGCCCGACGAGCTACCGTACTGCTCCACCCCGCGACACGTGAGAAAGAGGTTCTATGTGGGGGACGGGTTTTTGTCAACCACTTATTTTTTGAAAATTGAAAAAAGATTGTCCGGCTGGCGGCAGTCCGTGCTCGGCGCGGAAAAGCGCAGCAAAAAGTTTACAATCGGCTCTGAATTCCGTACATCACCTCCCATATGAGCAACACAGACAAATTTTCAGTGGTGCTGCCGGTTTTCAACGAACAGGATAACCTGCAGACCCTGTTTTCCGAGATCAGGGCTGCGGCCGACTCCACGGGGCGACCGTGGGAGGCGGTTTTCGTGGACGATTGCAGCACGGATAACAGTCTTTCCATCATACGCGCGCTCGCCGATGAATATCCCGAGGTCCGCTATGTGGCCTTTGCCGAGAACCGGGGACAATCCGCCGCCTTTTGCGCTGGATTCGATGCCGTTAATTCCGGTATCGTCGTCACCATGGATTCCGACCTGCAAAATGATCCGGCCGACATCCCGGGCATGCTGGACGTCTTCGGCATTGATTGCGAGATGGTCATAGGCTGGCGCACCAAGCGCAAGGACACCTTCATCAAGCGTATTTCCTCGAAGATTGCCAACAAGATCCGAGATTCCATCATGGACGACGGTGTGCACGATACAGGCTGTTCGCTGAAGGTCATGCAGACCGATCTCCTGCGCAGCCTGCCCCGGTTCAGGAACATGCATCGCTATTTCCCCATTCTCATGAAGATGCATGGTGCGCGCATCAGGGAAGTGAAGGTCAACCATCGAGAGCGCGGCGCAGGTGAGTCCAAATACGGCACCCTGGACCGGGCCCTTGCCGGTATCTATGACCTGATCGGCGTCAGGTGGCTGATGAACCGTCATTTCAACTACATCGTGAAAGAGAAGAAGTAACGACATGGCCCTGCCGGCCTATTGGTGGCTCCTGGCCATGGTGCTTGCTGTTCAGGGATTTTTTTTCCTCAGAATCGCCATTTTACGAATGCGCGGGAAAGGAGTACAACCCTTGACGCGCCCGGGGCTGGTTGCCCTTTGCGTGTCCGGGGCTGCCGGATTGCTCTACGGGGCGGTGCAGCACGACCCTGTGTTTGTTGTCGGACAGGCCTGCCTTCTTATCCTCTATTATTATATGCATAAAGAACGAAATGACCAAAGAGAATAGTGATTCCAACCAGAAGAGCATCAAATCCCTGGCCAAGGGACTGTTGATGCTGGCCGGTCTGGGGCTGGCCGTGTATCTTGCCCGGATCGTCGGGCTGGGAGACATGCTCGCCAATACCCAGTGGTTCAACGATCATGTGCTCGGCAGGGGACCGCTTTCAGTCCTCATCTTTCTCGGCGTGGGCGCGATTTTTACCGCCGTGGGACTGCCGCGCCAGCTTATCGGTTTTCTCGGTGGATTCGCCTTCGGCGTTGCCACGGGCACTCTGCTTGCCACTGTCGGGGCCGGGCTGGGATGTGCCATGGCTGCGGTTTACGCCCGCATGGGCGGGCGGGAGCTGGTGGAGCGCAAGCTGGGATCACGGTTGGAGAAGGTGAACGGATTCCTTCAGCATGAGCCTTTCAACACAGCCCTGGCCATCAGGTTGTTCCCTCTGGGGAGTAATCTGATCACCAACCTGGCTGCCGGAGTCAGTTCCATTCCTCTGGTTTCCTTTGTCCTCGGGTCCACCTTGGGCTACATCCCGCAAAATTTCATTTTCGCCCTCTTTGGTGCGGGCATGAATCGCGAGTCAGCCTTGGGTGTGGCCTTGTCCGTGGGCATGAGCATCGTGCTCTTTGTTGTGTCGGGTTGGATGGGAATCAGGGTATACCGCCGATACCGCATCCAGGCCAAGAATCTGGTCGAGACTGAAGATTAGTCTGGTCGGAGTGCTGGAAAACGTTTTTCCATTTCTTTCCAGATGAGCCAGATTACTCCGGCGACGACCAGGCCCCAAAGCCATCCGGCCAGAACATCCGTGGGATAGTGTTTTCCGAGATAGACGCGTGAATAGCCGACTGCAAGGGGTGCGAGCAGCAGCCATTTCTTCAGGGAAGGCCACAGGAGCAGGGCAAGCACGGCCAGGCACATGGTGGTGGAACTGTGGGCGGAAGGATAGGAAGTGCCCCGTTCCTTTGTCTGCACGAAGTTTGCTGGGCGGGACTGCCACTGATCGTTATCCATGTAGAAGGTCCCGGCCAACGCATTGAGCGGACGGACACGGTGTACCTGAGCCTTGACCAGTTTGGTGGAGAAGTCTGACAGGCCCATGCCGACGAACAGGATGAGGAAGTAGAGTATCTGCCGTTTTCCGCCTTTCCAGACGGCCAGGGCCAACGCCACGGCCAGGACGAGCATGAGTATTGACATGGCGGAGAGCAGGGGCATGATCGTATCCAACAATCCGGATCGCCATTGCTGGTTTATGAGCAGGAAAATTTTGAGGTCCAAGGCCGGTGTGGAAAAAAACATGATACTCCCGTGAAGTTCTCGAAATCATAGCCGTCTTTGATGCAGCCTGCAACAGTGCGGTTGTCAAACATATAAAAATCATACAAGAAATATATTTATGGCAAATACAGATATTCCAGGGCGGCTGGCCGTGTCCATGCCGAGATTGAGCCGATACGGCGGAGCTGAATCCTTTGCATGGAGGCTGAGCGAAGCCCTGGCCGCCCGAGGCCATGATGTGGACTTCATCTGCGCCCGGTGTGAGACCGATCCGCCAGACGGAGTTAACCCCGTTGTACTGGGTCGATTCGGTGGCATTCGCCTGATCAAGATCCTCTGGTTTGCCTATGCCGCGGAAAAGGCCCGTAAAAATGGTGGATATGATCTCGTTTTCGGCATGGGGAAGACGATCAACCAGGATATTCTGCGTATAGGCGGCGGTCCCATCTCCAAGTTTTGGGAGTTGTCCCAGCGTGCCTGGCCGGAAGGATTTGCCCGCTCCTTCAAGATGCTTCGCCGGAGGATGGCCCCCGCCAATTGGGCCATTCATCTTATCGACAGCATACGCATGAAGCGGACGCCCCGCATCGTGGCAGTGTCGCATCTGGTGCGGGACTGGATGGTCGAGGCGCACCCTTTCCTGGACAAGAACGCCATTGATGTTGTTTACAACCGTCCTGATCTGACACGTTTTTCGCCCATTGGCGATCAGGAGCGGATTCGGTTGCGGGCGGCTTCCGGCATTACTGAGGATCAGGTGGTCATTGCCACGGCTGCCACCAATTTTGCCCTCAAGGGGGTTCGGCACCTTGTGTCCATGTTGGACCTGTTGCCGTCGAATTACGTCCTGCATGTGGCGGGCGGGCGCAATGCAGCCAAGTATCTGCGTCAGGCGAGAGAACTCGGCGTGGAGGACAGGGTCAGGTTCTTGGGTCGGGTGGACGACATGGCGGCGTTTTATCGAGCTGCGGACATCTTCATCCTGGCGACGTTTTACGATGCCTGCTCCAACGCCGTGCTGGAAGCCCTGGCCTGCGGATGCAAGGCGGTATCCAGTTCCCTGAATGGCAGCGCATATTTCCTGCCTCCGCGTTGGGTCTTCCCGGATCCTTCCGACGTCGGCGCATTGGCGGATTTGATCCGGCGGGTGGCTCGCGAGGATCGGCCCGGTCTGTTCCAATGGCCGGAGGACATTGCGTCCGGTCTGGAACCCTATGTGGAGATGGTCGAACGCGCCTTGGCCTCCAGGTAGAAATTCATGTGACGCAAAAAAAGGCCGGGATTATCATCCCGGCCTTTTTTTATTTGCCTTGCAAAATCCTAGAGGGATCGAAGAAGGGTGTCGAAGTATTCCACGGTTTTGGCCAGACCCGACTTGAGATCCACGGTCGGCTCCCAGCCAATGGCCTTTTTTGCCAGGCTGATGTCCGGCTTGCGTTGCATGGGGTCGTCCGATGGGAGCGGGTTGAAGACTATCTTGGATTGCGATCCGACCAATTCGACAACGGTTTCCGCCAGTTGGAGGATGGTGAATTCCCCTGGATTGCCCAGATTCATGGGGCCGATGAAGTCGTCCGGGGTGTCTTCGGTAAACCGGATTATGCCTTCCACCAGGTCATCTACATAGCAGAAGCTGCGGGTTTGCTGGCCCTGGCCATACACGGTAATATTTTCGCCTTTGAGGGCCTGCACCACGAAGTTGGAGACCACGCGGCCGTCGTCCATGGCCATGCGCGGGCCGTACGTGTTGAAGATGCGGCCGACCTTGATTCTGAGATTGTGTTGGCGATTGTAGTCGAAACAGAGCGTTTCAGCGCACCGTTTGCCCTCGTCATAGCAGGAGCGAAGGCCGATGGGGTTGACGTTGCCCCAGTAGTCTTCGGTTTGCGGGTGAACCACGGGATCTCCGTAAACCTCGGAGGTGGACGCCTGGAAAATTTTTGCTTTCACGCGCTTGGCCAGCCCGAGCATGTTGATGGCCCCGTGTACGCTCGTCTTGGTGGTCTGCACCGGGTCGTGCTGGTAGTGAATGGGCGATGCGGGACAGGCGAGGTTGTATATTTCGTCCACTTCAACATAGAGCGGGAAAGTGACATCGTGGCGAATGATCTCGAAATAGGGATTATCCAGCAGATGCAGTATGTTGCTCTTGTTTCCGGTGAAGAAATTGTCAACACAGATGACTTCATGGCCCTTTGCAAGGAAACGTTCGCAGAGGTGCGAACCGAGGAACCCTGAGCCGCCGGTGATGAGTACGCGTTTGTTTGTCATGGCCGTTCAATTGCAAAAAATGTGCACCGCGTCAATGGGCGTAGAGCCCCATTCGCCGATGGCATTGGTCGGGGAGGCGAAGCAATTTCGTCTGTTCCTCCGGGAATCTAGGGAAAATAAACCGATGCATAGAGTTGACGATTGATGGCTGTCGTGAGAACAGTGAATCAAAATATAAGTAAATAGGTGCAACAATGATTGTCAATATCGTGGAATGTTTTGCCGGTGTCCGGCGCGCCAAGGGACTTGTGGTTGTCATCGACGTGTTCCGATCCTCTACCGTGGCCTGCTTTCTTGCGGCCGGGGACAGGGGAGGGGACTATATCGCAACGAATTCCCTGGATCAGGCCAGGAAGTTTGCGAAAGAATACGGCGGCAAGGTTCTTGGAGAGCTTGAGGGCGTAGGTGCCGAGGCGTTCGATTATAACAATTCTCCTTTCCAGCTCGATCAGCTCGACTTGGCGGGGCAGGCTCTGGTGCATGTGACCAATGCGGGAACGTGGGGCATGATGCATTGCTCCGAGGCCGACGAGGTCATTGTGGGGTGTTTCGTCAATGCCGCTGCCGTGGTCAACTACATCCGCAGACAGGCTCCGGAAACGGTCACCCTGGTGGCCATGGGGACCAACGGCGACATGCGGGCGCAGGAAGACATGATGTGCGCCATGTTCATCAAGAATGAACTGGAGAATTATCCCAACAGCATCAAGACGCTCAAGACGTTTCTGGCCGGTGTTGACAGCGCCGGGAAGTTTTTCGATGAATCCAGGACCGATTGTCCGCAAGAGGATTTCGATTTGTGCATGGACCTGAATCGTTTTGATTTCGTCCTCAAGGCAGAGCCGCTTCCGGGCGGGGTCCGATTGAAGAAGATAACGGTTTCAGCATCAGAAACAGCGTAAGGTTTTTATGAATGAGCAATTGCATAAAGTACTGATAGTTGACGATTCTCAGACCAATCTCGCCCTGCTCAATCACATGTTGCGGGATATCGAATGCCAGGTGGTTCAGGCTGAAAGCGGCACCCAGGCTGTGGAAATGGTCAAGAGCAGCGACTTCGCCTTGATACTGCTCGATATTCAGATGCCCGGCATGAACGGGTACGAAGCCGCAGCCAGGATCAAGGAGTTTGAACGCAGCCGCAACGTGCCCATCATTTTCATCACGGCCATTTTTCAGGATGATGAGAATGTGCAGCAGGGCTACGAGACCGGGGCCATTGATTACCTCTTCAGGCCCGTGGACGTGAATATCCTGACCAGCAAGGTCAAGGCGTTTCTCCAGATGCACAGTCAGAAGTTCCTCCTGGAACAGGAAGTGGAGCAGCGCAAGAAGACCGAGGCCGCGTTGCGCATAGCAGAAGAAAAATACCGTTCCATATTCGAACGGGCGGTCGAAGGCATTTTTCAGTGTTCGGTTGCAGGGGAGTTCCTGGAAGTCAACCCCACCATGCTCAGGATTCTCGGATATGATTCGGCTGACGAAGTGGTCGGCAGACCGGGGATGCGGAGTGATGTCATGGCCGATGACAGCGAGCGTGAACTCTACGAGCAGGTATTCATAAGCAACGGGAGCGTGAGCAATTTTGAATACCGACTCCAGCGTAAGAACGGGGAGGTCATCTGGTGCTCTGAAAGCTCCAGAATGGTTCAGTCCTACGCGGGAGAGGGCTTCATAGAAGGCGTTCTCGAAGACATCACCGAACGCAAGCGGGCCGAGTTGGAGCTCAAGCGACTGGCCACCGTGGACAGTTTGACGGGCATCGCCAACCGTCACCGGTTTTTCGACAGGCTTGAGCATGCCCTGGCCGTTGCCAAGCGGTACGACAACCAGGTGGCTGTCCTGTTTGTCGATCTCAATGACTTCAAGAGCATCAACGATACCCATGGTCACCAGACTGGGGACGAACTCCTGTGCATGGTCGCCGAGCGGTTGCAGCAGCGCACCCGTGAGTCCGATACCCTGGCCCGGCTGGGCGGTGACGAATTCGGCATCTTTCTGACGGATATCCAGGAAGAAGGGAGCGCCTTGGCCGTGACACGCGATTTATTGGAGGTCGTCAAGCGCCCCTATGCCATTCAAGGGCACGACCTCACCATCGGGGCCACCATCGGCATCAGTTTTTACCCTACCGACGGCAAAGACAGCGTGACCCTCATCAGCCGGGCTGACGCCGCCATGTACGGAGCCAAGAGGCAGGGCCGGGACGATTACGGGACTTATGCCGACTGCGGATCTCCCCGGATTGTGTCGGAATAGTATTTCCAAGTCCGTTTTTTTCAGGGGCGTCCAGCATGGCTGGGCGCCTTTTTTTTGTCGTCGTTTGGAGGTGGTCGCCCTGCCTGAACAGGTGGGGTGAAACACGGCAGCAGCAGTTGGAAGTCCGTCAATTCATGGATTAAAGTGAAGTGAGCAAAATTGCATACTTAGACGGTAGGTTCTTTGCGAAATAATGAGCAAGGTGCTTGACTTACCCCTTTTTTAGGGGCATGGAAGTCGTTAATTCTTGAGAATCTTTAATCTCAAGATTCCCGCAAATTTACTGCCAAAGGATGGGGTATGCTTTTTGACTGGCTGCATTTTGCAATCGTATTGTTTTTGCTCGCGGGCCTTTTGTTTGCAACTGGACCGCTAATCCTTGCAGTGCTGTTTGCCCCCAGAGCAAGGGGCGGGGACGTGGGTATGCCGTATGAGTGCGGCATGGTCCCCTACGGCAGTTCGTGGGCGAGGTGGGGGGTATCATATTACGTATACGCCCTGATCTTCCTGGCCTTCGATGTAGATGTCCTTTACTTGTTCCCGGTTTCCACGGCGTATGCTGATGCCGAGGGTTGGGTTCCTTTCGTAAAGGTTTTCATCTTCCTGTTCTTCCTGATTCTTTCTGTCATCTATTTTTGGGCGAAAGGGGTGTTTACATGGCCGCGCAGGATTCGGTAGTGCAAAAGGAGTTCCTGACGGCGGGCAACCATTATATGGATCCGCCTATTGTCAACCTACAACTGGCTCAGGACATATTCAACGTCTGTCGTTCCATGTCTCTGTGGCCTGTCACCTTCGGACTTGCATGCTGTGCCATTGAAATGATGGCAACCGGTATGGCGCGGTTCGATATGGCCCGGTTCGGGGCGGAAGTATTCCGGCCTTCGCCGCGTCAGGCCGATGTCATGATCGTGGCCGGTACCGTCACCAAGAAGATGGCTCCTGCGGTCGTAAGACTGTACGAACAGATGCCCGGACCCAAGTGGGTCATCGCCATGGGCAACTGTGCCATTTCCGGCGGTCCCTTCAAGATCAAGGACAACTACAACGTTGTCACGGGCGTGGATACGCTGATTCCGGTCAACGTGTATGTGCCGGGCTGTCCGCCCAGGCCGGAAGGGCTGCTTGAGGGCTTCTTCGAGTTGCAGCGCCAGATTTCCGGAAAACGCTGGTGGCCCGTTGCCGCCAAGGTGGAGGGATAGTCATGCTGCAAGCTCTTGAAGGTATAGCGACCCAATGTGTCGCGAAACAGGACAAAGGCACCACAGGGCACGCCTGGTCGGTTTTTCTGGCTTCAGGTCAGATAGTCAAAGCCGCCCGGAAGCTCTATGAAGCCGGATATTCCCTCGAAGATGTCTTTGCAATGGACTTCGAAGAGGGTTTTTTGGTGCTGTATCATTTTAATAGATGGGACATTGAGGAACGTGTGGTTCTTCGGGTGCTGATCGGCAAGGATAAGCCGATCGTTCCGTCCATTGCTTCCATTTACCACGGTGCGGAGTGGCATGAGCGTGAGACTCGCGATTTCCACGGCATCGTGTTCGAGGGCAATCCCAACCTTGTACCGCTGCTGATGGCGGCTGAAGATGTGGATGTCCATCCGCTGGTCAAAACCGACAAGGTCCGCAAATCCATTAAGGATGTGCTGGGGCTTGGCGAGGTTGTGTCCTGTTCTGCGGAATTGGAAGAATTGTTCGCGGAAGCGGAGGCCGGGGAGGCCTCCGATGCGTAGGCCGGGGCAACCGGTCGGTATATAAACCGGACTGAGAGCATATGTCGGCTTACCAGAATTTAGAACAAATGAAGGGTGATTTCTACACCCAGAAGTTCGAGGCCGGGAAGCAGGACGGCACCCTGATCATCAATATGGGTCCGCAACACCCGTCAACGCACGGCGTTTTGCGAATCGTGATCGAGGTGGACGGAGAATACATCGTCCGCGCCGAACCCGTACTGGGTTACCTGCACCGCATGCATGAAAAAATGGGCGAGTCCCAAACCTGGGGAGGATTCATCCCCAACATGGGTCGCGTCGACTACGGACACGCCATGGCCTGGAATTGGGCCTACGTGGGCGCAGTCGAAAAACTGATGGGCATCGAGGTGCCGGAACGGGCGGAGTATCTTCGCGTCATCATGACCGAATTCAACCGCCTGGCTTCGCATCTGCTGTGGTGGGGAGCTTATATCCTCGACCTTGGCGCGTTCACGCCTATCCTGTACGCATTTGACGATCGTGAAATGATCCTGGACATCCTGCAAAGGCCCTCGGCCTCCAGGTTGACCTACAGCAACTTCCGTGTCGGCGGCGTTCAAATGGACTTCGACGACAAGTGCATCGAGTTGATGAAGACATTCATTAAGCACTTTAGGGATAGACTGCCCATGTATCACGATCTCGTTACCGAGAACCTCATCCTGCGCCGTCGCATCGAAGGAGTCGGCATCATCGATCAGGACATGTGCCGCCGTTACGGCTGTACCGGTCCCGTGGTCCGTGGTGCGGGCGTTCCCTACGATCTGCGCAAGAGCGAGCCTTACTCGGTGTACGACCGTTTCGACTTCGAGATTCCGACTCAGGATTCCTGCTGTTCGGCAGGACGTTATCACGTCCGCATGGCCGAGATGGAGCAGAGCCTGCGCATCATCGAGCAGGCTCTGGAGCAGTTGGACGGTGCCGAGGGCGGTCATATCGTTGATAAAGCCCCCAAGCCGGCCATGAAGCCGCCGGCGGGCGAAGCCTACTTCAATGTGGAAGGCGCCCGCGGCAAGATCGGCATCTACGTCGCTTCCGATGGAAGCAAGGTCCCGTACCGCGTCAAGTTGCGCGCACCGGGTTTCTCCAATTTGCATGCGTTCGTCGAAGCCGCCACGGGTACCATCCTGGCCGACGCCGTTGCCATTTTGGGCAGCCTGGACCTGATCATCCCTGAAATCGACAGGTAGGGGGAATCCATGAACGCATTCTTACAACATCTGATACCTCTGCTTATAGCAGCCGTGGCGTCCATGGTCTGGCTGGGCCTCAACGCCCTGGTGTGGGTTTACTGCGAACGCAAGTTCGCTGGTCATATCCAGCGCAGGCCCGGTCCCTTCGAGGTCGGTCCTCACGGTGTATTGCAGCCGCTTATCGACGGCCTGAAACTCATGAGCAAGCAGCTCCTGACTCCGGACAATGCGGACGCGCCCCTCTATTGGCTCGCTCCGATTCTGTCCATGGTTCCCGTGCTGCTGCTCTACCTGCCCATTCCCTACGGCCCGGTGCTGACGGGCATGAACATCAACCTCGGCCTGCTGCTGATTCTGGCGTTCTCCAGCTTCAACGGACTGGCCGTCATTCTGGCAGGTTGGGCATCCAACAACAAATGGGGCGTTCTGGGCGCGGCCCGTGCCGTTTCCCAGACCGTTGCCTACGAAATTCCATTACTGCTGACCGTGCTGGCCATATCCTTCATGACCGGCACCCTGAATCTGGTGGATATCACCACCATGCAGGGCGGGCATATCGGCAACTGGTTCATCTGGAAGCAGCCTCTGGCCTTCCTGATCTTCCTGGTGGCCATGTTCGGTGAAACCAACCGCGCCCCGTTCGACCTGGCCGAGGCCGAGTCCGAACTGACCGCCGGTTTCCACACCGAGTATTCCTCCATGGGCTTCGGCCTCTTCTTCCTGGCCGAGTACGGGTACATGGTGGTCATGTGTTCTGTCTGCTCCGTCCTCTTTCTCGGCGGGTTCAATGGTCCCATTCCCGGTATCGAGGGGTGGTGGTGGATGCTGCTCAAGACATATGCCCTGCTGTCGTTCATGGTATGGGTCCGCTGGACCTTCCCCCGTGTGCGGTTTGACCAGTTGCTGAATATCAACTGGAAATGGTTGCTGCCGTTGGCCACATTCAACCTGTTGGCCACCGCGCTGATCATTAAGTTATAGGGGTGTAGGTATGGGTAAATTCAAGGAAAATGTCATTCAGCCGATTCTCGACTGCTGGAGTTTGATCGTTGGACTCAAGATCACGGGCAAGTATTTTTGCAAGCCTCTGGTCACGGTTCACTATCCGCGTGAAGTCATCGACGACGAGAATCTGCGTACATACGGCGGGCATGTCGAACTTATCGGCAAGCCCAAGGATCCGGCCACGCCCAAATGCATATCCTGCATGATGTGCGTGACCAATTGTCCGAGCAATTGTCTGAAGGTCGTCAAGCAGAAGGCTCCCAAGCCCACGCCGGAACAAGAAGCTGCCATGAAGGCGGCCGAGGAAGCCGGGGAAAAGGTTACAGCTCCCAAGGCTCCGAAGAATCCGGCTAAGTTCACCTACGACTACACATTGTGTTCGCTGTGCGGCACATGCATAGACAACTGCCCGGTCAAGTCGCTTAAATTCTCCAATAATATTTATTGGGTGGCGACTTCCCGGAAAGAGATGAATATCGATCTTCTCGCCCGGCTCAAGGAGCAGGCCACGGAATTTCCCGCACCTGCTCCCAAAACCGAGGCCGTACCGGCTGCGGCAGAGAAGGAGGCGTAATATGGAAGTCATGGCAAAAATAGCATTTGGCGTGTACACGCTCGTCATTTTAAGTGGGTCCATACTCGCGGTGACGAGCAGCAGTTTGGTGCGCGCCCTGGTGGGACTGATCACCACCTTGGTCGGTGTGGCCGGAATGTACTTGCTGCTGGCAACGCCGTTCATGGCCTTCATGCAGCTTCTCATTTATATCGGTGCGGTCAGTGTCCTCATCTTCTTCGCGGTCATGTTGACCAGGGCGGAGAAGGGCGGCGACGAAGGCGGCAAGGCACCCATGAAGACATATGTCTACGGGTTGGCGGCCACCATGGCTCCGGCGGCCCTGTTGGGTTGGCTGATCATGACCAAGCCCGTTGATTCCGTGGCCGTGCCTGTGGAAGTGACCATAAAGCAGCTCGGAGACGGATTGCTTGGGTCGTACTTTCTCCCCTTTGAGTTGATCTCGGTCATCCTGATGGTCGCCATGGCCGGAGCTGTGCTCCTGACCTGGGAAAAGAGGGGGAAGTAATAAATGAGTGCTCTTACCCTGTATCAAATTGTTGCTTTGATGCTCCTGTGTGCGGGCCTGTTCGGCCTGACCCAGCGCAGGAGCCTCGTCGGTATGCTGATCTCGGTGGAATTGATGCTCAACGGCGCAGGGTTGTCCATGGTGGCAGCAGCGCAGTTGACCGACTTCAGCGCGGTCCTCGGACAACTCGGCACCCTGTTCGTCATGGGACTCGCCGCAGCCGAGGCCACGTTGGTCCTTGCAATGATCGTGGTCGTTGCAAGGCGTTTCAAGTCCGCCAAAACCAGTGACATCACTACATTGAAGGAATAGCCATTATGGAAGGTGTAACAACATATATTCCAATTCTGCTGCCGGTGGTGGTCACTCTGCTTGTACCGCTCTTCATCTACCTCTGCCGAGGCGATGAGAATCGGCGCGAGGCGGTCAGCTTCATCGGCGCATTTCTGACGTTCGCCGCAGTGGCTTCGATGATCCCGAAAGTCCTGGCTGGACAGGTCCTTTACTACAAAGTGACCACGATCATGCCCGGAATAACCATAGCCTTTGCAGCCGACGGGCTTTCCATGGTTTTTGCCCTGGTTGCCCCGTTCCTCTGGTTCTTCGTGACCAGTTACAACATCGGTTACATGCGCGGGCTCAACGAGCACGCCCAAACCAGATATTACATCTGCTTCGCGGTGGCCATCTTCGGCGCCGTCGGCGTTGCGCTTTCGGCCAACGTGTTCACGCTCTATCTCTTTTACGAGATAATTACCGTGTTCACGTATCCGTTGGTTTATCATCATGAGGACGAGGAGGCCAAGATCGGTGCCCGCAAGTACATCGTTTACTTGATGGGTACTTCCAAGCTCTTCCTTCTGCCCGCCATGGTGCTTACCTACGTGCTGGTCGGCAATCTCGACTTCAACCTGACCGACATTCAACACGGCATGTTCTCGGCTGAGGTTATTGCCGAACATTCCAGACTGGTGTCGCTTACCTACTGGCTGTTCATCTTCGGCATCGGCAAGGCGGCCCTCATGCCTTTCCACAACTGGCTTCCGTCAGCCATGGTCGCGCCCACTCCGGTTTCGGCCTTGCTGCACGCGGTGGCCGTTGTTAAGGCGGGCGTTTTCTGTGTCTGCCGCATCGTGCTTTCGGCCTTCGGAACCAAGACTGCGGCCATGCTGACCATGAGCCAGATCTACGTGGGTTCGCCCGGTACCTGGCTTGGTGACCTGAGCCTCGGCATGGGCACGGCCTATATTGCGGCCTTTACCCTGACCGTGGCTTCATTCATCGCCTTGACCAAGGACGACATCAAGGCGCGGCTGGCTTACTCGACTGTAGCCCAGCTCTCCTATGTCGTCATCGGCGTGACCATGCTGGTGGATTCGGGCGTGCAGGGCGGCGTCATGCACATCGCTCACCATGCCTTTTCCAAGATCACACTCTTTATGGCGGCCGGCGCCATCTATGTCGCCTGCCACCTGAAGAAAATCAGTCTGATGGACGGTCTGGGACGCAGAATGCCGATCACCTTCGGTGCGTTCGCCATTGCTTCCCTGTCCATGATCGGCATGCCGCCGGTCTGCGGTTTCGTTTCGAAATGGTATCTGGTCAACGGTACGTTGGATGCACATCAATGGCCTTTGCTGGTGGCGTTGCTCCTTTCGACGGCGCTCAACGCAGGCTATTTCGTGCCCATCACCTACAGGGCCTTCTTCAAGAAGCCTCTGCCGGAAGCCAATATCGGACAGTATAACGAACCGTCCATGACCATGGTCATACCGCTGTGCATAACGGCATTCATCTCGGTGTTCTTGGGTCTGTATCCGCAGACATTCCTGAACTTCGTCAACGTTCTCGGCAAGTTCTAGGGGGTTTCATATGAGTCAAAAAGGATTGGGCGAACTTCTCGCCAAATGGAGAGACAATTGGAAGGCGTGGAGGATCATCTTCTTCGTCACGTTGGGAGTGCTGTTGGTGCTCAACGTTCCCTTTGTCACTCATCACCCGCACTTTGGTCTCGATAAGTACCCCGGGTTCTTTGCCGGATTCGGTCTTATCGTCGGGCTGGGAATGGTCATCATCATGAAGAAGATCATCCAGCCGTTCATTGCCCGCAAGGAGGACTACTATGGAGACTAGTGTGTTCTACCACCCCTCCATGGCCTTCCTTGCATTGGCCCTGTTGGTGCCGTTTGTTCCCACGAGTTTGTGGAAGAACAAGGCATTTCGTGGAGCCCTGGCACTGATTGCACCGCTTATCGCGCTCTATTCCATCTTTACGGTGGAGCCGGGCATGTACGGTTCGATAGAATACCTTGATCAATCCCTGCTGCTGGGGCGTGTGGACAAGCTGTCCATCGTCTTCGGCCAGGTCTTTGCGGTCATCGCCTTCATCGGTTGCATCTACGGTATGCATGTTGAAGATCGTGGTCACTACGTCTGTGGTTCGCTGTATGTGGCGGGCGGCTTCGGCTGCGTGTTCGCGGGGGACCTGCTGACGGTCTTCCTGTTCTGGGAATTGATGTCCATCGGTTCCACGTTCCTCATCTGGCAGGCCCGGACTCCCGAGTCCGTGGGCGCCGGTTTCAGGTACTTCGTATACCATACGGTGGGCGGACTCTTCCTGCTGGGCGGCTTGCTGCTCAAGTACAAGGCCACCGGTAGCTTCGCCTTTGACGGTGTGAACCCGGCCGAGGCTCATCTCTACGACTGGCTGATCCTGATCGGCTTTTGCGTCAACGCCGCCGTGGTGCCCCTGCATGCATGGCTGCCCGATGCATATCCCCGGGCATCCATTGCCGGTGCGGTCTACATGTGTGCCTTCACCACCAAAACCGCTGTCTACGTTCTGGCTCGCGGCTTCGCCGGATGGGAAGTCCTGGCTATCGCCGGAACCTGCATGGCGATTTTCGGTGTGCTGTACGCGTGCATTGAAAACAACGCCAGACGCATCCTGTCCTACCATATCGTTTCGCAGGTGGGGTACATGGTTGCGGGTATCGGCATCGGAACGGCCATGACGCTCAACGGCGCAGTGGCCCATGCCTATGCCCATATCCTCTATAAGGGGCTGCTCTTCATGGGCACCGGCGCAGTTCTCTACGCAGTGGGTACCGCCAAGCTGGATAAGCTGGGCGGCCTGGCCTACAGGCTGCCTTGGGTAATGGTGCTGTACATGGTCGCAGCCCTGTCCATTTCGGGTATGCCTCTGTTCAACGGTTTCATCTCGAAAACCATGACCATCGCGGGCGCGGCTGAGGCCCATCGCACTTGGCTGGCACTCGGCATGGAAGTCGCTGCCGTGGGTACGTTCATCTCGGTTGGTATCAAGCTCCCGTACTTCGCGTTCTGGGGCGGCAAGAAAGACTATACAGGTGAGATAAGATCGTTACCCTTTAATATGTATGTGGGCATGGCCCTCTGTGCCTTGCTCTGCATCGCCCAGGGCGTCTACCCCGAAATGCTGTATCACTACCTGCCCATGGCGGTTGAGGAACACGCATTCGTGCCCTGGACCCTCGACAAGGTCATCAACTCCGGCCTGCTGCTCGGTTTCTCCGGCCTGGCCTTCTATCTGACCCGCGAGATCATCACGCCGCACGCAAAGCTCAATCTGGACTTCGACATCTTCTATCGGCTCATCGGCAAGGTTCTCATGCGTGCCGTGTGCTGGCCGATCTCGAAGGTCGATGACGTCTGGACCGAGGTGTACAACACCGTGGGCCTGCGTTCGCTTATCGGCATGGGGAATGGCACTTCTTGGTTCGACAAGAAGGGCATCGACACAGTGGTGGACGGCAGCGCTTACACCGTCAGGAATATCGGCAGGGTCGGGGCCAAGGTCCAGACCGCAAATCTGCAGGATTACCTGGCTCTGGCAGCCGTTCTCGGCTTGGGCATTTTCGCCCTTGTATGGTACTTCGGCTAAGCCGGACAATCTAAGGAGAGCTCATTTTGGACTTCGGATATCCGGTACTTACAATATTGATCGCATTCCCGCTCATCGCGGCGTGCGGACTCTTCTTCCTGCGGGCTCCGCAGGTGGTGAGATATTACACCATGGCGGTGTCCCTCATCGAGTGTCTGCTTGCAGTGCCGCTCTTGGGCTTCAAATTGAACGCTGAATTCCAGTTCGTCGAACAGATCGACTGGGTCCACCAATGGGGACTCCAGTATTATCTCGGCATCGACGGGATCAGCATACTCATGGTCCTCCTGACCATCGCGGTTCTGCCGCTGTGTGTCATGTGTTCCTGGACCTACATAGGCAAACGCGAGAAGGAATTCCACTTCTGCCTGCTGTTCATGACCTCTGCGGTGCTCGGCGTTTTCTGCGCACTGGATCTGGTCCTGTTCTACGTGTTCTGGGAAGCCATGCTCATCCCCATGTACCTGCTCATCGCAGTATGGGGCGGAGACGATCGCAGGTACGCCTCGCTCAAGTTCTTCCTGTACACCTTGGCGGGTTCGACCCTGCTTCTGGCTGCCATCGTGGCCTTCAGGGTCACGGGCGGCACCTTCTCCATTCCGGAATTGATGGATATGAACTTCAGCTTCCGCTTCCAGTTCTGGGCTTTCCTGGCCATGGCGCTTGCCTTTGCCATCAAGGTCCCCATGTTCCCGTTCCACACATGGCTGCCCGCAGCGCATGTCCAGGCGCCTTCGGCCGGTTCCGTCATTCTGGCGGCCGTCCTGCTGAAGATGGGAACTTACGGTTTCCTGCGTTTCTGCCTGCCGCTGACTCCGGCTGCCTCTGAATACTTCGCCCCCATGATGATCGCGATTTCCATCGTGTCCATTCTGTACGGCGGAGCCATTGCCCTGGGACAAACCGACATCAAGAAGCTGGTCGCCTACTCTTCAGTGGGCCATATGGGCTTCGTCACCCTGGGCATATTCCTGTTCAACCAACGCGGCGTAGAGGGCGCGCTCTTCCAGATGCTCAACCACGGTATCGTCACGGGTGCACTCTTTATGATGATCGGCGCGGTCTACGAACGCAGCCACAGCCGCGATATCAAGGACAACATGGGCCTGGGCAAATACCTGCCGGCCTTCATGTTCTTTTGGGGCATGATGGCCCTGGCGTCCTTCGGATTCCCCGGAACCAACGGGTTCGTGGGCGAGATTCTGGTGTTTGTCGGTGCCTTCCAGAAATCCACCATCATCGGTATGTTCTGCGTACCCGGTGCGCTTCTGGCCGCTGCCTACATGTTCCGCGTCTCTCTGAAGATGGCCTGGGGTAAGCCTTCAAAGGCTGCCAAGTGGCGGGACTTGAACGCGCGTGAGTGGATATACCTGTCCATCCCTGCAGTGTTCGTGTTCTGGATCGGCCTGGCGCCAGCGCCGTTCTTCAATATCATCGACCCCTCCGTCGACAAGCTGCTCAACGACTTCGACAAGCGCAAAGTAGCGTCTGTCGAGTCCGAGCAACCGATGCAAACCGCTGCCCAAGACGTCCTTGATGTCTTGGCAGGCAAGAAATAGGGGGCTTAAGTCGTGAACTTCGATATCACTGCACTTGTCCCGGAGCTGTTCTTCTTCTGTGTGGTGCTGGCTCTCATGATCCAGTCCCTTGGCAACAAGGAGTGGAAACCGCCGGTTGAAAGATGGTTGCCGTTCGGCGCATGCGCCGCCTTCTTCGTGACCATCACAGGTTTCCATTTGCATGGCAGCATGTTCTGGGATGTCTACAAAGTGGACCTCATGTCCCAGTTCTTCAAGATCGCCATCACTTTCGGCTTCTATGTGACCGTGCTCAATGCGTCGCGTCAGCCGACCTTGGATGAAGGAAAACGGGCCGACTACTACATGCTGCTCGGCTTCTCCACTCTGGGCCTGATGCTGCTCGCCTCCTCGGTGGAGTTGATCACCATCTACCTGGCGCTGGAATTGGCTTCCTACTCCATGTATGCCGTCATCCCGCTGCGCGCCAAGAGCAAGGGCGCGGCCGAGGCAGGCGTCAAATACATCATGTTCGGTGCCGTGGCCACGGCGCTGGCCCTGTACGGCTTGTCCTACATCATGGCCAGCCAACACACCACGTACATCGCTGAACTCATGAACAAATCCTGGTCGTTCGCAGACCAGCCCATGGCCGTTGTCGGACTGTCCCTGTTCCTGGCAGGCATGTTCTTCAAGCTGGCCTTGTTCCCGTTCCACTTCTGGTGCCCGGACGTCTATCAGGGTGCCAGCAACGAAACTGCGGCCTTCGTGGCCACCATGCCCAAGATGGGTGCCATCGTGGTCCTGTGCCGTTTGGCCGTGCTCCTTAAGCCCGGCCTGGAGATCACCACCATCCTGGCGGTGCTCGGTGCACTTTCCATGACCTTCGGCAACCTCTCTGCCCTGGCCCAGACGGACATCAAGCGACTGCTCGGTTTCTCGTCCGTGGCTCATGCCGGGTATATCATGGTCGGTCTGGTCTCGGGCACGCCCGAAGGTCTGGGCGCAGCCGCCTTCTATGGCCTGGCCTATCTGGTCATGAACCTGCTGGTGTTCTGGGTTGTCTGCCGCATATCCACCGATGGCCGCAACCTGCAGTTGTCCGATCTGAACGGCTTGTACAAAAAAGCCCCGGTGCTGGCGTTCTCGCTGGCCGCCGGAGCGTTCGCCCTTGTCGGCCTGCCGCCGACCATGGGCTTCATGGGCAAGTTCTTCCTGATCACCTCTGCCTGGGATCATGGATACAACTGGTTGGTCATCACCCTGGTGGTGAACTCGGCTATCGCCATCTACTATTACCTGGGCCTGTTCAGACATGCCTTTACTGAAGAGACTGCGCCCGGCAAGGTTGCGGCTCCCGACAACGGCTGGTTTGCTTCGGCGGGCGCAGGCATGCTTGCGGCGGCGGTGCTGCTTATCGGCATGGTTCCGGCTCCGCTGTTCAACTTTGCCATCAATGCGGGCAAGACCCTGTACGGCATCACCGTCCACTTGGGTGGCGGCGGTCACTAGGCCACACTTGAACTGATACATTGAACCGCCCGGTTCGGCTGACGCCGATCCGGGCGGTTTCTTTTGTACTTAATGCTTATCTCATAATTACTTCCGTGATTGAAAGGAGATGGTCACTCCGGGAGTTGTTTCAGGGCATGTCTGGTCATGCAGTGGATGACCAGGTGGTGAAACGGGCGGATGACGTTGAAGTATATGCGTGCTGTCCAACGGAGATATGTGGCCGTGGTGACCACATGGAATCGGTTTGTTCCGTGTTGGGTAGGTTCACAAACCATCCCCAGGCATCCAGCGATCATGTCGTCTTTTGCTTCACCTAACCAATACAGATTTTCTTTGCCCGCCAAAACAGTGAAGAACGATCCGGGATCTCCTGGCGTGAAGGATAGGTCTTGGGGGGACATGGGCAATTGCCTGGGAATTTCATCCTGGCGTGTGCCCAGCATCAGCACGAAGTATTCGCGGACGCGATAGAGAAACCGCATCCAGCCCGGCATGTAAGCAAGGCAGTTCGTTACGAATTCCCGCAATGTGGCTGGTGATTCGACTGTTTTTACATGATAGTAGTCAATTTTTCCTATGGCTTTCACTATTTCGGCAAAAGCGTCATCGGTAGAATCATTGGTCATTTCAGCCTCCGTACGACGTTGTGTGAGGTGTTTTCGAGTTGGTTATTTGGCCATGCCTCTTGACCGCAATCTAAAACTGCTATACAAAAAAAGCAAGTTTAATTGCTTTAATCAATAGCAAGGCTGGAAAAAATGAAAATTAGCGCAGGAAAAAAGACAGAGAACAGACGCGCCATCCTTGAAGCTGCTGTGGATCTGTTGATCGAGTCCGGTTTCAAATCCATGAGTATGCGGGCGGTTGCCCGCAAGGCCGGTGTCGGGGACGCCACCATCTACAGCTATTTCCCCACGAAGGACGCCTTGATCTACGGGTATTACGAGGAGTCGCTGGAGGGTGCCGTTCGGAGCATGGCGGAGATCGACGACTTCGAACGTTTTGATCTTCGAGAAAAGTTGCAGTTGTTATTCGAGACTATTCTGGAAGGGTATCTGGCCGATCGTGAATTTGTGAGCGAGACATTTTCTTCGGTCTTTTTCCGTCCCGTCCCCGGCGGAAAGGGGGTGCGTGCCATTCGTTCACGGTTCCTGGAAATCGTTCGGGAACAATTTGACATTGCCACGGAGGCTGGCGAGTTGCCCGACATCATTCTCAAGGATTTGGTGTACCAGTGCATCTGGGATTATTTCATCGCCACCATACTGTATTGGCTTAAGGATGACTCGGAGCAATTTTCCAATACCACGTTGTTCATCGATAAGAGTCTGGACCTGGGCTATGTCATGCTGAAATCCGGGGTACTGGACAAGGTCACTGGGTTGGCTTCGTTTCTTTTCAAGTCGCATGTTTTGAGCCGGATCGAGATGATCATGGACGAGCGGGATACCTTTTCCCGTATCAAAGAGGAGTTCATGAGCCATGACGCCACGTGATGACACTCCCCAGGGGAGAATGGGCCGAGGGCTGGTCTATGGGGGTATGGCGGCACGTATGGGCGGAACATATCTTAAGTACGCAGCCCAAAAGCCGTTTTTTTCGATGGATGGGAAGACCCAGGCCAAGCGTACCATGAATGAGAAGAATGCGGAGGTCTTGTTCGGCGGACTGAGTCGGCTCAAGGGCACGGCATTGAAGATTGCCCAGTTGCTCAGTTTGGAGTTGGACATCTTTCCGCCTGAGATTCGTGCTCAATTGGAGAAGTCCTACACGGACGTTCCGCCCATGAACAGGGCCATGGCGCGCAAGGTGCTTATCAACGCGTATGGGACACGCCCGGAAAAAATATTCGAATCGTTCGAGTCCACGGCATTTGCCGCTGCCAGCCTCGGACAGGTACACCGGGCCGTGGATTTCGAGGGCAATGCGCTTGCCTTGAAAATCCAGTATCCGTCAATCCGGCAGACCATCCATGACGATATTCGCCTGCTCCGGGGACTGCTTCGTCCTTTTGCGGAGTACAGGACATTGGAACCGACCATAGAGGAGATTGAAACCCGTTTCATGGAAGAGACCGACTATTTGGCTGAAGCCGCAAATATACGTTTTTTCAGGAATAATCTCATATTGGATGCCATTACTGTACCTCATGTGTTCGAAGACCTGTGTACAGACCGGGTTTTGTGCATGTCGATCATGGAAGGACAGACGCTGAACCATTGGCTGGCGTCAAATCCGTCACAGGATGATCGGGACACCGTGGCCCGGCGGCTCAACCGGATTTTCCTGAAAAGTCTGTATGAGTTGGACTGCATTCATGCCGATCCGAATCCAGGGAATTTCATCATAGGAAACGATCTTACCATCGGGCTGGTGGATTATGGTTGCATAAAGCGGTTCACCCACGAGTTTGTGCTTATCTATAAAAAGCTCCCGCAGATCATCATCCGGGGAGATAAAGCTGCCTATTTTGATGCGCTGCGAGGCATGCAGATCGTTGACAAGGAGCTGAGTCCTGCGGTGGAGGAAGCGATTTTCGAGTGTGCCTACGCCGTTGGGAAGTGGCTCGGACGCCTGTATGAATCCGAGTTCTTCGATTTTGGCGCAGAGAGCGGCTTCATCAGTGAAGGAAAGGAGACAATGCGGGCCATGCTCAAGCAGCGCAGGCACTTCACCATGAATCCGGATTTGATTTTCTTGGACAGAACCCGCTACGGTTTGTTGCGTATCTTTGAGCAACTCAAGTGTCGGATATCCCTTCGCAACCCTTATGAAAATGATGATTGAAGAGTGTCCTAACATGGAGGTGACGAATGAAAATAACTGACCATGGCGGATGCGGTACCGTCTGCACTTTCAGCTTCACGGATAAACTGCTTGCCAGAACGACCTTCTCCCTGGGAATGGCGGTCGGCATGTACGGCATCTGGTTGTCCAGTCCGACCTTTGCTTTGGCGTATCTCGTTTACGCCGTAGGGAGTTATTTCCTGCTCATGCGATACACGGTCTGCGCGCGTTGTCCGCATCTTTTCCAGGCCAATGACTGCCTGTTCGCTCCTGCGTCGTCGGTAAAGCGCTTTGTTGCGCCAAGGTCCGGGCCGCTCACTGTCCGGGAACGCCTCATTCTCGTCTGTGCCGTTTTCGGGACCGCGGCCATCCCGGTCTATTGGCTCGTGTTCAGCCCATGGCTGTTGGTCCTCTATGCTCTTTTGGCCGGAGGCTGTTTCCTGGGGCTTGTCATGCGAATCTGCAGGAAATGCCAGGTTGAGGTCTGCCCCATGAACCGCAATGTGGATATCGTCCGTACACCCGGAAGCCCTTGAGCCGGGAGAGCGGTTGCTTTCCGGATGCCAGGGAAGGCGGATGCTTTTCCGGGCTGAAATGAACGCCATTATGTTGTCCTTGGAGTTCTTGTCCTATACAGGTGAAAGTGAGCGGATGGCGTGATCGTCATAATCGCCCCGAAACCGGTGATTGGTTTTCGTATCCGGTACCGGTCGCGATTCCATAGGGAAAAAAGTAGGAGTGATCATGGACAGTCTTATTCTGAAGCACCTCGTGCCCGAATTCGCCCCTGTTGCGATTGTCTGGAGCGACACCGTTCCCGCTGATGCATTTCAATTCAAAGAGGGCAGATTCGGTTGCGTTCTCTATCTCTTTGCCGAGGCATCCAGGCGAGGGAAGACCGCTGCCGGCTGCCGTGAAAACATACAATGTCCGGGCGGACGCGCCGCTTTGGGGCTTGGTATCGGCTTTGACGCCTCCGAAGCCATACTCGATCAACATGCTGCTTTGTTCAGTAAGGGGCTTTGCTCGGCGAGGAACCAGGAGGCCTACGAAAAGATAATGGCGAATTCGCCCCGGAATTGGCAGGAGATGTATGCATTCGGAGAACGCAGGCACGCCAGCGGCGATCTGGCCCGGGAGTGGATTCTTCACGGATTGCCACGGTACGATATCCCGAACAAATACGTCCTTTTTAAACCATTGAGTCGAGCGGAAGCCGGAGAGAATATTCGCGCAGTCATTTTTCCAGTAAATCCCGTCGAGCTTTCCGGCCTGGTCACCCTTGCGGGTTCGGTCATGTCCGGGACAGATCCCGTCCAGGTTCCCCAAGGCACGGACTGTACCAGCATAGCCGCTTTCCCCTATGCCCAGGCGGAATCGCCCGAGCCCCGGGCGGTTTTGGGCATGATGGGCCTTGATGGCCGGGAGATGATGCGCAAGCGGTTTCGGGATGATGTCTTGACGCTTACCGTGCCCATGCCTCTTTTCGAGCGCATGGAGGCCGAGGCCGCCGACAGCGTGTTTCAACTCTCATCCTGGGAAAAATTGCGCGGGCAGTGACGTTGTTTTTGAGATATCGTAGCCTTTGCGGCCAGTTCGACTCCCTTCCCTTGCATCATGCGGGGAGGGGAGTTATTTGTTGAGAACAAGGAAGTGGTTCTATGCACGAAACAAGTTTGGGCGGCACGCTCCGGGATTATCTGTCAGGCGAAGAGATCGACGAGACGACCTTTGAGGAATTCCGTCAGCTACTGGTTAAGTTGTTGGTGGAGGAAAAGGGGTACCCAAAGGACCGGTTCAAGGCCAAGGTTCCGATCAAGTATTGCGTGGATGGGGAGGATTATGAGCGGCCCATCGACTTTGTGCTCTATGACGGGCAAGGAAAGCCCGTCTTTATCATCATTTTTTGTGCGGGCAATGTGGCCACCTTTGAGCGGGAGACCGTGTGCGCGGGCAGACTCATCGAAGGCGGCCCGGTTCCCTTTGCACTGGTCACCGACACCATGGAGGCCTCGCTCATGGATGTGCGCACCGGAGAGCGGATCGCCCACGGCATGGATGCGGTCCCGGATTTCGATCGGCTGATGAAAATGGCGGATGACGCCGAGATCAAGCCCCTGACCGAAGAACAGCGCGAAAAGCAGACCCGTGTGTTCCACGCCTACTGCGGCTTCGTGTGCGGTGATCACTGCGAGTGTTCGCTGCCGCCCATGCCGGGGAAAAAGTGAGGTCGTAGATGGGCCAATTGCAGGAAATTGTCATTGATCACGTGAGCAGATTTCTCTCAAGGTTGTTCGCGATAGTGGGCCTCCTGTTTTCTCTTGGGTTCCTGATTTGGTTCTTTTTTGCCGATTCCCAGGAGGTGGCTCACCCTTTCGATTTCAGGTTTGCAGCGCTTTGCATGCTCGTTGTCGTCGCCTCGTCGCTCTCCCTGTATTCATTGGCCGCTGACAAACCCTATCTGGAGACGAGCAAAGACGGCCTGATGGTCGGGGAGTTCGTCCGTTGGTATTGTCCATGGTCAAACGTGCGGGATATCGCCGTTATCGGAGTCGGTAAAAGGATAGGTAGGAGTGTTTTAATTCCAAGCCCGACGGTCACCGTATCGGAGTTGGTTGTGGAGTTTTATGCTCCCGAAGACCTGCTCTTCGACAGCCGGTTGTTTGCCTTGTTGAGCGGAATCGTGATTAAGGATGGTCGGGCCGTGCTTGAGCTGGCAACGAGAACGACCATGACCAAGGAAAAGCTGTGCGGCCTGCTGCGGGAACGATGGCAGCAGGCCATAGGTGACAACGAGGAAATCCGGGCATAGACCCGGCTTTTTCATGTGGAAAGGGTGTGGATGGGATCAGTCATCCACAAAGATTATGCAGCCTTCGGGGCAAGTGTTCATGATGTCCCGAACCTCTTCTTCCGTAACCTCTGAACGGCAGACATAGGGCATGTCCAGAGCCTCGTCCCATTGGAATACATCGGGGTTCAGGTCAATACAGCCCTGGCAGGAGCGGCAGTCGCCCAACTCAATGGCCACCTCTCGGTGCTTTATACAGGTATTGGTGTTGTTCATATTTTGATAATAATTACTAGTAGTGTCTTTGGCAAGAAAAAAACCGCCCTTAAAAGGCGGTTTTGTTGCGAGAAGTGAATTGGGCCTAAACATTGAATCGAAATTCAATGATGTCGCCGTCCCGGACGATATATTCCTTGCCTTCGAGACGCGCTCGTCCGGCATCCTTGACCTTTTTGAAATCGCCGTGCTTCAGGAAGTCCTCGAAAGCGATGACTTCCGCTCTGATAAAACCTTTTTCAAAGTCGGTATGAATGACCCCTGCGGCCTGGGGGGCGGTGGAACCCGCGCGCAGGGGCCATGTGCGGCATTCGTCGTCGCCTGCGGTCAAAAACGAGATGAGTCCGAGGAGGTGGTAGGTCTTGGCAATGACCTTGTCCAGGGCTGATTCGGTGATGCCGAGATCCTCCAGGAACATGGCTTTTTCTTCGGGATCGTCGACCTCGGCCAGTTCGCGCTCCAGCTTGGCGGAGACTGCGATATGCGTCATGCCGAGGGTGTCCTCGGGCAGGGGTTGGTCGGCCTCCTCACCTTCGGGGCAGTTCCAGGCGTAGAGTATGGGGCGGGCCGACAGGAATTTATAGCCTTTGAGTTCCGGCATGGACGTGACTTCCTCGTCGGTACGCAGGGGGCGTTCCTCCTCAAGCAGGGCCAGGGCGCGTTTGAGTGCGGCTTCTTCCTTGGGGTCCACCAGGGTCTTGTTCTTCTTGCCGTCCGCTTCCAGTTTTTCCAGCCGTTTTTCGATGACCGCCATGTCCGAGACCATCATGTCGGCCTCGATGGCCTGCCATTGCTGTTTGGGATCGTTCATGCCGGAGAATGCGTCGAGCACCCCGATGAGGCAATCGTAAGGGCGGACTTCGTTGAGCACGCGTTCGCCCAGACCGGTGCCTTTGCCGCCACCGCCCGGGATGTCCAGATATTCTATTTCACTGTAGGTGACCTTTTTTGGGCTGAAGAGCTCGATCAGCGGATCCAGCCGTTTGTCCGGGACCTTGACCATGGCCCGGTTGCCTGCGGCAGCCGCAGCGGGACCGGCCAGAGCGGCGAAGAGGTCGGTTTTCCCGGAGCCGGAGAATCCGAAAATAGCGGTTTTCATAGGGTGCTCCCTTGCTGATGATCGATTCAAAGGTGAGGTTGCTGTTGAGCTTGGCGGAAGTTATCAGCATTTGTCTCGAATGCAAAGTGTATGTGCCTGCAACCGGGCATTGAACGCGGACGCTTTTTCCACTAGGGTGCCATTCATGCAGCCGCACAAGAACATATATCTCATCGGGCCGCGCGCCTGCGGCAAGACCAGTGTGGGACAAGCCTTGGCCGATCGGCTCGGCAGGGAGTTCGTTGATACTGATCATGCTTTTGTCGCGACCGCGGGTATGGGGATTGCGGACTATGTCCTGCAGTATGGCTGGGATGCTTTTCGGGACCGCGAGGTCGAGATTCTTCAGCGGGAGTCATTGGCCGGTGGCCGGGTCATCGGATGTGGCGGCGGCATAGTGTTGCGTCAGGAAAACCGCACCGTTTTGAAGAAAGGCATCACCATCTATCTCAAAGCCGCGCCGGAAGAACTGGCCCGACGGCTTATGGCTGACCCTCTTGAAGCCCAGCGTCCGTCTTTGACCGGCAAGTCCCTGATGGACGAGGTTCGGGATGTGTTGGCCCAGCGCGCACCCTTGTATGAAGGATGCGCGGACAGCGTCGTTGCCGGGGTTGATCTTGACGAGACGGTCGGGATGGCCCTGCACGAGATTGAAAATCTTTCCTGAACATTTTTGACAGGTTGTGCAGTCAGGCATATAAGCGGAATCAGTCATGCGCACTAAACTCTTTTCTCCATACCTGCTGCCGGTCTGGTTTTTTGCCGGAGCCATCGTGTGCGGCGCATTCATTCTGCACCTTGATGTAAGTCATCCCGGCGGCTCGCTGACCTTTCTCGACGCCCTGTTCACGGCTACGTCCGCCATGTGTGTGACCGGTCTGGCTGTGGTTGATACCGGTTCCTATTTTTCCACCCTCGGGCTGGATGTCATCCTGGTGCTCATCCAACTCGGCGGGCTGGGCATCATGACCTTTACCACGCTCGTCATCCATCTGCTCGGCAAGCACGTGTCATTGAGTGACCGTATTGCCGTGGGGCAAAGTCTTTTGCGCGATCCTTCATTCAGTCTTCCCATTTTTCTGGTTCGGGTGGTGTGCGGTACGCTGGCCATTGAAGGACTCGGCGCCTTGGGGCTGTGGTTGATGGACCCGGTTGGCTTTGCGCCGTACTCGGCGGTGTTCCATTCGGTTTCGGCCTTTTGCAACGCCGGTTTTTCCCTGTATCCAGACAGCTTGACCCGGTGGGCGGGACACGGCGGGGTCAATTCGGTTTTCATTCTGCTCATCACGGCCGGAGGGCTCGGCTTCTATGTGCTCAATGAATGTGCGACCGTTCTGGTGAAGCGCGTTGCGCATTACAAGGTGAAGTATCATGAGAAACCGAAGCTCAGCTGGTATTCGCTCATAGTCCTGAAGACCTCGGCGTTTCTTGTCATCGTGGGCACCATTGTCATTTTCTTTGCGGAAGGTGCGGCCGGGAACGCTCCCGAAAGCTGGTTCGAGCATTTCTGGACCGCACTGTTTCAGTCGGTGACCTGCCGTACCGCCGGATTCAATACCGTCGATATCGGCGGTATGACCAATGTTTCATTGGCGTTCATGATGCTGCTCATGCTCATCGGCGGCTCGCCGGGATCAACCGCCGGCGGCATCAAGACCACGACGTTCAGGGCCTTGTGCGGATTTGTCTGGTCCCAGTTCAGGGGGCATGGTCAGGTCAGGCTCGGCAAGTTTGCGCTGGATCAGCGGGGGTTGAACAAGGTCGTTTCCCTGGTCACCATGACGTTTGTTCTTGTCGGGACCGGGGTCATGGTGCTGACCGCCCTTGAGAGTGGGAGCAGTTCATATCTTCTGGCCAGAGGGGAATTTCTGGAAAACATGTTCGAGTCCATTTCCGCTTTTGCCACGGTGGGTTTGTCCACCGGACTGACGCCGCTGTTGGACAATGTGGAAAAGGGCACGGTCATTGTGCTCATGTTTGTCGGACGTCTAGGGCCGATATGGCTGCTTTCAGCCTTGCAGAGCTGGCAGGTGGAGTCGCGTTACCGTGTCCCCACGGCTGAACTGCCGCTGGGATAGATCGAAGGAGAGAGGCATGGCGAATAAAAAGGAAATCGGTGTCATCGGGCTTGGCAAGTTCGGGTTTTCCCTTGCGCGGGCCCTGACCGAACTTGGCCATGCGGTTGTCGGCGTGGACCGCAATCCGGACAATGTCCGCAAAGCGCAGGACATCATGGCCCAGGTCTACGAGGCCGATGCAACGGATGAAAAGATGCTCGTTCAGACCGGGTTCGGGGACTTGGACAAGGTGATTGTTTCCACTGGAGATTCCATGGAAGCGAGCATTCTCGTGGTGCTCAATCTGCAAGCCATCGGCGTGAAGAATATCTGGGTCAAGGCCATCAGCGAGGAGCACGAGCGGGTTCTCTACAAGCTCGGGGTGCCTTTCGTGGTTTTCCCGGAGGCCTTTGTGGCGTTCCAGTTGGCCCATCGCATCGCCATGCCAGGAATTCAGGAGTATTTCGGCATGGGCAAGGATGTGGTGACCCGTGAGATCATCGTCGACGCCTGGGCGGGAAAGACCTTGCGTGATCTGAATTTGACCAATACCTATAATGTGCAGGTAGTCGCCTTCCGGCAGGCGGGTGATTCGGATTTCCACTTTGTTCCGCAGGCCGACAGAATCATGGAAGCGGGAGACGTTCTGGTGCTTCTCGGAAAGACCTCGAACGTTATGCAGATAGAAAAGTTTTAGGGAGCGGACATGAGCGGCAACACCTTCGGAGACATATTTCGGCTGACCACTTTCGGTGAATCCCACGGCCCGGGCCTGGGCGGAGTCGTGGACGGATGCCCGGCGGGTATCCCGTTGGACGAGTCTATCCTTCAGTTGGAGCTGGACAAGCGCAAGCCCGGTCAGGGCGGTTTGGCGTCCACCACGCGCAAGGAACCGGATCAGGTGAAGATCCTTTCCGGCGTTTTCGAGGGAAAGACCACCGGCACGTCCATCGGCTTTTATGTGGAAAACACCAATCAGCGTTCCCATGACTATTCCAAGATCAAGGATGTGTTTCGGCCCGGCCATGCGGATTTTACCTATAATGCCAAGTACGGATTTCGCGACTATCGCGGAGGCGGTCGTTCTTCCGGGCGTGAGACCGTGTCCCGTGTCGCGGGTGGCGCCATTGCCCAGGAACTGCTGCGTACCGAAGGCATCTGCGTGTACGCCTATACTGTGGAATTCGGCGGCATTCCCGCCGAGATCAAGGACTATGCGGGTGCGCAGGACAGACCGTATTTCAGCCCGGACCCGGACATCATCGAGACCTGGAACGATCGGGTGATCGAGGTGCGGGACGACGAGGACACGCTGGGCGGCGTTGTCGAGATCAGGGTTACGGGATTGCCCGCCGGTCTCGGTGAACCCGTATTCGGCAAGCTTGACGGTCGGATTGCCCAGGCTCTCATGTCCGTCGGTGCGGTCAAGGGGGTGGAGATCGGTTCCGGTATGCAGGCGGCGCGTTCCCTTGGCAGCCTGAACAATGATCCCATTGGACCGGACGGTTTTCTTTCCAACAATGCAGGCGGCATTCTGGGAGGTATTTCCTCGGGCCAGGATGTGATTGCCCGTGCCTATGTCAAGCCGATCCCGTCCATCCTTCAGGAACAGCAGACCATCACCACCACGGGCGAACCGGCCTTCATCATGGTCGGCGGCCGCCACGACATCAGCGCCATTCCGCGCATCAACCCGGTGCTCAAGGCCATGATGGCGCTGACCGTTGCGGATATGCTCCTGCTCGATAGAAGATTGGGACTTCGGGACTAGCTCTCTTCGGCCCTGATCCCGGAAAAAGCGAAGAGGATCAAGACGGTAACGGCCCCCAGCGTATCGGCCAGCATGTCGGTCTGGGCATCCCATATGTCGCCCTGGGACCCGAGGAATTCGATACCCGCTTCGCCGCCAGCCAGAACGGCGTACCACCATTCAATGATTTCATAGGCCGCAGCCAGCGCCATGATGGCGAACAGCCCGAACAGGTAGACCACCACCGGCCTTGCCAGCCGTTTGCGCGTCAGCAGTTCGGCTATGGGAAAGGCGTAGAATCCGATGGAGTAGTGCCCGAGCCTGTCAAAGTGGTTTCGCTCGAATCCGAAGAGATCGGTCACGAAATCAAAGGGCACGCTGGCAAAGGTGTAGTGCCCGCCGATGGTGTGCAAAATCAGCCAGCAGGCCATGAGGCCGTAAGCGAGATTGGAGAAACGAAAGACTCGGTAGGTGGATGCCAGGAGCAGAAAGACGGCCATGACCGGCAGGTTTTCGGCCCACCACACGTCGCGCATGACCGGGTCGATGGCAAGCACGGTCCACAGGATGAGGAATGCAACGGCCAGGCCGTGCGGGAAGTACCGGGACAGAGGGGAATCCTCCATGGGTTATTTGATCTTTTTCATACGCACGGCAGTGCCGTAGCAGGAGTAGTACTTGTCGCCTTCTGGATGGAAGGAGACGGTTTCGCGATAGCCGACGACGGCATCGGCGTTGACGTCCACGGCCTGGGCCATGAGACCGTAAAAGGCGTTGTCGAAGACATAGCTGCGGCAGACGATAAGACCGAACGCGGACTGGATATCCCGGCCCGGAATGCCCTCGGTGGTCATGATTTTAATCTTGCCCGCCATATACATGTCCTTGGCAAGCGTCAGCCGGTGATCGGTTTTGGTATCGTCCCTGTCCGCAATCTGCCTTTTGGGCGAACCGAATATGAGCGCCATGCGAGTCCCCTCGATGTGATTGACTGAATGTTGATGTTCAGGATTTGTAACGCACCACGAAGACGGGGGCAAGTCTTTGAGAAGGTAGGCGGGAACGGAATGCGGAGGGCCGGTGTTGTTCCGGCCCTCCGTTTTTGTTTACTTGGCCGCAAAGGTGCGGAAGACGATGCCCAGGGTCGCCATCTGCGCGGCATAGGCCGTGGCTTCGAAGATGTGCTGGTCTGACCACCCGGCCTTGCGCGTCGCGTCGATGTCGGCCTGGTTCACCGCGTCCGGGGTGCTGATGGACTTGGCCACAAAGGACAGAAGGGCGGCATCCTTCTCCTCGAATGCCTTGGACGGTTCCGATGCCAGAGCATTGATCTCCTCTTCGGTCAATCCCATGGAAGTGAGCATTCCCTTGTTGAATTCCGTGCAGAAACCGAAGCAGGCAGTCGAGGCTCCGATATAGCGCAGGGCGGCCAGCAGGCTGCTTTCAAACGCATCGTCCTGCATCAGAGCTCCGGCGATCTCCATCTGTTTGGTCAGGTATCTCGGGCTGGCGCTGAACAATTGGATCGGGTCGGGAACGGGCATTTCTGCGGGAAAGATGCTGTAGATAGCCTTTACTGCGCCTTCAGCCTTATCCGGGGTGACATAATCGATCATGAACATGGTTCTCTCCTGGTGTTTGTAGTAGACCGGTCGTCTACAGGTTGAGCAAAAAAAGGGGGAATCTGTCGGTTACTTCAGTATTTTTTCGAAAATGAATTTGGAAAAGAGTTCAAGCGGTTCCGGGGAGTTGGTCACTTTCATCCTGATGATGGCTCCGTGCCATGCTTCGACCATGAAGATGGCGGTTTCACGGCTATCAAGATCCGTAGGAATTTCTCCAAGAACCTTGGCTTCATCCAGTATGCTTGCAAAGGCGGCAATCATGCCGTCCATGGCTGCAAGGAGTTTTTCCCGAAAGGGTTTGCTCAAGTCGCCCATCTCCTGGGCAAGGTTTCCTATCGGACAGCCTCGGGTGTAGCCGTGGGTTTTGAAGTGGCTCTGGAAGGCGGCAAAAATATGCCGGACCTGTTCCAGTGGGGACAGCGAGGCATTCCTGCGGACCTCCTGGATCAATGCCCTGAACTGGCTGCCGTAATAGTCCACCATCTCTATGCCGAACGTCTCCTTGTTGTCGAAATAGAAATAGAATGATCCCTTGGGAACTCCTGCAGCTTGCAGGATGTCCTTGAGTCCGGTGTTGTTGAAGCCCCGTTGGTGTACCAGTTCGGCACCGGCTTCGATAAGGCGTTGCTTGGTGTCTTCGCTCATAATGTCGAGACAAGAAATAGACCGGTCGTCTACCGGGTGTCAAGGTGTTTTATCGTCAGGATGGGACAAGAAGAAAGGGGAAGCCGGATCCCGGCTTCCCCTCGGGGTGTATTACGGGGTGACCTTCATGATGTAGGCCTTGTCAGGCGTCAGATACTCTGCCACCAGTGCCTGTATTTCCTCGGCGGTGACGGTCTTGGCCCGTTCGATGACGATTGTCTCGTAGTCGGGGTCGAATCCGCGCGCCGAGAGGCTTGCAGCCTGACGGCTGCGGGAGAGCAGGGACTGATGCTCCTGATAATAATCGCCCGTCAGGATGTTTCCGGCCCGGTCCAGTTCTTCCTTGGGAAGCGGGTTGGCTGCCAGGTCGGCGAGTACGGTCCTGAAGCCGTTCAGGGACTGTTCCACCTTGTCCGGGCCGGTTCCGATGTACAGGGCCATGAATCCGGTGTTGCGGCTCTGCCAGAGCATGGCCGTGACCGTGTAGGCCAGCCCCTGCTTGTCGCGCAGGTCGCGGAAGAGCAGGCCGGATTGGCCGGACAGGGCGGCTTGGAGAAGTTCCAGCTTGGCCGAGGTCTCCAGGTCGATCTTGCCCGGTGTGGGGAAGGTCATGAGGATATGCGCCTGGTTGCGGTCCGGCAGGTGCAGGTCGGCTTCGCGCTCCTGGCCCCATTCAGGGGTGCTGAAGGTGTATTCGCCCGTCGGTGCGGTCAGGGATTTCGCTATCTTGTTGGCAAATCCCTCAATGGCGGCTTGATCGAACTGACCGCATACGGCCAGGGTGAAGGGCTGCATGGACTGGCGGCTCCAGAAACGGATGATGTCTTTGGTGTCGAAGTTGTCGACGCTTTCGGGTGTTCCCGTGTGCAGCAGGGCGTAGGGACCGGTCTTGTACAGGAACGGGAAGAGGTTGCGGAAAGCCAGTCCCAGGGGGCGGTCCTCGCTCTGTTTGATGTCCGCTATCTGGTCCTGCTTGGACCGTTTGACTTCTGTTTCGCTGAAGGCCGGGGCGGTCAGGGTGTCTGCAAAAACCGGCAAAACCTTGTCAGTGAATCGGGTGGGGAACTTGGCCTCAACGGCAAAGACGTTGCGCCCGGCCGTGGAACCCAGGCTGGCGGCGTGATCCGACAGGAAGTCCTGCATCTCCGTGGCCGACATGTTTGTGGTGCCTCGGGTCAGAGCCGTGGCCGTCAGGGCTGCCAACCCCTGCTGTTCCCGCGTCAGTTCGCCGTCGCCGCCTGTCCAGTACATGCTCATGGCGGTGTAGGGCAGGGTGTCGTCGGGCAGGAGCATCAGTTTGCTTCCGCCGGGCAGGGCAATGGTCGTGGGTTCCGTTGCAGACGCTGCGGTCAGCAGTTCCTTGTGGCTGTTCCTGGCAGGCCATTTGTCATTGGTGATGGCGGTCAGGGTCTCGGCGGATACGCCGCTGCCTTCCGGCACCAGCACGGCCAGGGCGAGTTGGTCAGGGCGGACGTATTCGTCGAACAGGTCTTTCATTTCGTCCCTGTCCACCTGGCTCAGGGCAAAGAGGTAGTTGCGTTCCGCCTGCTCACCGCCGTCGAAGAATTGGAAGTATCCGACCTTTCCGGCCAGGCCGGAGAGGGTCTCCTTGGCCAGGAATAGTGAGTTCTCCAGGTTCAGCCGGGCGCGTTCGATCTCGCGGTCCGTGAAGTCGGCAGGATCGAAATTGGCCAGTTCCGTGTTCAGCTCCGCCCAGAATGTTTCCACTTTGTCTGCGTCAAGAATGGCGTGGATGTACAACATGCCGCCGCGTTCAAGTGAGAGCGGCGAAACAGAGATGTCGTCCACCAGTTGTTTGTCGTATTTGAAGGAACGGTAGAGCCGGGAAGTGTCGTCGCCGCCCATGAGTTGGGCGAGCATTTCCAGTCCCGGGATCTTGGCGGACGCGCTGTGCGGGATGGGAAAGGCCGCGCCCATGTATACCTTGTTCCATTTGCCGGACATCTCGACCACGCGGGGTCCGTTGCCGGTTTCGGGAATGGGCAAAGGTTCCGGCGGGATATACGATCGGGTGTTTTTCAAGGAGCCGAGCAGCTTGTCCGCTTCGGCCAGAATCTGATCGGGATTGACTTTGCCCACCACGGTCAGGAGCATAGACTGCGGCTGGTAATGGGTGGCTATGTAGTCCTTTATGTCATTCCGGGTGAAGGAGGAGACGGTTTCCCGGTAGCCGATGATCGGCCATTCGTAGCTGGAATCCTTCCAGACCATGGATTGCAGGGTCTTGAAAAGTTTGCTGCTGGGCGTGTCCTCGCCACGTTCCAGTTCTTCGAGCACAACCTTCTTTTCGTTCTCAAGCTCGGTTGAATTGATGGTCTGGTTGAAGGCCATGTCCGTAACCACATCCATGCCGAGTTGCCATTGGTCTTCGGGCACTTCCACGTAGTAGACAGTGTAGTCGAAGCTGGTGGCCGCGTTCAGGCTGCCGCCCACGGATTCGATCTCGCGGGCGGTTTCACCCGGAGCGCGTTTGTCGGTCCCTTTGAAGACCATGTGTTCAAGCTGGTGACTGATGCCCGCAATCTCGGGCGTTTCATAGGCACTGCCCGCATGGACATAAAGGCGCACGTTGACCAGGGGGAAACGGTCGTCTTCCTTGATGAGTATGGTCATCCCGTTCTTGAGCTTGACGATATGGGGTGCTCCCATGGCGTTATCCGTCAAGGTCGGAAGGTGGATGGCCGGGATCGGGGTCGATGGTGTCTCGTTTCGTTTATTCATATTTGCGGTTTGGCAGCCGGGCAGGAGCAAGAGAAGGCCTGCCAGCAGTAATAATTGTCGGAACATGGGAAGACTCCGTATGATTTGATGGTATGGTCGTTGTTAGCTGTTTTCATTTCGTTCATTGTCAAAGTTGAAGATAAGGCTGAAAAGTCGGCTGGCAAGCAGCGAACGGATTTAATGGCTGGAGCAGAAACGGACCCTAACCGAGCAGAGACGAAATGAAAACCATTATTGGTTATGGATTCATTCTGGTTTTTTGCTTTCTCCTGTCGGGTGCGATTACTGGACAGGATTTTTTTTGGCAAAAGTCCAATTTGTATTTTCCGGCCCCGTGAGTGTTGTTTGACCGTGCAATCAATAACCTTTTTCCTGTTTGCAGCGCGTGGAACGCGAGGCCCAGCCTTGTGAGAGCTCGTTGGAGATATTGACAAAATTCTCTTGGCGGGCATAGGTTTAGTGATTGATTGTCCAGGGTACTTCTGTGTTTAACCAAACGGAGGAATTGAATGTCCATCAGTTATGCACCAGCTGGCAAATCCGGCAAGTGGGATGGCGCATTGGATTGGCTGCAAATGCTGTCCGGCGTCAGCCTGATTTTGTTCATGTGGTGTCACATGCTACTGGTTTCCAGTGTTGTCATCAGCCCCGCCCTCATGAACGGTATCGCATATTTTTTTGAGATGACCGGCATGGCTCAGGTGGGTGGTCCGCTTATCTTTCTCGTCTTTCTGACGCACTTTGTCCTGGCAGCCCGGAAGATTCCCTTCCGTTTTGACGGCCAGAAAACCATCTGGCAGCACGCCCGGATGATGCACCATGCCGATACCTGGCTGTGGGTGGTCCAGGTCGTGTCCGCCATGCTTATTCTGGTCATGGGGTCCATCCACATGTGGGTTGTGCTGACCGACCTGCCCATCACCGCGGCCAAATCCGCTGCCCGCATCCAGGGCGGCTTCTGGGCTGTGTTCTATCTGTTCCTCCTCCCCCTGGCCGAGCTGCACGTCGGCATCGGTTTCTATCGCATCGGCGTGAAGTGGGGTTTCGTGAAGGATAGGGAGCGGGGCAAATTCAAGCGGGGCGAAAACATGATTACTCTCATGTTCATCTGTATCGGGTTGATCACCCTGATCCGCTTCATGTTTTTAAGCATCAACTAACGGAGAAAATGCCATGCAGACTATCTACACCGATTTTCTTGTTGTCGGAGCAGGTCTGGCGGGCGAGCGTGCAGCCGTTGAGGCGGCCGACGCCGGTTTCTCCGCCATCTGTTTGAGCCTGGTTCCGGCCCGCCGGTCACATTCCTCTGCCGCACAGGGCGGTATGCAGGCCTCTTTGGGCAATTCCGTCATGGGCGAGGGCGACTGCCCGGATGTTCACTTTGCGGATACGGTCAAAGGCTCCGACTGGGGTTGCGACCAGGAGGTCGCCCGCATGTTTGCGGACACCGCACCCATTGAAATGCGCCGTCTGGCCCATTGGGGTGTGCCCTGGAACCGCGTTGTGCCTGGCAAGTCCATTTACTACAAGGGCGGCAAGCAGTTCGAGAAGGTCGAAGCCAAGGAAAAGGAAGGGTTGATCATGGCCCGGTCCTTTGGCGGCACGGCCAAATGGCGCACCTGTTACACCTCGGACGGCACCGGTCATGCGGTCATGTGCACCATGGACAACCGCTGTGCCCAGGTGGGCGTCGAGGTCCATGACAAGACCGAAGCCATATCCCTGATCCAGGACGGTGACACCTGCTACGGCGTGGTGGCCCGCTGCCTGAGAACTGGTGAATTGCGCGTCTACCTGTCCAAGGCGACCATGATTGCCGCCGGCGGGTTCGGCCGCATCTATCCCAATACCACCAATGCGGTCATCTGTGACGGCGGGGCACACACCATGTGTGTCGATACAGGCGTTGTCCCCATGGGCAACATGGAAGCCGTTCAGTTCCACCCGACCGGCATCGTGCCCACGGACATCCTGGTTACCGAAGGGTGTCGCGGTGACGGCGGAACCCTGCTCGACGTCGATGAAAAACGTTTCATGGACATATACGAGCCTGAAAAGGCCGAGTTGGCCTCCCGCGACGTGGTCTCCCGCTGGATGACCCATCACATGCGCGAGGGGCACGGCGTCAAGTCGCCTTATGGCGAACACCTCTGGCTGGACATCCGCCATTTGGGCGAAGAGCATATCACCGGCAAGCTCCGTGAAGTGTACGAAATATGTACCTACTTTCTGGGCGTTGATCCCATTCATCAGCTTATTCCGGTCCGGCCTACCCAGCACTATTCCATGGGCGGCGTGCGGACAAATAGGGATGGCGCGGCCTACGGTCTCAAAGGGCTGTTCGCCGCAGGCGAGGCCGCGTGCTGGGATATGCACGGCTTCAACCGTCTGGGCGGTAACTCCCTGGCGGAAACCGTGGTCGCCGGCGGTATCATCGGTCGAAAGATTGCCGAGTACCTTCAGGGCAGCGAGACCGAATTCAAGACCGGACTCATCAATGACGAGGTCAAGAAACAGCAGTCCCGCATCAACGCACTGATCAATGGCACCAACGGTTCGGAAAACATCTACAAGGTTCGTGCAGCCATGCAGGACGCCCTGCACAAGGGCGCGAACATCTTCCGTAACCAGGACGGGTTGGAGACTTGCGTGGCTTCCCTGCAGGAAGCCCTGGTCCGTTCCAAGAAAGTGGGCCTGCGTTCCAACGGCAAGGGCGTCAATCCCGAACTGGCCGCAGCCCTCAAGCTTGAAGGGCAGGTCAAGATGGCCCTGATGGTCGCCTATGGCGCGCTCATGCGTACCGAGTCCCGCGGTTCCCACAACCGTGAGGATTTCACCGCCCGTAATGACCGCGATTGGCTCAACCGTACACTGGCGTATTGGAAAAAGGCCGACGACACCTTGCCGACGCTCGACTACGAGCCTGCAACCGAAGTCGTGGAGATTCCTCCAGGAGACCGTGGCTACGGCAAGTCCGAAATCATTAGCGCCGACGACAAAAAGGAATAGAACATGTCCAGATTACTGAAATTCAATATATTCCGGTATAATCCCGAGGACGACCAGTCTACGCCGCACATGCAGGAGTTCGTGCTGGAGGAAACCGACTCCATGACCCTGTTCATCGCGTTGAATCGTATCCGCGAAGAGCAGGACCCTGCATTGCAGTTCGATTTTTGCTGCCGAGCGGGCATTTGCGGATCCTGCGGCATGGTCATCAACGGTCGTCCCGGATTGGCCTGCCACACCAAGACCAGGGACCTGCCCGGCGAGATCACGTTGTTGCCCTTGCCGGTCTTCAAGCTGGTAGGCGATTTGTCCGTGGACACCGGTACCTGGTTCCGCGACATGTACACCGCCACCGAGTCCTGGATTCATACGACCAAGGAGTTCGATCCGGATGCCCTTGAAGAGCGTATGGACAACAAGGATGCCGTGGCCATCTACGAGTTGGAGCGGTGTGTGGAGTGCGGTTGCTGCATCTCGGCCTGCGGTACGGCTCGCCTGCGTGAGGATTTCATGGGAGCTGCGGCGCTCAACCGGGTGGCCCGTTTCCTCATTGATCCCCGTGATCAGCGGACCGAGAACGATTACTATGAGATCATCGGAAATGATATGGGTATCTTCGGCTGCATGGGGCTGCTGGCCTGTGAGGACGTCTGTCCCAAGCACCTGCCGCTGCAAAATCAGCTCGGCTTCCTGCGTCGCAAAATGGGCATCACTTCGTTGAAGCGGATCTTCAGGAAGTAAACGCCCAGGCTGTCGGATGATAGGTTTGATTAATATTAGAACAAGTTCGCAACGCCCCGAGCGAAGCGAGCGGTAAAAAGTTTTGAAGGGGAGTCCAGAGGGGAGACGTTTTCAAAAGTTTCCCCTCTGGCCGCCAGAGGCAAAGTTATGAGAGAGATACAAGCAGCGGATGTTGTGGAAGCCGTGGCCCAAATGTGCATGAAGGGCAACACCGAGCTTCCGCAGGATGTCCGCAGGAAATTCGAGCAGGCCATGGCCGAGGAGACTTCTCCGGCGGCCAAGGAAGTCCTGCGCCAGTTGTTGGAAAACGCCGATCTGTCCCTGGAGACCAAGCTGCCGTTGTGCCAGGACTGCGGGCTGGCCGTTTTTTACGTTGAAGTGGGCGATGACTGCAAGGTCGTCGGCGGCAATCTGCGCGAGTTGATCAACGAGGGCGTTCGCAAGGGATATGCCGACGGCTATCTGCGCAAGTCCGCCTGCGATCCTCTTACCCGCGCCAATACCGGTGACGGAACTCCGGCCATCATCCATTTTGATATGGTGCCGGGCGATCGATTGAAGATTGCCTATATGGCCAAGGGCGGTGGTGCGGAAAACATGTCTCGCGTCACCATGCTGGCTCCGGCCCAAGGATGGGAAGGCATTAAGAAGTTTGTCGTCAACCGGGTGGCCGAGGCCGGTCCCAACCCGTGTCCCCCGACCGTCATCGGCATCGGCGTGGGCGGCACTTTCGAACACGCTGCCAAGATCGCGAAGAAGTCGCTGTTGCGCACATTGGACGATACGCATCCTGATCCGAAGATTGCGGCTTTGGAAAAAGAATTGGAAGAGGCTCTGAACGGCCTGGGCATAGGTCCCATGGGCTTGGGCGGCAAGACCACCGTGCTCGGCGTGAAGATAACCATGGAGCCGTGCCATCTGGCCAGTTTGCCTTTGGCCGTCAATGTCCAGTGTCATTCCCAGCGCCACGAGGAGGTCGTACTGTAATGGCTGAATATAAATTGACCACTCCGTTGACCGATGAGGATATTGAGCAACTGAAGGCGGGCGATGTCGTTTTTCTGTCCGGCACCATCCATTCCGCTCGTGATGCAGCCCATAAAAAGCTTTTCGACCTGCTTGATGCGGGCAAGGAACTGCCGTTCGAGCTGGAAGGATCGGCCATCTACTACGTCGGTCCCAGTCCGGCCCCTCCGGGGCGTCCCATCGGGTCCGCCGGTCCGACCACCAGTTACCGCATGGATACCTATGCGCCCCGACTGCATGCGCTCGGCATGAAGGCGTCCATCGGCAAGGGCAAGCGTTCCGATGAGGTCAAGGCAGCCATGAAGGAACACAAGGGCGTGTACTTCGGTGCCACCGGCGGTGCAGGGGCATTGCTCTCCAATTCCATCGTGGAATCCACGGTGATCGCCTTCGAAGAACTGGGCCCTGAGGCCATTCGTGCCATGAAAGTCAAGGATTTTCCGTTGTTGGTAATCAATGACTGTCACGGCGGTGAATTGTACGTCAAACCCAAGCTTGACACTGCTGAATAATTGGTTCACGAAGGGGGCTGGACAGGGGCCGTCCAACCTCAAAATGATATTCATTTGAGGTAAGCAACTGACCTGAATATCAGAGGTTTGTCATGGAAAAGGCGTATTTCGAAAATGTTGATTGCCATCGAGGCGATGCAAAGGACGAAAAGATTTATACTCCGTACCCCGGTGCGGACGAAAAGTATGATGACGGTTCTGATTGGCGTCTCTACAATCCCGACAAATATCGCGACCCGAACTGGTCACCTGATAAGGAATAAATGACAAAGGGGCCTTTTGGCCCCTTTTTTTATTCCTTTATTGATCCGGTTCGATGTTTCAGTTTCGGGAAAACCGGTCTGTGAACATCCTGTCGAACTGGCTCAGTCCTCCCTGCCCCGTCGCCTTGAGATCCTTGAGCGCCTTGTTCAACCTGGCTATGAGCCTGTCGTCCGTATCTTTGCTGAAAGCGAAATAGAGCGGTTCTTCATCGAATGTGAAATAGACCGTATAGTCATCCTGTCGCATTCCCAGTCCCTGCATCAGGCAGTTGGCTCCGAGGTCTGTGAAGGCGAACAAATCCACTTCGTCATTGTCAAGCCGCCGGAGGGCCTGTACGTGCGAGGGGCTTCGGTGCAGTTCGGAGGCGGTGACGCCTCCAGCGAGCAGAGCCTTTTCCGGCCGGCTCCATCGGACAGTGGCGATGCGATATCCCTTCAAATCCGATTTGTTCGTGATGAAGAACTTATGTTTCTTCTTGCCGATGAGCACAATGTTGGTTGTGGTAAACGGCCCGACCCATTTGTAGAGGTGTTCGGTTTTTGTCGTACGTTGGGCATTGAGCATGATGCTTGCCGGGCTGTGCGCTGTCGTCTCGTAGGCATAGGCCCAGGGTGTCAATTTTATTTCCTTGTCAACGATGGGTGTTTCGCACATGTCCATGATGGTCGTCAGTGTGGAGACGGACATCCCCGTGACTTGCAGGCCATTGCTGACGGTATATGGGGGATACGGTGCAGTCATGGCTATAAACTTATCGGCATTGCACGGAAGAACCGTGACGGAAATCAGAAACAGTATGAAAAGAAGCGAATTGAATATGCGTTTCATGATGCACCACCGGTTGATATTATTGACAAAGTCATCCGTTGACTAGCAACATTCGTACCGGAAAAATAGTCCTTTTTTGCCTGTTTCGGAGAGTGTTATTGAAATAGTGTTGACATAAATCAGATAATAGTTATTTTTATTTTATTAGGTGCAGATACGACCGCGGGAGCGTGTCCCGTTGCGTTTCGTGTCCGCAAGGCCTGATGGTAAATGCATATTCTCCTCTTCTTGCTCCCTGAGGACCGGATTGATCCCCGGTCCTCTTTTTTTATATGAGAGTCTGCGTATTGGCCGAGGAAATTGCCTGTTATCCCTCTCCTGTCCCTCTTGCATCGGCTCGGCTTTCAGAGTATCTCAAGTGGCCTAAAGGAGAAAAACATGTCTAATAAATTTGCCCGGAGAATGGGAACGGTTCACCGCTCATTCATCCGGGAAATTCTGAAAGTCACGGCAAATCCGGAAATCATTTCCTTTGCGGGCGGTCTGCCCAACCCCGAACTTTTTCCCGTCAGCGCAATGGATTTGGCATCCCGCGAGGTCTTTGCGGACATCGGCGCGAGCGCTCTTCAGTATTCCACAACAGAGGGTGATGCCGGTCTGCGGGCCATCATCTCTGCCCGATACCAGAAGCGTGGGCTTGCCGTGGACCCGGATTCCATTCTGATCACCACCGGATCCCAGCAGATTCTCGATATTGCAGCCAAGGTCTTTCTGGACAAGGGAGACAAGGTCGTCATCGAACGGCCCGGGTATCTTGGTGCCATCCAGGCTTTTTCCATCTTTGAGCCTGAGTTCGTGACCGTGTCCCTGGAGGACGACGGACCCAATTTGCAAGAACTGGAAGCCGTTTTCAAGGCCGGAGCAAAGTGTTTTTATGCTGTGCCCAATTTTCAGAATCCTTCAGGTGTCAGTTATTCTTTGGAAAAACGGAAGGCAGTCGCGGAATTGACGGACAAGTATGATGTCCTTTTCGTTGAAGACGACCCCTACGGCGAACTCCGTTTTCTGGGAAAGGATCTGCCGAGCGTTTATTCCTTCTGCAAGAACCCCAGCATCCTGTGCGGTTCCTTTTCCAAGATTGCCGCGCCCGGCTTCCGTATCGGCTGGGTCGTGGCGGAGAAGGAAATCTACGACAAGCTGGTCATCGCCAAGCAGGCGTCCGACTTGCATACTTCCACCGTGGCCCAGGCGATTATGCGCCGCTATCTGGAGAAGAACGACATTGAGGCCCATGTGGAGCTGATCAAAGAGCGCTACGGCCGTCAGCGTGAGTGCATGGTGGAGATGATCGGGAAGTATTTCCCGGATTGTGTTTCCATAACCAAGCCCGAGGGCGGCATGTTCCTTTGGGCGACCATGCCTGAAGGGTTTTCGAGCATGGATCTGTTCGACAAGGCCATCAAGGACAAGGTGGCTTTTGTGCCGGGCAGGCCGTTCTTTGTCGACGGCTCCGGCGAGAATACCCTGCGCCTCAATTTTTCCAATTCGGACGAGGCTCGTATTGAAGAGGGCATTAAGCGCCTGGGCAGGAGCATAGATTCATTTTTGAAGTAACGCCTCGGGCCGGGAGGCCGATCCGGGAGCAAGATACAAAGGTTGATTATGTCTCAGCATATTGTTGTCATTGGCGGCGTGGCCCTCGGGCCCAAGGCCGCCTGTCGTTTCAAGCGGTTGGAGCCGGCTTCCAGAGTTACCATGATCGAACAGACCGACATGATATCCTATGGCGGTTGCGGTATCCCGTACTATGTTTCCGGCGATGTTTCGGACGCCACGGAACTGTCCACCACCAGTTTTCATATGGTTCGTGACCCCAAGTTCTTCAAGGAAGTCAAAGGGGTTGACGTCAAGGTCTTGACCAAGGCCACGCGCATCGACCGCGAGAAGAAGTGCGTCGAGGTCGAGAACGTGAAGACGGGCGAAAAGGACTGCATAGGGTACGACAAGTTGGTCATTGCTACCGGGGCTTCTCCGCGCAAGCTCGGTCTGCCGGGTGAAGAGCTGGAAGGCGTCAATTACGTGTGCAACCCCGGAGATGCGACCCGTATCCGTGAATCCATTTCCAAGGGCGAAGTCAGCAACGCCGTGATCATCGGCGCAGGCTTCATTGGTCTGGAAATGGCCGAGGCCTTTGCCGACATGTGGGGCATCGAGACTTCGGTGGTTGAGATCACCGACCAGATCCTGCCGCGGCTGGTCAGCCCGGCCCTGGCCACCATGGGCCAGAAGCACATGGAAGAAAACGGCGTGGTTTTCTATTTCGGCGAGACGGTCAAGGCCATTGAGGGGGAAAACGGGCGCGTCACTAGAGTGGTCACTTCAGCCCGGACTTTGGATGCCGATGCGGTTATCATTTCGGCGGGCGTTGTTCCCAATTCCGACTTGGCCAAGGAGGCCGGTCTGGCCGTGCATGAGCGGGGCGGCGTGTATGTTGACGAACTCATGCGGACCAATGACCCGGACATCTATGCAGGCGGCGATTGCTGCATCATCAAGAACATGATCACCGGCGGGGACGCCTTTCTTCCCCTGGGTTCCATGGCCAATCGCCAGGGGCGGATCATCGGCACCAATCTGGCCGGCGGCAACGCCCGCTCCGATGGTGTTGTCGGCTCTTTTGTGGTCAAGCTTTTCGAATCATCCATAGCCGGAACCGGGTTGAGCCTGGGGGCTGCCAAGGCTGCCGGTTTCGATGCCATGAGCGTGCTGCTCATTCAGCTTGATCGGGCTCATTTTTATCCGACAAAGGAACTGATGACGCTGGAAATGGTCGTGGACAAGTCCAACCGGCGCGTTCTCGGCGTGCAGGGATTCGGCTCATCCGGCGATGCCCTGGTGGGACGTATCAATGCGGTGGCAGCCATTCTCAAGTCTGCGCCCACCGTTGACGATATCTCCAACATGGAGCTGGCCTATTCCCCGCCCTTTGCGGCTGCCATGGATATCCTCAACTCACTGGCCAACCTGGCGGACAATGCCCTTGCCGGGATCAATCGCGGCGTGGGTCCTGACGGTTTCAAGGAGCTTTGGGAAAAGCGTGATCAGGAGACGTGTTTCTTCCTGGATTGCCGCGAAAACGCCGATGCCGCTCCATACATGGAGCGCAATCCTGAAATATGGCACAATGTACCTCAGGGAGAAATCTACGATCGGCTCGATGAAATCCCTGAAGACAGGCCTATCGTGCTCATTTGCAACACCGGTGCCCGTTCCTATGAGGCTCAGATCATGCTTGATGCCAAAGGGTATAAGGATGTAACCAACATTCAGGGCGGCATGGCTGCCATCAAGAAATTCGGGGTCGATCTATAGGATTGAAAAACAGAGGACGGGGTAATGGCTTTGCGGTTTCTGATTGTCGATGATGACGAGAGTGTGCATCTCTATCTTCAAGCCGTACTGGCTTCCTACGGAACCTTTGTCACAGCCATGAGCGGAGAAGAGGCGGTGGATAGGTATTCGCTTGCCTTGAAGGAGGGCCATCCCTTCGATGTGGTCATGATGGATATCGTCATGCCCGGAATGGATGGACACAAGGCCTCTGAAATAATGCGCGCACGAGAAAAAGCGGCGAGCATAGCCGAATCCGACAGGTTCAAGCTCGTCATGATCACGGGCCTGGTGGACAAGGTCAATGTCGACAAGGCGTTTTCAGACTCCGGCGCTGATAGTTATATCGTCAAGCCTCTGGACAAGGATAAGATCATTATTGAACTGAAAGGCAAGCGCATCATCTAGACCGTTGGGCGCAACGCATGAACAAACAGACGGCGTACCGTGTTTTTACTTGGTACGCCGTCTTTTTTCTGCGTTTGGGGAGGTTAGACCCGGCCTTCCTCGACGCCGTGACAGGCCACGACTGTGCCGCTTTCCAGGCAGCGCTGCTTGGGGATTTCCTTTGAGCAGCGTTCGGTGGCGTGCGGACATCGACCGTGGAAGACACAGCCGGTGGGCAGTTGGATCGGGGTGGGGACATCGCCGGAAAGTCTGACGTGCCCCCCTGCCTGACCGCCGAGCTTGGGAATGGCCGAGAGCAGGGCCTGGGTGTAAGGGTGCCTGGGACTGGTGAAGAGTTCTTTGGCCGTGGCCAGTTCGCAGACGCAGCCGAGATACATGACGGCCACGCGGTTTGAGATGTGCTCGACCACACTCAGGTCATGGCTGATGAACAGGTAAGTCAGTCCGCGCTTTTCCTGGGCGTCCATGAGCAGATTGAGTATCTGCGCCTGGATGGACACATCCAGGGCCGCGATGGGTTCGTCGGCCGCGATGAATTCAGGGTCCACGACCAGGGCGCGTGCAATGGATATCCGTTGGCGCTGGCCTCCCGAGAATTCGTGCGGGTAGTTGGTGGCCCATACAGGGTCCACGCCCACCTGGAGCATGACTTCGGCCACCTTGTCCTGGATTTCGTCCTGGTTGAGTCCCGGGTTGTGAAAGCGGACCGGCTCTTCCAGGATCTGGCGCACGGTCATGCGCGGGTTCAGCGAGGCATATGGGTCTTGGAAGACCATTTGCATCTTGGTTCGGTAGGGGAGCATCCGGACAGAGCTCAAGTTGTCGATACGTGAGCCCCTGTAGTGGATTTCGCCCTTGTTGGGGCGGTACAGGCCTAAAACCGTGCGGGCCAGGGTGGACTTGCCGCAGCCGGATTCCCCGACCACGCTCAAGGTTTCACCGGGCTGGACATCCAAGGTGACATTGTTGACAGCCTTGACCACGGTTTTCTTGCGCTTGAATTTGCCGTCGATGAATTTGATCTGGTCGATTATTGAACCGGAGATGTCGAAGTGTTTGTCGACGTCTCTGATTTCGAGGATGGCACTCATGATTATTCGCCTCCTTCGCGCATGAAACAGGCGACCTGCGTTCCATTTTCAAGGGTGGTCAGCGTGGGAATCAGGGTCTTGCATTTTTCCACACAGATGGTGCAACGTGGTCCAAAGGGGCAGCCTGTGGGCATGTCCAGCAGCGACGGCATCATGCCGGGGATCTGGTTCAGCCGCTTCTCGCCGCCGGCCATTTGCGGCAGGGCCTTGATCAGCCCTTGTGTATAGGGATGCTGCGGGTTGGAAATGATCTGGTCTGCGGTCCCAAGTTCCACGACCTTGCCGGCGTAAAGCACCGCGATTCGTTGGGTGACCTCGGAAACCACGGCCAGGTCATGGGTGATCAGGATGAGTCCCATGTTTTCGGTCTTGCACAGTTCCAGCAACAAATCCATGATCTCGGCCTGAATGGTCACGTCCAGCGCGGTTGTCGGTTCGTCTGCGATGATCAGTTTGGGGCTGGTCAGCAGGGAGATTGCGATGACGATGCGTTGGCGCATTCCGCCGGAGAATTCGTGCGGATACTGCTTCAGTCGTTTTTCAGGGGAAGGGATATAGACCTTGCGCAGTTTTTCCAGGCAGATGGCCTCGGCTTCTTTGTCCGAGACGTTCATGTGCGCGAGGACGGTCTCCTTCATCTGGGTGCCGATGGTCAGGACAGGATTGAGGGTCATCATGGGATCCTGGAAGATCATGGCGATGTCGTTGCCCCGGATGGTGCGCATCTGGTCGTCGTTGAGTTTGGTCAGATCCTGACCATTGAAGATGATCTGACCCGCAGTGATTTTTCCAGGTTTGGAGATGAGATTGATGAGGGAAAAGCCGAGCACGGATTTGCCCGCGCCGGATTCGCCGACAATGCCGAGGCGTTCGCCTTTGTTTATGACCAGGCTGACGTCGCGCACTGCCCGGACCGTACCGGATCTGAGGGCGAATTCGACGCGCAGGTTTTTGATGTCGATAAGTTGTTCCACGCCTTACCCCTTGTACAGTTTGGGGTTGAGGAAGTCCCGGATCCAGTCGCCCAGGAGATTGATGACCAGAATCAGGGTAACCAGCAGGATGCCGGGGAAGATGGTGATCCACCAGGAGCCGGAGAAGATGTATTCGAATCCGGCGGTGATCAGTGATCCGAGCGAGGGCTTGGTTACAGGCATGCCCAGTCCGAGGAAGGACAGGGCCGCTTCGCTCATGATGGCGTTGGCCACCTGCACGGTGGAGATGACCAGCACGGGCGAGAGCGTGTTGGGCAGGATGTGCCGCCACATGATGCGGACCTTGGAAAGGCCGATGACCCTGGCTGCCTCAACGTATTCCTTGCGCCGTTCCGCCAGTACCGATGCCCGTACCGTACGGGCGTATTGTGGCCATTCGGCCAGTCCGATGATGACGATGATCAGCGGGACCGCCACCTTGTCGTAACCGGCTACGCCGAATGCGGTCTGGACGATGGCGCCGATGAAGATCGCCACCATGTAGGTGGAGAAGGACAATTGTACGTCCGCGATGCGCATGAGAATAGTGTCCAGCCGTTTGATGTAGCCGGACAGCAGTCCCACCACGATGCCGATGAACGCCTGGAGACAGACCGCTCCCACGCCGATGATGATGGATACGCGCATGCCGTAAAGCATGGTGGAGAGCATGTCCCGGCCTTGGGCGTCCGTGCCGAGAAAGAACTTGGAGTTCCCGCCGTCAGACCAGGCGGGAGGGACCTGGGCGTTCATGATGTCGATGGTGGTCGAGTTGTACGGGTCATGCGGCGCGATTATCGGCGCGGCAAAGGCAGACAAGACCAGCAGTGCCAGGATGGTGAAACAGGTCATGGCTACCGGATCTCGAAGGAAGCTGTAGAGCATGTAGGAATCTTTGAATCGTTGCCAGCGGGTTTTCATGTTATTGCCTCCCTGCCACGCGGACCGTGGGATTGACGAGGCCGTAAATGATGTCGACGAAGGTGTTGACCAGCACGAAGACGATGCCCACGAAGACGAGATAGGCGACCATGAGCGAGGTGTCTGAGCGTTCCACTGATTCGATGAACATGGAGCCCATGCCCTGCCACTGGAATACGGTCTCGGTCAGGATGGTGAAGGCCACCATGATGCCGAGTTGTACGCCGCCCACGGTGATGACCGGGAGCAGGGTGTTCTTGAAGGCGTGGACCAGCCATACGCGGCTGGGCTTGATACCCTTGGCCCAGGCAAACTTGACGTATTCGCTTTGCAGCACTTCCATCATCTCGGATCGGATGAGCCGGATGAACAGCGGGAGCATGATGGAAGAGAGGGCTATGGACGGCATGATCAGGTGCTTGAGCCCGTCAAGGGTGAGCAGGCCGCTGTCCCACCAGCCGAAGATGCGCACGGTTTCGCCCCGTCCATAGGACGGGAGCCAGTGCAGCTCGACGGAAAAGATGTATATGAGGAGGATGGCCGTCAGGAAGACCGGCATGGATACCCCGACGATGGAGCCGCCCATGATGAAACGGCTGAACCAACTTCGCGGCTTGATGGCCGAGTATATGCCCATGGGTATGGACAGGACGACAATGATCAAGGCAGCGCAGAAGACCAGTTCAAGGGTGGCCGGAGCCTTGTTGATGATGACTTCGGCAGCCGGTTTCTTGAAGAAGTAACTCTGGCCCAAGTCGCCCTGGAGCGCGTCGTGAAGGAAGCGGGCGTATTGGATCATGAAAGGGTCGTTGAGGCCGAGGTTGTCGCGGATAACAGCCCGCTCTGCCGCAGTGACCCTCTGCCCCACGAGGTCGCGGACCGGGTCTCCGAAATTGTGTTTGATGGCGAATCCGATGAAGCTGATAATCAAGATGACTATCAAGGCCTGGAGGATTCGTTTTACCGTAAATGCAAACATGATTACTCGTTGACGCTCTTACGTTAACTGATCACGGGATTGTGAATCAGCGTTGAATTCATTGACGCTAATTAATAGACGCAGCGTGTGCGTTCCATTGCATTAAAGGGGAACCCAGGTAGATCCGGGGTTCCCCTTTTAATGGTATTTTTCCTAACTTGCAAGCGGCGGGTAGTGCTACTTGATGACCAGGTCGCCGAAGTACGGGAAGTTCATGACGTTCACGATATCTTCGGTGTTCATGTTGGACTTGGAAGCCCAGGACAGATTCTGCCAGTGCAGCGGGATGAAGCCGGCTTCGTCGTACTGGATCTTTTCCACTTCCTGGCATTGCGCGGCACGCTTGGCCGGGTCGGTTTCGACCTGAGCGGCCAACGTCAGTTCGTCGACCTTGGCGTTGCAGTAGTTGCCGGAGTTATACTGGCCGTAGCCGGTTTCGGAGTTGCGGCACATGGACAAGAACTCGTAATAGTTGCCGGAGTCTTCGGTGTCCGAGTGCCAGCCGATCATCTGGATGTCGGCAACCTGGGCGTCGAACTGATCCCAGTACTGCGCCTTGGGCATGGTCTTCAAGGAGATCTTGATGCCGATCTTGGACATCATGGAGACGAAGGCTTCCGCGATCTTCTCGTCGTTCACGTAACGGTTGTTGGGGGCGATCATGGTGGCTTCGAAGCCATCGGGGAAACCGGATTCAGCCATCAGGCTCTTGGCCTTTTCGAGGTCGAAGCGGGGAGCCAAGGCTTCATCGTAGCCGACATAGCCCTTGGGGGACATCTGTCCGGCCGCAGTGGCGAAGCCGTTCATGATCTTTTCGACAACGCCGTTGTTGTCATATGCGTAATCCATGGCCAGGCGGACCTTGGGGTCGGCCAGGGCAGGGTTGCTCTTCTGGTTGAGCTGGAAGGTGATGATCCTGGAGCCGGACATGGTGACCAGCATCAGGCCGTCGGTGGTCTTGATGCGCTCGAGATCCTGGGGCGGCACGGGCATGATGAAGTCGACGTCGCCGGACAGCAGGGCTGCAACGCGGGTGGCGTCATTCTTGATCGGAGAGAGAACGATCTCTTCGACGTTGCCGGTCTTGTCCCAGTAGTCAGCAAAACGCGTGAAAACGGTCTTCACGCCCTGTTCACGATGGGTCACGGCAAAGGGCCCGGTGCCGGATTCGTTTTCATTGGCAAAGGAAGAGTCGGTCTTGATGATCAGGTCTTTTGCCTTGCCCTTGTCGTCGGTGCCGGAGTAGAATTTCCTGTCCATGGGGAAGACGTAAGTGGCCATGTTGAGCACCAGGCCGTAGGGCTGCTTGGTGACCAGGTCAACGGTGTAGGCATCAATTGCGGTGGCGCCGACGAAAGGCTCGAAAAGCCCCTTGTAGTCATCGGATTTCTTCAGGCGTTCGACGGTAAAGACAACGTCATCAGCAGTAAAGTCGTTGCCGGAGTGGAACTTGACGCCCTTGCGCAGATGAAAACGCATGGTCAGGTCGTCGATGCGCTCCCACTTCTCGGCCAGGCGCGGAACAAAATTCATGTCCTTGTCGTAGCGGACAAGGCTGTCGAAGACCATGTGGGAGTACTGGAGCATACCGCCGGACAACTGAACATGGGGGTCCAGAGAAACCGGGTCGGCGTCCATGGCAAGTTTGAGAGTGGTTTTTTCAGGGGTAGCAGGGGCGGTTTCCTCGCCTGCTTCTTTCTTGTCATCACTGCCGCATCCGACCAACAACAGGGCGGAAACGAGCAGCGTGAGAAGGAGCAGGGAGAATTTGCCGGCGGATTTGAACGTCGACATTTTCATGGGTAATTCCTCCATAAATTAAAACATTTACGCCCAAAAAAGGCGTTTCTATACCTCTCCAGTATCCAAAAGGATACACATCCTTCCGCGAGACGTCTTCCCGGGGGTTGCACCAACCACCGATCACAGCGTAGTTACGGACGGACTAAAGCGGAATATTCATACACTCTTCGTTTCATTTTAACAATAGCGTAATGCATTTGTGTGCATAGATCGCAGGATGAATTATGTTCATGAAAAACGGTATTATTGTTATAATTTCGATTTTTGTTCTTTTTGTGGGTGGGTGTGCCGGATCATTTTCGGAAGATGGCGGTTTGGAACCAGTTGAAACAATTGTTTTAGATGATGACTTTGCAGCTCAAATATCCGTTGCCCGTGCCGATGTCTTTGCGTTGGACATGATCAATCCGGTGCATAAGGGGCACCGGATTTCCGGGGCTTTCTTCGATCCGTCCATGCTCAGGATGGAGCGGTTCATTGAATATGATAATGAAGGAGAGTTGCGCGCACGCTATCTGTTCTCTGCCCTGGCAGATGGCAGCAGCGATGTGCTTATCAAGATGGTTCCGGTTTCCGGCGGTGATCAGGTGGTTTTCAAGCAGGTCAGCGTCAGTGTCAGTGGCGGCGGCTGGCTGGACTGATCTGTTTCTCTTGTTTCCGATGAAGGTTAGGGTCAGGCAAATCGTTGGGCTGTCTTGACCAGGGCGAAGTCGAGCTGACTTGCGCCGTCCATTACAGCAAGACACAGGCTCAGGGGACTCATGTACTGACTTCGCCAGTCCAGTACCAGAGTCAGGCCGTTTTCTATTTCGACCATTTCCGTGACCAGCGGGCGGATATCCATTGGTTGCATTCCGCGCTTCTTGGTCCTTTTTTCGATGATGAACTTATCCTTGACCATGAAGCTGCGCCATTGTTCCAAATGGAGTTCAGCTTCCCTGAGAAAGCGGAGTTCAAATATTTCTTCAACCGATTGGGGCTGCTTCCTGCCCATGTCCAATCTGTCCGCCTTGAGTGGTGCGAGGCCGATGGGCATGTTCACGAGAAGCCGCCTGACCACTTCAGCGGGTTCAAAATCCTTGCGCAGAAAAATGTTGATCCATTCGGCGCGGCTTTCCACCCCTACGGGCAGTGCCATGCCAAAGGAAAGCCTCGGCATGGGGTGGAAGCCAGCGGAAAAGGCCATGGGCAGACCGGCCCGCCTGAAGGCGCGTTCAAATACGGCCTGGAGTTCCAGTTGGCTCAGATAGGCGGCCGGACCGGTTTTTTCAAACCAGAGGCGGTAGTGGGCGGCCTTGACGGTCAGGTCCGGTGTCTCCACTGAATAGGCGGGCTGTTCGCCTTCCTGGTCCCGTTGTTGAAAGACCAGTTTGGGCCGGATGTCCTTGTCCTTGGACTGGCGGGACAGGGTCGATACCTTCCCGTCGAATTCGCACACACCGCAGTTGCGGCATGCTCCGTACCGGCAGTCTTCCGTGATTTTCCCGGACAGGGCGCGTTCTCGTTCCCTGAGCAGGAATTTCTTGGTCAGGCCGCAGGAGAGATGGTCCCAGGGCAATGGGCCTTCCGGGTTCCTCGGGCCTGTGTACGCATCCCAATTCAGTCCGGCTTCATCCATGGCTTCCTTGTAGGGTGCGAGGCGCAGGTGGTCTTTCCAGCTGGAAAAAAGTGCGCCCTTGGCATAGGCCCGTTCCACGACTTCGGCCAGCCGCCGGTCTCCTCGGGAGAACACGCCTTCCAGTGAGGTCATTTCCGGTTCGTGGTACTTTATGCTGATGCGTTTGTGTGGCCTGAATTTGTCGCGCAGGTAACTGATGCGCCGGTATATTTCATCAAAGGAAATTTGCGGTTCCCACTGGAACGGCGTCTGCGGTTTCGGCACAAAGGGGGAGACCGCCGCCGTGACCTGCAATCGCTTTATGTGCCGACCGGCGGAGTCGCGCACCTTGAGGCAGAGGTCGACTATGGCGTCCAGGTCCTCGTCCGTTTCCGTGGGTAGACCGATCATGAAGTAGAGCTTTACGCCCTGCCAACCATTATCAAAGAGCAGTCTGACATGGTCGATGAGGCCTTGTTCATCCACGCCTTTGTTGATGACGTCGCGCAAACGCTGGCTGCCTGCTTCGGGAGCCAGGGTTGCGCCGGTTCTCCGGATGGAGGAGATGCGCTCCATGATGGGGGAGGACAGGGAGCCTACGCGCAGGGAAGGCAGGGAAATGGAAATCTGTTCTGCGGCGCATTTGTCGAAGCTGCGGGTGAAGAGTGTGTCCAGGCCGGAGAAGTCGCCGGTGCTCAGGGAGAGCATGGAGGTCTCCTCGTAGCCGGTCTGGGCCAGGCCTTCGGTCAGGATGCGGTCCAATTCGTCCAGGGAGCGTTCGCGCACCGGGCGGTAGATCATGCCTGCCTGGCAGAAGCGGCAGCCACGGGTGCAGCCCCGGGCAATCTCCATGGTCAGCCGGTCATGTATGGCTCCGAAGGGAATGACCTGGCCCGTGGGAAATCCGGCCGTGTTGAGATCGTCCACCACGGCCTTTTCCACGGTCTCGTACCCCTCGCGCAGCGCCCTGAGAGGCTTGCCCGGTCCCTGGTCTTCGAAGAAGGCGGGGACGTAGATACCTGGAACGGCGGCAAGGGCTTCGAGCAGTCCGGCGCGGGAAAAGTTGTCCTTTTTGGCTTGTTCGATGACGGAAAGGACCTGCGGCATGGCCTCCTCGCCGTCGCCGATGACCATGGCGTCGAAGAAGGGAGCCATTGGCTCGGCGTTGAAGGCCGCGCCGCCTCCGGCCATGATCAGCGGATGCGAATCATCCCGATCCGTGCTGCGGAACGGGATGCCTGCCAGGTCAAGCATGTAGAGCACGTTGGTGTAACAAAGCTCATGGGTCAGGCTGAATCCGATGATGTCCATGTCGCCCAAGGGAGTGTCCGATTCCAGTGTGGCCAGGGGAACCTTGTGTTCGCGCATGATGGCGGCGGTTTCCTCGCATGGAGTGAAAACGCGTTCGGCCCAGAACTGCGGCTGGGAGTTGATGGCCCGGGCCAGAATCTTCTGGCCGAGGTAGGACATGCCCACCTCGTACATGTCGGGAAAGGCCAGGGCACACCGGACGGTCACGGTGTCCAGATCCTTGAACACGGTTCCCCATTCGCTTCCGATGTAGCGGGATGGACGGGGGAGAATGGGCAGCAGTTCTTTCATGGGTGCGGGTAATCCTATGGACGTAAAAAACGGGGGTGGCTCCTGTGAACCAGCCCCGTTTCAGATATCAGTTTTCGTTGTCGACGACTAGCCCAGATCGAGGCCGCCGCCCATGCCGCCGGACAGGTCGAGACCGCCGCTGGACATGGAGATGTTGGTCAGGGCTTCGATGTATTTGGTCTTCAGTTCTTCCGGGCAGTTCTTGTACTCGAACAGGACGTGGACCATGGGGATATGGCCGTGCATGTCCTGGTCGAAAGGGTAACCGAAGGGCAGCAGGACCATTTGGGTTCCCTGCTGGGTGGGCATGGCCTGGATGGAAGCGGGATCGTCTATCTTGTTGCCGACGGCATCGAATTTGCCGACGACCATGTCGCCGCTGATCAGTTTGACCAGCCGAATGTCATAACTCATGGGGATGTCTCCTTGGGTTGAAGTGGCTCTCTAAGTATGTACGGGCATTCGGACTGTCAAGCCGCAGTTGCGTTTTTCACGCAGACGGGGTTCATCAAACGGAAAAGAGGAGAGGCGGATCGCCCCTCCTTTTGCCGCGCCGGGAAGAGAATGTTTATTCGCTTTTGGCGGGAGCCTGCGCTGCAGCCAGCCTGCGCGCAATGGGTTTAAAACCCGAGAGTTCATGCTCCTTTGCGTTGAGGGCATTGCAGTGCCACGTCAGCACTGAACCGACCAGGCAGAGTACGCCGCAGGTGGTAAAGGCCATCGGGAAGTTGCCCAGGTCGCCGAGGTAGCCGCCGAGGATGGGACCGCCGATGCCGCCCACTCCGTAGGCGAGGAAAACGAAGGGATAGTTCAGGCCCACGTTTTTGACGCCGAAGATGTCAGCGGTCAGGGTCGGGAACAGGGAGAATATGCCGCCGTAGTTGAAGCCGATGAAGGCCGCACCCACATACAGAATCAACTCGTTGCCCGCCATGGTTGGAAAGGCGATGACGCACAACCCTTGAGTTGCGGTGAGGATGATGAGGGATACCTTGCGCCCCATGAGGTCGCTTATCATGCCCCAGGCAATGCGGCCGATGCCGTTTGCCAGGCTGAAGAACACGGCCATGGCGGTACCGGCAATGGCACTGGCCTCGGCAGTGGTGTATCCGGCTGCCTGGAGCGCCTCCATAGGGTAGAGCTTCATCAGTCCGATGGACATGAGGCCCGCACCGGCGCTGAAGACAAATGTCAGAAAGATGAGTTTGAACTGATAGGTTTTGATGATCCCGATGCCCTTGAGGCCTTCTTCGGCGGCCTCGGAAGCGGCGGTTGTTTCCGGGGGAATATAGCCTTCGGGCACCCATCCTTCGGGCGGAAAAACCATCCACAGTCCGCCGAGGACCACCAGCGAGGTGAAAATGACGCCGTAGACGACGAATGTCGTGGACAGCCCGTAGTCGGCGATAAGGTGGCCCCACGAACCTGCCAGCTTGACCCAGCCCATGGCTCCGAAACCGAAACCTGCAACGGCCAGGCCGGTGATCATGCCTTTCTTGTCCGGGAACCAGCGCATGCCCACCGCGATGGGCACCACGTAGCCGATTCCGATGCCGGTGCCGCTGACAAAACCGATGAAGAGCAGCAGGCTCCAGAAATTTGTTCCACCGAAAATTCCTGCCATGGCGTACCCCGCGCCGAGGATGATGCCGCTCGCCATGGTCAGTTTTCTGGGGCTCCATGTGGCAAGTTTCTTGCCCGCCAAGACCATGACGATGGCAAATACCGCCGACCCGACAGCAAACACGATTTGGGTGTCCATTTTGGTCCATCCGGCGGTCTTCAATGCCGGGGTGAAAACGGACCATGCATATAAAGCGCCCAGGCAGAGTTGAATGAGGATCGCCCCGAGAACCACCAGCCAGCGGTTCATTACCTTTTCCTTTGTCATGTCATTCTCCTTGTCATTCTCAATGTGTTCTATTTGTGTGTCCGGCGTCAAATGCGTCAAAACGTCCACCCCATGCAGTCGGGTGGCCGTTTGGTCCGCTGAAAAAGATGTGTGTGCGGAAATGTGCGGTTTTGACCGCGTGAAAAAGCGATTTCGTCGTCATTGGTGTTGTGGCGGCAGTTTCCTTTTTGTGTATAGGGGGGCGGAGCTGTTTCGAGTCAGCCCCGCCCCCCGTACTGGGAAGGAAGGAGTTCGGTTTAGGCCTTTTCAGGGCCGTGCAGTATGGCCATGACTTCCATGGTATCCGGCGGCAGGGCGGCTTCGCCCTTGGCTGCGTATTCCATCTTGGAAATCACGTAGATGGCGGCGAAGCTCAGGATCATGACGAATCCGCCGGGATTGTTGAATTGCAGGACCTCGGGCAACAGGCCCTTGCCCAGGATCATGAAGAAGGAGCCGACGATACCGGTGATCAGTCCGGCGCAGGCACCGTTCTTGGTCATCTTCGGCCACCACACTCCCATGACGAGCACCGGGAAGAAGGTGGAGGCGGCAATGGCGAAGGCCAGGCCCACCAGGATGGCGATCTGCATGGATTCCGCCCAGAAACCGAGCGGGATGCCGAGCAGGCCGACGAAGATGGAAGCGATGCGGGCCACCTTGACGCGGGAGCGTTCGGGCATGTCGGGGTTGAAGACGTTGACCACCAGATCGTGACCGATGGCACCGGCACAGGCGATGATCAGTCCGGCCACCGTGGACAGGATGGCGGCAAAGGCGCCGGCCACCACGATGCCGAGCAGGATTTGGCCGCCGAAGTAGGAACCGGCGACCGGCACGGCCAGGTTCTTTCCGTTGTCAGCCAGCCATTGCATCAGGTGCGGGGAAACGCCCATGGACTCGCCCTGCAGGAAGGCATAGCGGATCACGTGACCGACGTAGGGGCTCATGATGTAGAACATGCCGATCAGGAAAAGCACATAGATAACGGTCTTGCGGGCGGCCTTGCCGTCTGGAGCGGTATAGAAGCGCACCAGAATGTGCGGCAGACCGGCCGTTCCGAACATCAGGGCCAGGAGCAGGGACAGGGTGTCCTTGAGGCTGGTCAGCCAATAGGCCGGGCTGGTGTAGGCCGCGCCGTCGAATTCCTTGCCAGTGATGGGAACGGTCCCCTTGAACTCGCCAAGGAACTTGACCACGTCGGTGTAGGTGTATCCTTTGATCACGAACGGTATGAAGGCCAGCAGGAACATGGCACCGAACAGGATCCAGAATTGGACCAGTTGGTTGACGGTGGTCGCCTTCATGCCGCCCACGGTGACGTAGGTGGTGATGATGCAGGCGATGATGACGATGCTGGTCTGATACTCGATGTTCAGGAGCAGTCCCATGACCTTGCCTGCGCCCAGCATTTGCGGGGCCATGTAGAAGAGTGAGATGAACAGCACGCCGATGACGCCGAGCACGCGTGCCCGCTTCGAGTGGAACCGCTCCGAAACGAAGTCGGGCACGGTGTAACGGCCGAATTTCCTGAGCGGACTTGCCAGGAACAGGAGCAGGGCTATGTAGCCCACGAAAAATCCCAGGGCGTAGATGATGCCGTCGAATCCGAAGAGGAACGCGACACCGGCAACGCCCAGGAAGGAAGCGGCTGAAAGATAGTCCGACGAAATGGCCGAGGCGTTGATGAAGGAATTGACCTTGCGCCCGGCCAGGTAATAGTCGGCAGACGTTTTCTGGCTGCGGAACATGAATGTGGTGACGATGGTAAAGGCCAGCATACACCCTATCAAGACAAGGGCTGTGACCGGGATCTGGTATCCGATTTCCATGTTATTCTCCTCCCACCGTTTCAGCTATTTCGTCTTCGATGGCGTTGGCCTTGCCCACATACCAGATGAACAGGACCCAGGTGATGGGATAGATGGCAATGGCCACCAGCCAGTAATGGAGCGGAAAGCCCATAATGCTGATCTGGGTTACTGTTGCGCTTGCCAGGTAGACGAGAAGAAAAATGCCGATGACGAAGGCAAAGTATGGAATGCCAATGCCCAGAGCAAATTTGAGTTGTCGTGTCCGAATCCTTTCGATCTGATCCATGATACTACCCCCTATCCTGTTGAAAGTTTGCCGTTACAATCCTTTTACAGTAGGGAAAATGGAGAGACATTTCTTTTCAGGTAAACGGTCAAACTCGTTAGGTCGCGGGTTTGGTCCATGGTGAACAGACGGCAAACGGGTGGTTTTTTCCGGTCAACGGTCAGGGAAAAACGCTTCGGAGTGTGCAGTGAGCAGCGAATCAGACGGTAAACGGTCCATGAACGGTGGTCTGGGGATACCCAGGGGACTTGATGCCGAGCTGTTGATCATGGCCCGTGAGGGCAAATTGGTCGGCATCAGTAGAACCCGTTTGGAGCTGGTGCAGGAGTGGCTTGACCAGGGAATGACCGCTGAACAGACCTGCAAGCGGCTCACCCTGTTCAACCGTGACGTGATCATGGCTGTGCTTGAGGCGCACGCCCTGGAGTATCCTTGGCTCAGGGAATGCACTTTCCTGGAATTCGGTTCCGGTGGCCGCGAGGAGCAGGTTCTCGGATCCGATCAGGACAACGGGTTGCTCATGGCGGTTTCTCCCGATCCCGAAGAACTGGATGACTGCACCCAATCCGTTGTCATTGCCCTGGACGGCGCGGGGCTGTCGCTCTGTGACGGCGGGGTGATGATCAGCAATGAAGAGTGGAGAGGGGACTTTGATGTCTGGTTGGCCAGGTTGACCAACTGGTTGTCCAATCCGGCGGAAAAGGGACCGTGGCAATCCGGCCTCATCCTTGACTTCAAGGCTGTTTTCGGCGCGGAAGAGGACGTCAGGCGTCTGCGTGAACGGTTATGGGAATACGTGCGCGCCAAACCCATTGCCGTTTCCCTGCTCATCCGGGAATTGACCGACTATCGGCTGCCCCTGACCTTTTTCGGGGCGTTCGTCACGGAGAAGGAGGGGCTGTGGCACGGGTTTCTCAACATCAAGAACAGCGTGCTGGCCCACCTGACCAACAGCGCTCGTATCCTGGCGCTCAAATATAATCTGTTTCCTGCCAATACCTGCGACCGTATCCGCGTCCTGGCCGAGGCCGGGCATGTTTCGAAACGGCATGGAGAGGGACTGCTGGACGCCTGGGAATATCTTCAGCGGAAGCGGTTGGAGATCGGGCTTGAGTGCGACCGGGCAGGCGTTCCGCCGCATAACTACGTGAACCCCACGGCCCTGGATGCCGAAGAAAAACAGCGACTCAAAGCAGCTATTCAGGCCGTGGAGAAGTTGGTTCGCCTGGTTCAGGCCGGGACCGGACTGTGAAATAGGCTTTAATATTGCAACACATGTTAGAACGGCAACTTTTCGACGGTGTTAAGTATATAATGTAAGGATACGGATCGTGAATGTTCTGCTTATCAATCTGACCCGATTCGGCGACCTGATCCAGACGCAGCCCGTGATTGCAGGCCTCAGGGAGCGCGGTCATCGGATCGGGCTGGCCTGTCTTGAAAATTTCGTGTCGGCCACATCCCTGCTGAAAGGGGTGGAACGGGTCTTTTCCTTTCCCGGCGCCGGACTGCTTTCCGGGCTGGACAGTGATTGGCGGCTGGCTGTCCGGGATGTTGCGGCGTTCAGGCAGCATGTTTTTGATACGTTTTTACCTGATATTACCATCAATCTGACGCCCTCGGTGGCATCCAGACTCCTGGCGTTCGACCTGACGCCGGAAAGCGGTGTGACCAGGGGATTTACGGTGGACGAGTTCGGATTCAACGCGGACACCTCATCCTGGGCCGCCTTCCTCCAAATGGCCGGAGCCAATCGTGGAGCCAGCCCGTTCAACATCTGTGATCTTTTTCGGCGAACGGCAGGATTGGACCGGGAAGGGAATTCTCTGAATTTGGCCGTACCCGATGAAGTCGCGCTGGCACGGGCTGACCAGTTGTTGGGACAGGCTGTGGACAAGGGAACAGGATTTATTGCCTTGCAGATGGGGGCCAGTGAAGATCGTCGCCGCTGGCCCGTGGAGAATTTCGCGGCTGTTGCCCGCATGTTTCACGAGCGGGACGGATTGATACCTGTCCTGCTTGGCACGAAGGCCGAAACGGCGTTGGGCGGCCGGTTTGCCGGACAGGTTGATTTTCCCTATATCAATTGTATCGGACGGACCTCTCTGGCCGAACTGGCTGGCATCCTGGTCAGGTCCAGGATGTTGCTGACCAACGACACCGGCACCATGCATCTGGCTGCGGGGTTGGGTGTGCCTTTGTGTGCGGTTTTTCTGGCAACGGCTCAGCCGTGGGATACCGGGCCGTATCGTTCCGGCAATATCTGTCTGGAGCCGGACATGGACTGTCATCCCTGTGAATTCGGCAAGCCGTGTCTTCATGGAGAGTCCTGTCGCAGGGCCGTGAAACCCGAAGCCATGTATGCGTATGCGGCCTCGTTGCTTGGTGGCGATAAGGTGGACTCGTCCCTTGGCGCCAGGGCTTGGTGCACCCGAACAGGCGAGGACGGTTTCATGGAACTCGTTCCGCTTTCGGGGCACGACGCAACGGACCGGGCCGCCTGGATCGGCTTGCAACGGGTTCATTTCAGCGCATTCCTCGATGGTCGGGTCAAACCGGCAAGAACAGGTCTAGGCGGGTGCATTCGGCCGGAAATGCGAGCGGAAATATCCAAAACATTGACGAATGCGCGGGACATGCTTTTTCTGCTTTCCCAGCAGGGTATGCTATTGCAAAAGAATCCCCGCCCTCAGGCAAAAAACAAATTTCTGGCTTCCTGGCAGCGTTTGCAGTCCATTTTCTCATCGAATAAGTCGTTGAATATCCTTGGATTGTTGTGGGTGTTTCAGACGCAGCAGCAAGGAGGCGATTTCGGTGCGCTTCTTGATCTTGCCGAACGCTACTCGGCGTTGATGTCCTCTCTGCTTGATGAGTTTTCCTAGACGGCATGGATTTTGAATGATCCGGTCAACACCGGATTAAACGGCAAATATTGTCATACCCTTTGGAGAAGGAGATCAACATGATCATTATTGACGGCAAACAATATGACATTGGTTCGCAGAATTTCGAGAACCTGGAACAGGTTTTCAATAAAGTGGTCGAAGACGGTCACCTTGAGGATCGTATCGTGACCGATGTCAAGGTCAACGAACAACCCTTTACCGAAATCTATCCTCACCAGGCCGAGGACATCGAGATGTCCGAAGTGGAAAGCGTCGAGATCGTGACCATGGCCACTGAAGACATGGCCGTGGAGATTACTCTTGAACTCTACAAGGTCGTGAACATCATGGCTGAGGGCGGCAAGCGCGTGACCCAGCTTTTCCGCCAGGCAGACGATGCCGAGGCCCTGGAGACGTATCAGGATCTCATTGATGTCATTCGTAATTTCCTGAACATGATCGGCGTCCTGCGTGACGAATATTCCCTGAAGGATCATGTTGATTATTTGCAGAATGCCGAAGAGTTGAACACTCTGTTTACCGAAATGGGAACTGTCCTGGAAAACGAGGACTGGATTCTGCTGGCCGATCTGATTGAATACGAATTTCTGCCTGCGGTGGAAAAATGGAAAAAAGTCATCAAGCACATTCGAGACGATATCCGAACCGCGAAGAGATAGATATGAGACAGCGCCGCCAGATGCTGGAAAAAGCCATGTCCATTGGTCAGAAGGAGCTCCAATTGCTGATCAAGGGGGACGTGTTCGAAGCGGAGAAGCTTGCCGAGTCTCGTGGGCAGATTGTTGATGAGGCCGTCAAAGGGTTGTCTCGTGATAATCTGAACGATCTGGCTGACACGCTAAGAGCGCTGAAATCCCTTCATGAAGAAATTACCGGTGAAGCCAAACGGCTGCATAAGAGCTTGAGGCAGGATTTGACCAGCATGAAAAAACAGAATCGTCGTATTGCCGGTTACAGTGTCGGTTCCGGTAATATCCCGAAATTGGCTACTGAACGATTCGTCAGCAAGAAAGGTTGATCTTCGTATACATCCAAAAGACAAAGCCCCGGTCAATGGCCGGGGCTTTGTCTTTGTTGTCAGTATTGTCGGTTTCTACATGTCGCCCCAGAGCAGTCGGCCCGTGGTCGGGTCGGCCTGGGCCGTAGCCGTGAATTCGATGCCGATGCGGGTGAAGCCGGGACGGCCTTCCTCCATGGAGCGGACAAGTCCGGCATACCAGTATGGCTTGAAGGTCTTTTCCCTGAAGTTGAACATGAACAGGTTCATGACCACGGGGGTATCCTGGGTGCACGTTTCAGGCAGCAGTCGGTTGAGAACGTTCAATCCGATGCCGCCGTCGGAGATGTTGATGACAGCATTGGCGTTCTGGTCCTTGCCGCCCGAGGCAAAGGAATTGACACCGATCTGCGGCATGGCGTCTTCGAACTCAAGGTCTGATGATTCCGGGTTTTCCATCCAGAGTTTGACCCTGATGAACTGTTGGTCGGCCACGCGTTTGCGGCTGTATTTGCGTCTGGGAATCATGGCGAAGTCCGTGGGACCGGACAGAATCAGTTGATTTTTCGAACGCCCTGTTCGGTCGGATTCAACAAGCAAGGCGGTGAAGGAGTTCACCTTGCCGTCTCTGGTCTTCAATGGAGCGAATACACAGACAAGGTCATTGCCTGGGCGTGTTTTGATCACGTCGAGACGCTCGATGATTTCGCATTTGATCTTGCCGGATTTGGCCGAGGTTATGACGCATCTTACTGAAACGGTTTCGTCGTCAGGACCCGCCTGCACGTCGATCACAACTCCTTTCTGTTGGAGCAGGTGAGGGATGGCGGATCGGGTTGAATGGATGTTTCGTGCCTTGGGGCGAGCCAGAAGGCGCAGTGCGACGATGAGCAGGGTCAGGGCCAGGAAAGCCAGCAGCCCGGCCCCGGCATAGCGGATGTATTCCGGCGGCATACCTGGAAATAAATCGTTGATCAACTCGGTGATCCGAAGTCCGATGGACGTGAGTGTTTCTTGTATGGGCATGGTGTGGGGTGACTAGAAGTTGACGAACTGCTTCTTGGCTTCAAGAACCTTGCCAAGATAGCGTTTTGTTTCGTCATGGGGAAGCTGTGAGCGCAGGGTGTCGTAAACCTTGGCTGGTGGCAGGCTGTTGATGGTTGAAGCCGCGCGCTTCTTGTTCTTGTCGAATGTTCGCAGAACCGAGCCGGCCCCGCCGTTGTATCCGGCGATCATGCAGTACTCCCGAGACACGGGGTCATTTATATCCGCCAGAAATCGGGTCTGGAGCAGGTGGAGATAGGCCGTGCCGTAGGTAATGTTGGTGGTTGGCCGGAACAGGTCGTCCCGCGAGGGCTGCCCCTGCTTGCCGTGCAGGTAGTTGTAAACGTCGCTTCCTGCGGTGGCAGGGACCACCTGCATGAGACCCACGGCCATGGCCGGACTGATGGCAAACGGGTTGAAGTCCGATTCCACCTGCATAATCGCATAGATCAGGTTTTTACTGACGTTGAATCGTTTTGCCGCACTTGTGACCAGATTCCGGTATTTGCCCGCTCTGATGTTCAGGTGATCCCTGACCATGGGAATGGTCACGTAATGGGCGGTTTTCCCCTTGACGGTGCGGGTCCTGAGGTCATGCCCAATGAGGTGATCGGCAAATTGTTCAGCCCGCCAGGCCCATCGGATATTCTTGTTCTCAGAGTCCTTGACTTCGCCCAGGAGAAACGGGGTGTCGCCGAGTTTGACGGTTTTGGCGGAATAGAGGTCAACGGCGCGCGGGTCGCCAGGGGTGAGCAGGGTGGTGACGATGGCGTTTCGCAGGCTTCCAAGGGGGTTCTCGGTGGCCAAGGTTTCTACGGTGATTTGTCCGGTGTCAAAGTCCACACTGGCACGGGACAGGTAATTGTCCGTGTATTTCACGTACTGTTTTGGTTCGGGAATTCGTACGTTGTCGTCACCCCAGACCCCTGCGATGGATTCGATGAAGGATTCGATCAGTTTTGAAAAATTCTTCAGATCGTTGCCGAGCGCAGCCGGATTGGTGGCATAGCCCACGGCCTTGTCGCGGGCCAGTGCCTCGGCAGCCGCTGCCGGGTTGCCGGTGGCGGCGGCCCGAGCCAGGCGTACGGCATCATACCTTGTGCAGGAGCCCGTAAGGATAAGAAGTATGGTTAGGGCAACGGATCGCAGCATAGTGGATTAATTCTGTTTATAATTGACTGGCACTAAATGACTGCTAATAATTAATATTTATATATTCTAATTTTCAGAAACTCAACCAAGTGCATTGAACTGCACTTCGGAAGCATGAATGCCGAAATATCCGATAATAGAACGTATAGATCCTGATCTCGGAGAATTGCTGGATCGTTTCTTCGATGTCTCGCACAAGGATCTGGAAGCAATGCAGGGAGCGCTTGCCGTCCTGGATTTCGAAGAGTTGGTTCGGTTGGGCCACACTGCAAAGGGAACCGGTAGCGGCTATGGGTTCAAGGGGATGGGCGACATCGGTCATGGGATCGAGCTTGCTGCCAATGCTCGGGATTTGCAGGCGGCAAAGGAGCAGGTTGAGCATTTGGCCCGGTATCTTGATACCGTCCAGGTTGAGTTCAATGACTATCCGGGTGGTAATAAAAAGTAGTTTCCGTTACCCCGGTTGCCGCCGCAGGCTTCAAGCCTACGGCAGCAGCCGGAACGACATGGAACGGTTACAGTAATTCCATGGCGGCATCCACATCCCAGTTTTCGTGCACTACCTTGTTCAGCGCGGCCACAATCTTGGATGGGGCAGTGTGCTGGAAGATGTTTCTCCCCACCGAGAGGCCGGAACCGCCGGCCTGGATCGAATCGTAGACCATCTGTACCAGGTCGCGTTCGCTTTCGAGCTTCGGGCCTCCGGCTATGACTACGGGGACACAGCAGCCTTCCACCACTTTCGAGAATGATTCAGTGTCGCCGGTGTAGTTGACCTTGACAATGTCCGCACCCAACTCCACGCCCACGCGGGCGCAGTGCGCCACTATCTGCGGGTCGTATTCATTTTTAATTTTTGGGCCGCGCGCATATACCATGGCCAGTACCGGCATGCCCCATTCCGACGCCTCGGAGCAGAGAGAGCCCAGGTCGGACAACATCTGCATTTCGGTCTCGTCGCCCAGGTTGACGTGTATGGATACGGCATCCGCACCGAGTTTGATGGCGTCCGTGACCGAGCCGACCAGGGTCTTGGCATTGGGGAACGGGGACAGGACTGTGGATGCGGACAGGTGAATGATCAGCCCGATGTCTTTACCGCCGGCACGGTGGGAACAGCGGGGAATACCCTTGTGCATGAGCATGGCATTGGCACCGCCTTCGGCCACTTGGTTGACGGTGTCGCGCAGGTCGATAAGTCCGTAGATGGGGCCCACAGTGACGCCGTGATCCAGAGGGACCACGATGGTGCGGCCGTTATTGCGGTTCATGATCCTTTCGAGACGAATGGCTTTTCCGAGATGCATGGTGCTGCTCCTTGCTTTTTGGCCGGGTTGCGGCCCAAAATAAAAGAGGCCGCGGATTTCCCCGCGGCCTCTTTGGTTGTGTTTTTTCGTTTGATTAAAACTAGCGCACACCAAGACCGCAGGTGTTTCTGAAATAAAAGCTAAAAAAGAAAAAGAAACGGGCGGTGATGTTGTGCATGTTTTTTGGGTATCCGTTTTCACAAAGCCCTGTCAAGTAAACTTTCCGTGACAGGCCTTGGCTTGTGAAGGGTTTTAGTCTGTTGTCGCCACGCATTTGAGTTCTACCAGGCCGCCCAGGGGGAGTCCGCCCACCTGTATGGCTGCGCGGGCAGGTTTGTGGTCGGTGAAATATTCGGAATAAATGGCGTTGAGGTCTGCAAAGCGGCCCATATCCATGACGAATACGTCGACTGCCAGAACTTTGTCCAGGGAGGATCCTGCTGCCTCGACGATGGTCTTCATGTTTTCCAGGGCCTGTCGGGTCTGGGCCTTGAATCCTTCAGCCAGTTTGCCCTGGCCGGGGATGATGCCGAGCTGGCCGGACACGAACAGCAAGCCGTTGGCAGTGGTTGCCTGGGAATAGGGACCGACCGCAGCCGGAGCGTTTTCGGTATGGATGAGTTTGATTTGCGACATGGATATCTCCTTGCGGTTAAAGGTTTATTTTTCCACCCATAAGTAGGTGGTCTGTATATGCTTCGGCATTTTGCGAACGATCTGGACGGTGCCGGCCATGGCTATGATGGCGAATATGAGTCGACCCCAGAAAATCCCGCTCATATGGCCCCCTATGAGTATGAGGAGCAGGGTGTCTTCGATCAGGGAATGGCACAATCCCATGAGCGTGAGAGAGTAGAAAATGTCTTCCTTGCTCACCTTGCCGTTCCTGGCTTCGTTGATGATCAGTCCGCCGCCGTAAGAAAGACCCATGGTCAGGCCTATGACCGTGATGGCGGAGGCCTTGGGACCAATTCCGATGAAGTTGAGCAGCGGGCGCAAAATCCTGTTCATGAGGTCGATGGCCTTGATGGCGTAGAGAACGCGCATCAGGGCCAACAGGCCAAGGATGATGAACATGATGGAGACCATGTTTTTCACTTGTCCGATGATCCAGGCCGTAATTGACGGGTCGGCTGTTTCTACCGTGAACAGCATCTTGGCTGGGGTCTGGAGGGTGCCGGTGGCGGAATAGATCAGGTGGAGCAGCCAGGCGAGAATAAAGGCCCCTGCCAGACGGGCAACCGCCTGAAACAGGAATCTCGCTCCTGATTTGCGGGAAATGGCGCATTCGACCGGCAAACCGTGCGCCACCAGCATGAGCACGGCGAGGACGGTGGCCTGGGCCGCCGTCAAAGGGGTGTCGCCTGTAAGGGAGGCCAGGACGATCATGCCGGTGTATATGTTGTTGATGATGGCGGAAGCCCAGACAAGGCCCATCTCGGCGGGAAGGCCCACAAGCCTCATGACGGGCTCAAGAGGCCAGGCGAGATACGTGATCAGTCCCAGTTCCTGAAGGATTTTGACCAAGATGAGGATCGGGACCATGACTTTGAACAGCTCCAGGCTGGCGGCGACCGCATCGTGCAGGAGTTCTTTCAGTATTAGAATGATTTTGGCCATTATTCCCTTGCCTTGTGCCGGTTCAGATGCATTGTTCCAGCCAGGTCAGGAGTCGTTTCGCTTGTCCTTCCTGGGAGAACGTCTTGCCGGCATGGGTGTGAAAATCCCGCTTTAATGCCAGAAGGTCCACATCAGCCATGTCCAGCAACCCGGCAATGGCTTGTTGGAATCCTATTTCGTTACTCAATGGTTCAATGAGCAGATTGGTCCATTGAGGATGCCAGATTTCCGTGGGGCCGCCGATGTTGCGCGCTATCGGGACCAAGCCGTTTGCCATGGCTTCCTCCAGGGCGATGCCGAGCGGTTCGCAGCCGGTGGGCAACACGAATATGTCGGCCCGTTGCAGTTGCGCACGCACGTCCGTGACGAATCCTGTCCATTCAACGAGTTCGTCCAGTCCGAGCCTGTGGCAGGCTTGTTTGAGGTTGTATTCGTCTTTGCCTGTGCCGACGATTATACAACGGAATTCGTAGCCGTTTTTGTTGAGTGCGGCTAGCGCTTCAAGCAGATCCATATGCCGCTTGTCTTGGTTGAGCTGACTGGTGGCGATGATTACTTTGGGCGTCCGAACTGTTTCTGGTGGGACGGGATTGATCCGGGTGCCGGGAAAGATATAGTCGAATATACAGGACTGGTAGAGGGGGACGGATTGCAGCAGCCTTTGACGGACATAATCGCTACATGCCAGGAGGCATGGTCGCAATAGCCGTTGGGTCAGTCTGGTTTTGAAATTGTTTTTCACATCGCCGGGAGATCCCAGGTGCTGGATTATGGGGATCCCGGCAAGCCGTGCCGCGACACCAGCTGTCCGCAGATCTTTTGAGATATTGCAGACGACTGCATCTGGTCTTTGTTTTTTGAACAGGTTGAGGAAAAAGGCTATGGAGGCTGGATTGAAGTCGAAGCCGAATGCATGGTCCCAGGCCGAAATCTCTAGGCTGCGGGCTTTGTCTACGAATGGACCGGGTCTTCCGACAATACCGCTCTTGTGACCCATCTGGCGAATGGCTTGTGCCATATCGATAGACCATGTTTTGACCCCGCCCCATTTACGTGTCGAATTGACGAAAATTACGTTCATACGATTGATTTTGTTTTATTGATTGTAGGAGGAGTGGTTTTGTCTCTACGCTGCCGTTGCTATGGCTGTTTTTGGGGTCGGGCAGTTTTTGAAAGCGTATGTATACAATTTTTACAGAGCGGACCATAGGGGATATTTTGCCAAAAGAAAAGGGAGCCCCGAGGGACTCCCTGAATGCCATATGGTGAGGAGGTTACAAGAATGCCTTGGAAACGTTGAAGGCCAGGACCGCCATGCCGAAGGCCAAGGTGGTGGAGCCGATTACGCTGAACGCGGCCCAACCCCAGCTCGATTCACGGGCCATGGTAACCACGGTCACGAAGCAAGGCGCATAGAGCATGGTGAATATGATGAGGGCAATGGCCGAAGCTGGGGTGAACAGGGGGTCGGCCACCAGCTTCATCGCCAGGGGTTGGGAATCCTCCGCATCGACTTCTCCCAGAGAATAGGCTGTTCCCAGGGTGGAGACAATGACTTCCTTGGCCGCAACGCCGCCGGTCAGGGCAATGTTCACACGCCAGTTGAATCCGGCCAGTTGGGAGACTGGTTCAAGAGCGGTTCCCACTCGTCCGGCCGCAGTATGGCGGATGGCCTCTTCGGCTTCGGCGTTGTCGATGTCTGTGACCTGCTCCCCGGACTGGGCAGAGGCCCGTTGGGCTTCATAGTAGGCGAGACGGTCCTCGGGCAGTTGCGGGAAGGTCATCATGGCCCAGATGAGAATGGAGATGCCGAGGATGACGGTACCCGCCTTCTTGGCATATTCCCAGGTACGCTCCCAAGTGTGGATGAGCACGCCCTGCAGGGTGGGCATCCGGTAGGGCGGCAATTCCATGACGAACGGAGTGGATGCGCCTTTGATGACCGTGGAGCGAAGGACTCGGGCCACTATCAGGGCCATGGCCCAGGCGCTCAACGTGATGACCAGCATGACCGTGGCGGAATGGTTCGGGAAAAAGGCCGCGGCCAGCATCAGGAAGACAGGAACTTTTGCGCCGCAGGTCATGTATGGAGCCACGAACAAGGTGGCCAGCTTTTCCTTGGGGCTGCGCAGGGTGCGGGCAGCCATGACGCCGGGGACGGCGCAGCCTCCGGCAATGCCGCCTGAGACGATGAAGGGCAGCACCGAGGTGCCGTGCAGACCGAAGATTTTGAACACGCGGTCGAGCATGTAGGCCATTCTGGCGATGTACCCGGAATCTTCAAGGGCGGAAATCATCAGGAACATCAGCATGATCAGCGGTACGAATCCGAGCACCCCGCCTACGCCGTCGATGATGCCGGAAACGATAAGGGACTGCAGGAGTCCTTCCGGCAGGGCGGCCGTTGCTGCATCGCCTAGCCAACCGAAGAACATTTCCAGCCAGCCCATGGGTATTTCGCCGAGGGAAAAAGTCACCTTGTAGATCAGGTAGACGATGCCGAGCATGATGGCCGGGCCGAGGAACTGGTGGGTCAGCACCTTGTCCATCTTGTCGGAGCGCGAGATGCGGTCGGCGTCCAGAATCGGATAGGAGACCACGTCCTTGATTATGCTGGCGATAAAGCCGTAGCGGTGGTCGGCGATCAATGCGTCGGGTTTGGCGTTGAGGGTTTTTTCCGTGTGTGCCGACACTTCCTTGGCCATGGCCTCTAGCTTGTCGGACAATCCGGTGTTGGCCATGCGTCCTCGGATAATCACGTCTTCGTCCCGTTCCAGATATTTGATGCCGGTCCAGCGGGACGGGACCTTGTCGGTCAGGAAGTTCTCGGCTTCGATGAGTTTTTGCATTTGGTCGAGGACCGGGTCCAGGTCAGGGCCGTAGGTGATGTTCAGGGGAGTCCACTCGCCCTGGTTGTTCCTGGCCAGTTCCAAGGTGGCTTCAAGGAGGTGGGAAGCACCCTGACCGCTGCGGGCCACGGTTTCGACCACGGTGCACCCGGAAAGCTTGGCCAGTCGTTCGCTGTCGATCTGTTTTCCCGATGTGTGCACCTCGTCCATCATGTTCAGGCCGAGGACTAGCGGGACTCCAAGCTCCATTATCTGGACGGCCAGATAAAGGTTCCGTTCCAGGGCGTTGGCGTTCATGACGTCGATGACGGCAGCAGGCCGTTCCTCCACCAGGAAATTGCGGGCCACCAGTTCTTCCTGTGTATAGGCGGTCAGGGAATAGGTGCCGGGGAGGTCCACCAGTTCAATGGAATCGATTCCGGTTTTGATGTGGCCGACTTTTTTCTCGACGGTTACCCCCGGCCAGTTGGCAACATGTTGCCGTGCGCCGGTAAGGGCGTTGAACATGGTGGTCTTGCCGCAGTTTGGATTGCCCGCGATGCCGATGATATATTTACCCATGCGTTAATCCTCCAGCGGGGTGACAGTGATGTGGTCGGCCTCGCTGTTGCGCAAGGTCAGGGTGAAATCCCTCAGCCGCAGGGCCACGGGGTCGCGCAGGGGGGCCTTGCCTATGACGCGGAATTCGGTTCCGGGGATCAGTCCCAGGTCGCGGATACGGCGACCGAGTTCGCCGTCGGCGGATACGGTCTTGATCTTGAGTTTCTGATTGACCTTGGCTTTTCGTAAGCACATGTCTTGAGCCATTGAATGTACCTCAAATTTGTTTTGTTGATAGTTCATATCAACTTTAAGTCTAAAAATTACTTTTTCCCGCTGCAACCGGGCGTGTTCGGGTTGCCCTGGATGGTGGAGCACGATCCGGACTGCCCGCAGCCGCTACAGCCGCATGAGGCATTCTTGGATATGAAGGGCTTCAAAAGCCTTCTGGCTACGAATACGGCAGCTATGATCACTATAGCTGCCACTATGATGGTGTCGAGCATGATTTCACTTCCCTCAAAGTTTTGCCCGGAATATTTGCCGGACAGAAAGGTAATAATGACGTTGAGAATCAATGTCAAGTAGAAGGCGGTACTATTTTGATTAGCAGTTGAAAAGGTGAAAAGCTTGGTATTACTTGTCTTCAGGTGTGTTTTATGATGATATGCCGCTGTCGAGTCGATGCAATGGCAAGATAAGATTCCGTCTTGTCGCTTTTTTTCATAAGCCTATCATGGAGTGAACCATGGATGATGATTCCAGAGATTTTATGCGTTGGATCGACGCCCTGGCAAAGGGGATCATCGCAGGTGCAGCCGCCGGTTACCTCTTCAGCTTCACGGGCATGATGGCCCCGGGCAAGGCCGTGGTGCTCGGCGGCCTGGCTGGTTGTCTCGCCTCAATCACCTTCAAGAACCGTCAGGACGACAAGAAGAACCAGGACAAGTAGGGCTAGCTGTCGAGCGGCTTTATCAGGAAGGTGTTCAGGCAGAGTTGTTGCACTGAAACCTCGGGCAGGGTCGGTTCTGCCTCCCTGAGTCCCTTGAGCCTGCGTTCTACCTCTGTCTTGTGCAATCTGGAAAACTTATTCAATGCGTACTGAACCTTGCGACCGTTGCGCCCAGGCTGTTTAGCACGAAGCAGCTTGCTCAAGTATTTTCGCCAGCATTTCACATTGCCCCAGAGGCCGAGCGGTTCGGGCAGCCATGTGGTGGTGTCCGCATGAGTTGCGGCCATGTCCGCAATGGTGGCTGCTGCATTGGCGTTGATGTTCTGCAGGTAGGGAGCGAGTTTGTCCCGGAGTGCCTGGCCAGTTTTTTCCGGCATGGTTCCCTGCTCGATATGAGCGATCGCTTCGATCGGTGAGGTGACCCTCTGTCCTATGCCGGTCATCAGAGTGGCCGACCCTTCTGTTCCTTCATACGGTTCGTACTGCAGGACGAGTTTGCCCATGAGCATGGCTTCCATGCCGGTGGTGCAATCATGGTGGACTACCGCTGCAGCAGAGGCAATCCACTCCCGAGCCGAGCCGTCTTTGGTTACGATAATGTTCGGACTTCCCACGCGATCTAGATAAAACTGCTTTCCTTCGCCGGGGTGGGGCCGGATGATGATGTGCCGATCCGGGAATTGTTTGGACAGTGTTTTGGCCAGATCAATGAACGCTAGAGCGGTTCTTTCCTGGTGGGCCCGACGAATCTCCAGATAGGCCAGGTGGTCCGAGGAACCGTAAATCTTCCACTCGTCCATTTTGCTAAGCATTTTGACGTAGTAGTCGAAACCCATCTGGTGATTGAACATGGCGAAGCTGGTGTTGATCAGGATGTAGTCTTCGCCGTGTTCATCCTTGATGGCAGGATTTTCGAAATAGGGGGTGAACTTGGGAGCCACAAGATCAAAGGCGGGGTGACCTGTGACGGCAATACGATCTTGTTTTTCAATAGGAACGATGCCGCGCAGGGTGTTCGCTTGTTTATCGCCCCAGACGCAGAGAGTGGTTACGTAGTCGATAACCTTAGCGAAATTTCGTTGCATCTCTGCAGGTTGATCCACAAAGCCCTGGCCTTCGGCGTTGATGTTCAGAACCACGCCGCCTTTAGCCAGGATGCGCTCATTTGTTTTTTTGTGCTGATCCTTGTCGAACCAGATGACCGGATTGTTGTGACCAAGTACATATCTGCTGACCATCCTGTCTCCCACGAGCATGGGCAGTCCTTTGGCTGCAAGATGCAGTGCAAAGTACAGGATGCCGTCCAGTTCCCGGTTGATGGTCTCTATTTGGTATGCGCAGAGCATAGGCACTAGTTTACCAGGCTGTCCAGCCGCCATCCACCAGGATGTTTTGGCCTGTGACATAGGAAGACAAATCGCTGGCGAGATAGAGCAGCGTGCCCTTCATGTCTTCTTCGGTGCCCATGCGTTTCATGGGGGTGCGGGCTATGTAGCGTTTGGTGAATTTTTCGTCCTGGCCGCGGGCGATGCCGCCGGGGCTGATGCAGTTGACCCGGATGTGGGGAGCCAGGGTGGTGGCCAGCCAGCGGGTGAGCTGGGTCAGGCCGCCCTTGGAGGCGGCATAGGCCGCAGGGTTGCCCATTGCGGTGCCTTCGTACAGGGACATGTCCGGGCCGACCACGCCGTAGGTGGAGCCTATGTTGATGATCGATCCATGGCCTGAGGTGCGTAAGAACTGGGTGGCCGCCTGGATCAGGGCAAAGGCGGCTGTCAGATTGGTTTCCAGGGCCGCACGCCATGTGGCGACAGACTGATTTTCGAAATCCGTGACCCATCCGGAGAGGTTGGAAGTGCCCACAAAGGCTGCGCAGTTGACCAGGATGTCCAGCCCGCCCAACTTTTCGACGACCTGTTTGGGGGCCTTGACCACGGCGGACTCGTCAGCCAGATTCACTGTCAGGCTCATGGTCTTGACCTGGAAAGTCTGTGCCAGTTCGGTTGCGGTCGTTTGGACGCGGTCCGTGTCCATGTCCAGGACGGCTACATTGGCCCCGGCCTCGGCCAGGGTGTCGCAAAAGGCGCGGCCGATGTGTCCTGCTCCGCCGGTGATCAGGGCCGTGCGGCCGGAAAGATTCATCAGTTCTCGGATGCTCTTCATTTGTTTCGCTCCATCATGAATTCGGCAAAGGCGAAATCCAGTTCGGTGTCGATGTCCAGTGCGCGCTCGGCGGGGATGATTGCGGCCTTGACCCGGCCCTGAAATACACCGCTGTGTCGGCGGATGAACTCAGGGGTGGTGACGTAGCACACGGTGGTCAGATCGAACACGGCGGGTGCGTCCTGGCGGCGTGAGATGTGTTTTTGGGGAGGCATGGCAATGGCAGCAAACCCGTTTTCATCAAGGGTGACCATATTGAAGGACGGGTGGCGTTCCGCTTCCCTGGCCGTGACCACCACGTCGCAGTCTCCCAGCTCGAAAAGCTCGATACAGTTTTTCACGTCCTCCCCGATTCGCATGGGCGAGGTGCAGGGCAGGGAGACAAAGGTGTCGAAGACGTCCATCTGATCCACGGCGTGTTGCCAGGCCAGCCATTCCGGGCTCGTGTCCTGGGCCAGTTCCTCTGGGCGCTTGAACGGGGCCTCTGCCCCCAGATCCCTGGCAATCCGCGCGATTTGGGTATCGTCGGTGGATACGATGATCCGGTCGAGCATACCCGATTCCTGGCCCGCCCTGATGGCATGGCCGATGAGCGGCAAGCCGCCCAGCGGTTTTATGTTCTTGCCGGGTACGCCCTTGGAGCCGCCCCGCGCAAAGATGAATCCGTAACGTTTCATGGTGTGGAGACCCATATTCCTTTATCCGCGCTTTCCTCGATGGCTTCGATCAGGGCGACCACGGCAAGACCCTGTTCATAGGAGCAGGGGGTCGGGTCGTCGTTGACCAGGGCTTCGAGCTGGCGTTCATACGTGGTGTTCCGGTGGGTGGGGTAGTCCTCGACAACACCGTTGACCATCAGGGTCCCGGCAATGAGGTCCGCGCGCAGGCTGAGCCCGGCACAGGTGATGTCAAAACCCCGGCGGGCAGTGTGGCTCAGATAGTCCATGTGCAGGGATACGGCCGGGCAGTGTCGGGTCTGCATGAGCACGGAAAACTGGTCGTCCGAGTCGATGGCGAGTTCGCTGAAATTTCCGCCGATGGCGGTGGCCCTTTGCCAGCCGCCGAGCAGGAACTGGGCCAGATCGAGTTCATGGGAAAGGTCTCGCAGGACGCCCCCGCCCTTGGCGCGGCTGGCCGAGTAGCTGGCCGAATAGTCGGTGCCGGGCCGCCAGTCGGGCAGGTATTGGCCGACGTGGAATTGGGCATTGAGAATGGTCAGGCCCGCGAGCAGCTCCCGTGTGCGGGTGACAATGGGATGAAAGCGGAGATTGTAGGCCACGAACACGTTGTCGCCGGGAGTGGGCTTGGGGTCGTGGATGGTCTCGAACAGGGGCTTCTCGATCAGGATGCGGCCTGAGAAGTCTGCGTCGAGCAGGGCTTGCAGGTTTGCGGCGTGTTCAACCGTGGCGGTGGAGACGATCGCCAGCCAGGGGGTGTTTTCTTCAAGGGCCGCATCAATGGAGGCGAAGACGGGAAAAGGGCAATCGGTATTCCGGGTCACGCACATGACCTTGTGTCCCATGCTGTCGAGCAGGTGGGCATGACGAGCGCCTATGGAGCCGTAACCGATGATCAGGGCGTGCATGGCTACCCGTTTTCCTTCATGAGAAAGTGCATGTCGTAGTCGCAGTTCGCCTGGTCGAAGTCCTGTTTGCGGCCGATGTCCATCCAGTACTCGTGAATGGGGAAGGCCGCCGTGGTTTCGTCCCGGTCCATGAGCTGGGAGAACAGGGTGGGCATGTCAAGATACTGGTCCGTGGGAATGGCGGCGGCCACGTCCGGGTCCAGAACGTAGATGCCTGCGTTGACGAAGAATTTGTGTGTGGGTTTTTCCTCAAGCCTGGTGATGCGGTGATTTTCCACGCTGACCACGCCGTAGGGAACCTGGATGTCGAAGCTGCGCACAGCCATTGTGGCTTTGGCTTTCTGCTCCCTGTGAAAGGCCAGCATTCCGGGGAAATCCACTCTGGTCAGCAGGTCGCCGTTCATGACGAAAACCGGGGCGTCCGGTTTTTCGGGCATGAGGCCCACGGCTCCGGCCGTGCCCAGCTGGTCCTTTTCCCGCAGGTAGCGGATATCAACGCCGAACTTGGAACCGTCGCCGAAATAGTCTTCGACCATTTCTGCCCGGTAATTGACAGAGATATAGAATTTTTCGAAACCGTATTCCGCGAATTGGTCGAGGATGGTCTTGAGCAGCGGTTTGTTGCCCACGGTCAGCAGCGGTTTGGGGCAGTCTTCCGTCAGGGGGCGGAGCCGCTGGCCCAGGCCGCCGGCCATGAGCACCACCCAGTTGTCCCGTTTGATCGGGGTGACCAGGTCCATGAGGGTACGCAGCCCGACAAGGCAGCCTTGGTCGTCCAGGAGCGGAACCTGCCGGAATTCCATTTTGCGCATGGTGGCCAGCAATGTCGCCTGGTCTTCGTTTTCACTGGCCGAGAAAAAGCTGGTCTGCATGATGTCGCCGGCCGGAGCGTCCAGTCCTTTCCCGGCCAGGAGGCCACGCCGGATGTCGCCGTCGGTGATGACGCCCTTGAGAAAACCGTTTTCCTCGGCCACCAGGACGATCTGCAACGAGGCTCGGTTCAGGGTCTCGGCTGCGTCCCGGACCGTGGCGGTGGGGGATAGTACAGCTTTTCTCCAATCTTTCATGGGCTCTATTCCTTGTCCTTTGGCAGACTGTATTCAATGTCGAAAAAGGTTTTCGCCGTGGATGGAACTCGTTGCTTTATTTCTTCGAGGATGCGTTTGCTCGTTCCCTCTTTTTCATAGGGGTTAACCACGTCTTTGACAACTCGGGTTGTGGCGGCTTCGATGGCGCGTTTGATCCGTTTGACGATGGTGTCGGCTTCAGCAGGACAGTTGAAGATGGACCCGGCCTGTTCGCGCCCTTTTTGCCTATTGCCGACGTTGACCGTGGGCACTCGAAGGCTCGGGGCTTCCAGAATGCCGGACGAGGAGTTGCCGACCACGGCCACGCAATGTTTCATGGCGGAAAGATAGCGGATCATGCCGAGGGAAGGTGTGACCATGGTCCTTTTGGGGAAGGCCTCGGCAAGCCTGGCGGCGCGGGCGTCAATGGCGGACCCGCCCCGGTCGGCGTTGGCGCCGGTGATCAGGGCGGTGATGGTGTCATTTTCCGCGAGCAGGGTTTCCAGGGCTGAAAAGAATTCTTCCAGTTGTGCTTTCTGGCCGAGTTCGAGCGTGGCCGGATGGTAGGTCACCAGCAGACAGGCGTCCCCCATGACGAATCCGAGGTCCGCTTCCAGTTCGGCCTTGTCCATGAGCTGGACGTTCTTGATGTTTTCCACTCCCAGCGCACCGACGTTGAAGACGGTGTCCGGCTGTTCACCCAGTTGGATGACGCGGTGCCGGTATTTTTCGCAGGATGTGAAGTGGAGGTGGGACATCTTGGTGATGGCGTGCCGGTAAAAATCGTCAACGGCCCCTTCGGTGAGTTCCCCACCGTGGATGTGGGCAATGGGGATCCGCAGCAGTGAGGCGGCTGCGGCGCAGGCAATGCATTCGTAACGGTCGCCCAGGAGCAGGAGCAGATCCGGCTTGAGTCTTCCGAGGGCTTCGGTGCATCCGGTAAGGGCTTCGGCCATGGCCGTGGCAATGCCCTGAGCCGTATCATCCTCCAGGGCGAGGGGAACGCGGGCGTGCACAGTGAAGCCGTCGGCCAGGATGGCGTTGACGGTGTTTCCATGGCGTTGGGACAGGTGCGAGCCGGAGACCAGAACGAGCAGTTCGGTGTCTGCATCCGCTTCCATGCGGCGCATGAGCGGGGACAGCAGGCCATAGTCGGCACGGGTGCCGGTGAATACACAAATCTTCATAGTTCAATAACCTCACCGGGTTGGAAGGCGCGGGGAGCGGTCTTGTTCATGATCTCGTCCCAGCGCATGGGGGAGATGCCCCCCTGTCCGGTTCGTTTGGGGGTCACGTTGGTTTCGGAAAATGGTTCGCCTTGGGCAATGGGGACGGCGGCCACAAGGAACCGCCGGGCGATATTGATGTTTTCCCTCTCACTGGCGCTCGGCTCTTTGGTGCCGCTGCCCAGTCCCGTTTCAATGTCGCGGATGCCCGCCACCATGGCCTTGAGTTCTTTTGGGTCCAGAGACGCCGCATGGTCCGGGCCTTCCATGGACTTATCCAGGGTGAAATGCTTTTCGATCACGCGTGCGCCCATGGCCGCAGCCGCAATGGGACAAACGATTCCGAGGGTGTGGTCGGAGTATCCCACCTTGCAGTTGGGGAACGCTTTGGCCAGGGTGTTCATGGCCCGCAGGTTCGCATCCTCGATGGGGGTGGGATACTGGGTGTTGCAGTGGAGCAGGGTGATCAGCCGCTCCTGCATTCCGGCTTTGGTCAGAATCTCGACAGCAGCATCGACTTCTTCCAACGTGGTCATGCCCGTGGACAGGATGATCGGCTTGCCTTTGGCTCCGACCTTGCGCAGGTACGGCAGGTTGGTGATCTCGCCGGAGGGAACCTTGACGGTCGAGATGCCGAGTTCAAGCAGCATGTCCAGGCTGTCGCCATCAAAAGGAGTGGAGAGAAATTCGATGCCCTGCTTCCGGCAGTGGGCGATCAGCATCTCATGGGCCTCTGTGTCCAGTTCCAGCTTTTTGAGCATGGCGAGTTGGGATTCGTCCGCGTCTGAGGTGCTCTTCTGGTAGCTGGCCTTTGTGGCCGAGTCAGTGACGATTTCCTTGGCCTTGAAGGTCTGGAATTTGACTGCGTCCGCACCGGCTTGGGCGGCTGCGTCGACCAGGCGGCGGGCCAGTTCCATGTCGCCGCTGTGGTTTACGCCCGCCTCGGCAATGATGAAGATCGGTGCCTGGTTCATGCTTACACCCCTATTCTCGGTCCACTGGGCAGGTTGACGGCGCGATCGCTCAGGAAGCGGGCGTTGGGCAGGCCGTCAGCGGCATGGCGGGCGTACATGGGCAGGTCTGGCATGAGTGTCCACAGGGGGCGGGTCATGACGTCCCGGTCATTGGAAAGGGCCAGGAAGGCGTCCCGCTGCTGCTTGTCGTCGAAAAGGACCGTGTTCAGCCAGAAGTTCGAATCGCATCCTTCGGGGGCGTCCACAAAGGTCATACCCGGCTTGTCCGCGAAAAAGTCGCGATAGGCGGCGGCAATGCGTTTCTTGTCGGCCAGGAGGATATCCAGCCGTTCCATCTGGGCGCAGCCGATTGCGGCATTGATGTTGGGCATACGGTAGTTCCAGCCGATTTCGTCGTGCCGGAATTCCCAGCGGTGCGGGGTCTTGGCAGTGGTGGTCAGGTGTTTGGCCCTGATGCCCATGTCTTCGTCATTGGCCAGGATCATGCCGCCGCCGCCGGTGGTGATGGTCTTGTTGCCGTTGTAGCTGAGTACGCCGAGTTTGCCGAAGGTGCCGAGGTGCTGTCCGTCGAGGTAACTGCCCAAGCCTTCGGCTGCGTCTTCCACCACCGGGATGGCGTGCTGTTCGCAGATGGCGCAGATTTCTCGAATGCGGCAGGCATGGCCCACGATGTGGACCGGCACGCAGGCGCTGATGCGTCCTTTGGCCGGGTCGTGGTTTGCCAGGAAGGTGCGCAGGGCGTCCGGGCTCATGCCCAGGGTGTCGCGGTCGGAGTCGAGAAAGATCGGTTTTGCCCCGGCGTGGGTGATGGCGTTGGCCGTGGCGATGAAGGTCAGTCCCTGGGTCAGGACCAGGTCGCCGGGCAGGACATCCACCATGCGCAGGGCCGCGGTCAGGCCGCAGGTTCCGTTGACCACGGCCACGGCCCTTTTGGCGCCGGTGAAGTCCCTGGTCATATCTTCGAACCGGGTCACGTATTGCCCCACGCTGGACACGAATGTGGTGTCTATGCAGTCTGCGAGGTATTCCTTTTCGCGTCCGGCAAAGACAGGGGCGTGCAGCGGTATGAACGCTTCAGGCTCGTTGTAGAGTTGTCTGATGAATGCAATGGTGTCTTCCACGGTCATTCCTAGATGTTGTAGATATCGGCTTTGTAGCGTCTGAGATTTTCGGGATCGGCGAACCATTGGGCCGTCAGTTCGAGGCCGCGCTTGAAACCGTCCAGGCCGCCGAATTCCGGCTCCCATCCGCAGAGTTTGCGGACCTTTTCATTGCCTGCGAACAACCTTTCGACCTCGCTCTTTTCCGGTCGGACGCGCCCCTGGTCGCAGACGATCTCGATGTCGGCGTTCATGACTTCGGCAATGGCCTTGGCCGTGTTACCGATGGAGACTTCGAACCCGCTGCCAACGTTGACCACTTCGCCCACGCATGCGTCGGAGGCGGCCACGGCCTCGAAGCCGCGCACGGTGTCGTCCACATAGTTGAAATCGCGGGTGGGGGTGAGAGCGCCGAGCTTGATCTGTTTAGCGCCGTTGGCAATCTGGGTGATGACCGTGGGAATGACGGCGCGGGCGGATTGCCGGGGGCCGTAGGTGTTGAACGGGCGGATGATGGAGATCGGGGTTTCAAAGGCGTTGTAAAAACTCATGGCGATCTGGTCCGCGCCGATCTTGGTGGCCGAGTAGGGGGATTGACCTTGCAATGGATGGTCCTCGGTGATGGGCACGAACCGCGCCGTGCCGTAGACCTCGCTGGTGGAGGTGACCACGACGCGTTCCACGCCGAGATCTCTGGCCGCCTGGACAATATTCAGGGTACCCTTGACGTTGGTGTCCACGTAGGTGTCGGGGGAGTGGTAGGAATAGGGTATGGCGATGAGCGCGGCCAGGTGCATGACCACATCGCACCCCTTCATGGCCTCGCGTACGCCGTTGGGGTCGCGAATATCTCCGGCGAAGATTTCCAGGTTGTCCCGGATTTCCTTGGGCGATTCGTCGAGCCAGCCCCAGGAATTGAACGAGTTGTACAGGACAAAGGCACGCACCGAGTGGCCTTGGCGGACAAGGTGTTCGACAAGATGTGATCCGATGAAACCGTCCGAGCCGGTGACCAGTATTTTCTTTTTGTTGAGATTCATGTTGCTCCAGCGGTGTTGACCGGGAAAATGGCGAATGATGATGCTCTGCTATATATATCCAGTCCGGGGCTATGGCAAGGCAGGGAGAGGGGGAAGCCGGGATGAGCTGTTCGGGAATCATTCCATCTTGAAGGCAAGCAGGCGCAGGGCTTCGTCCAGACACTCTTCAGGCAGGAAGGTCTCCAGGCATTCAATGGTTTCGCAGGTGTTCTTGTTGCAGGACCGGCAGGGAAGCCCCTTGTCCACGCTCGAATGTTTTTCGGTTTTGGGGCACCAGCCGAAACCAGTGGCGCCGTGAATGGACAGTGACGGGGTATCCACGGCCACGGCAAAGTGCCGGGGGGCCGAGCAGTTGCCCACGTGCAGGGCTGCCTTGGCCTGGACAGCCGCCATTTGGCGCAAGGTGAGCATCTCCCTTGAGACGATTGCGCCGTCGCCGGCAATTTCGGCTACCTTTTGGGCCACTTCCAATTCACCTGGACCATAGAGAATGAAGAACTTGAGGACCGGGTGCTTTTCGCGCAGGAGCTTGATCAGTCCGGCAAAGTGTCTCTCGGGCCACTTGCGGGTGATACGGCGGTGGCTGGGGTCAATGGTGACGAACCGGTGCGGCTCCATGCCCTGGGCCTTGATAAAGGCGTCGGCCCACTGCTTCTCTTCGTCCGTGAGGTATATCTTGGGCAACTGGCCGTCCCAGTGTATGCCGAGCGGGCGCATGATGCTCGCCTTCAGCATGGCCGCATAGCCGTAGATGACGTCGCTGAAATGCGTGTATAAAAATCTGTTGTACCAGGCCGTTTCCTGGGTAAGCTTGACCTCGGCGTTGGAAAACATGAGTACGTACCGACACCTGGGCAGTCGCTGGAAATCCACGATGAGATCATAACCTGATCTGCCCACTTGGGCATACCATTTGAATGCTGCCAAAGGGTTCTTGAGTGCCTTCTTGTCAATGGCCCAGACATGGGAAAGATGCGGGTTGTTCTCCACCACAGGCAGACATTTTTTTTCCGTGAGAAGGTGAATCTCCGCTTGAGGAAACCGTTCCTTCAAGAGCTGGATGGACGGCGTCGCAAGCAGGACGTCGCCGATCTGCCTGAGTTGGCAGACGAGTATCTTTTTGGGGTGAAGGTTTGAGATGTCTTTCATTAATTATATTGGTTATCGAGTGATGGGATATGCTGCGTGGTTTCTTGTTCCGAAAACACTCTCTGCAGCGGGTTGCTCTGCATTCCCGTTTGTGGATGGAAGTATGTATACATACTTGTCCACGCGGACAAGCGGTCTGTCATGGTATTCCTTGAATCTGTTGACATCACTCAGGAACAGGGAGGCTATTCGCTGTTGGTTGCGCCTCATGTCAAGATTGATTTCTTTGTCCTTACGATTTCTTCTTTTCTTTTCCCCGGTAAACACTTCGATAAGTACTTTTTCGATGAAATTGGGTTGCCATGGTTCATAGACCATGCGGATAGGCTGATCCGCATCCAGGGTCGGTTTCAGTATGGCATAATCGCGCGATACTTGAATCAGAGTGTTGGTCGGGGGGATTTTCATGATACTGAAAATGGTGAATGCTGCAAAGAGGATGCTGATCAAGGCAACGCCGATACGGGGGCGACGGTCTTTGAGTTTGAGGAGAAACCACATGAGTAGCAGGATTCCGTATGGGGAGTAGATCGGCCATTTGCGGGAGCCGAAGGGCATGGCCAGTTTTATGGGCAATATGCTCGACACCATGTAGAGCATCAGGAATACGCCAATGAAATACAGCGCGGCGATTCCCCAGAGTCGTTTGTCCTTTTCCCTGAAGGCGAATAATCCAGCCCCGAATGTCAGGATTGCTACAGGGAGTAATCCTTTTATCTTGATGAGATCGCTGAACTGCATCAGGTATTTCTTCAAGGGAATAAAGAGGTCGTTCTGGTTGCCGTATGAAGAGGCGAAAAGCAGGCCGAGACGTCCCTTGGGGTTGCCTGAATCCCACCAGAACCAGCCCCATTCCGCAAAGCACAGGCCAGCGGCAACAGCTGTGAAAATCAGAACTGCGCGGAAGTTTCTTGTTGGCAGCCAGATGAGCATAACGGCTCCGGGGTAACTGTAAATCATGGTCACCCGCGCTCCCCAGCCAAGGAAGAAAACAATACCGGCGAGCACGAGGGTCGATGTTGAACGGGTCTCAATCCAGCAGAGGATGAGCCAGACCATGATCGCTATATAGGCCATTTCGAAGACACCGGGCCAGAGTTGGCTGCCCGAGCGTGCCATGAGAGGGAGTAGCACTGTCAGGAGGGCGCTACTGAGGCCGAGCCTGGGACCTTGGAGACGTTCCCCTATCAGGTAGATAAATACCGCGCCGATTGAAGAGAAAAGGATTGGCAGGATCGCAGAGACGGCCGGGTGCGGGCCGAATAGTTTTATCAGACCGGCAAGTGGCAGAACAATGACCCAACGCATGGAGTGATTGTACCAATGCGTGACTCCAAGCCCTTCTGCTATGCGGTGTGCCTGCATCCATCGTTCGGCATTGTCACCGCCCAGGTCAAGGTACTCGAGCGTCATGATTCGAACTACGACGCTGAAGAGGAAGAGGAGCATGAGCGCCAGAGAGCGGTTATTTTCAACCCAGTCCATGAATCTAGTCATTTTTTCCTCCGGCTGTATCTGCTTCGATTGCGACATGCAGATGGATCGGCTAGGTGCGGTATTTTATTTCTCGGCAACAATGAGGAGCGATCCGGAAAACTGGCGCAGAACAGGTGTGTGTTCTATGCATTTACCTAGGCTTGATACGAAACCGATCAGTGATTCTGGTGTCGCGGGGTGGAGCCAGTCAAAAGGGGTTATATCGATTTTGTTGAAGCCGACCCCCTGGAGCGTTTTTTTCAGGGATGAATGGACAAAGGCGGTTTCATTTTCCGAAATATGGGAAAACAGGTGCCGGAACCTTCGTTCTATAAAAATTTGGGGGTTGAGCATGTTCGGTTCAGCAAAAGCGATCTTGCCACCAGGCTTGAGCAACTCATGAATTTTCGGGAAAGCCTGTTCTATTTCAAGATGGTGGAGAATTGATGAGCCGATGATGGCGTCAAATGCTCCATCCGTGCCGCATTCCTCGAAAGGAGAGCAGATAAAACAGACTTCTGCCTTTCCGAAATCGCGTTTTTTAGCTTTTTCCAGCAGATGAGGCGACAGGTCGCATGCAAGAATATCTGCACCGTATTTGGCGAATTTTTCAGTGAAGTTGCCTGTGCCGCAGCCGATTTCAAGTACTCTCATGCCTTTGGCCAAGCCGGCACCTTCTGCAATGAGCTGCGCACGTCTTTCAGCACGTATTTTTCCGGCCAGGCTTCCCCATCCCCAAATGGCTTCACTTTCGCCTTGGGCTATTTTTTCCCCATGCGCGATTTCGTTCTTCTTCCGAACCTCGAAATCGGTTTTGCTTGATGTTCGAGACTGTGTGTTTTTATTCATCGGGGAAAACCTGTCTGCAATCGCTTGTTGATGGCTTGCATCGGTTGATACGGATTTGGGAATCTATTTGAATTTTCTGAATGCCGCCATACACATGCGCAGCATGACCAGGGCGTTTTTCAGCCTGCCGGTCATCTTGGTTTCGCCGTGGACGCGCTCCATGTATCGCACGGGCAGGTCCTGGTGCTTGAGTCCGAGCCGGGCCGCACCGAAGATGAGCTCGTAATCGCCCCATCGGTCGTTGATGCCCCAACTGCCGAGCAGGTTCCTCAGCCGCAGCCAGTCTTTGCGCCACAGCACTTTGGTGCCGCACAGCGTGTCGGTGACGGATTGGCTCAGGATGTACGAGAAGAGCATGCTGAACGCCTTGTTGCCGAAGATATTGGCGAGGCGCATGGCCTCGTCGCGCATGGGATAGATCGAGCGGGTGCCGTTGATGAATTCGCCCTTGTTGGTTGCCATGGCATTGTAGAATTTGGGCAGGTCTTCGGGCGGTACGGTCAGGTCGCCGTCCAGAATCATGACGATGTCCTGTGTGGCCGCGTTGAAGCCGGTCCAGACGTTTTCAGCCTTGCATATGCCAGGGCCGTTCACGAGCTTGATGTCCTTGTCCGGATGTTCTTTCTGCATACGTCTGACCACGTCCGGGGTGCCGTCGGTGGAGTTGTCGTCGCAGAAGATCAGTTCGGTGTGCTTGCCCATCTTCGGCGTGCGCAGGACAGCGGCTTCAATGTTGTCTGCCTCGTCCTTGCACGGAACGATCACGGAAACGCCGAAGTCCTCCACGCTTTTGGCCGGGAGCGGACGGGCCACCATGATATTCATGAGGCAAAGATGGTTGATGAGCGGCAGCCCTGCAACGTATTTGTTGATCAGTTCTGAAACGACCGGGACCTTGTAGGGGAGAAGAATTTTGCGGGTGTGCTGGGTTGCCTCGAAACCGGCCAGGGTGACGAGTTGCTCGATGTGTGCCTTGGACAGCCAGTTCTGCGGCGTGCTCGGCCGCTTCATGTTCCATTTCTCGGCGGCCTTGAGCAGCGGTTTCCAGATGAAATTATACCAGGTGATGATGATGCGTGTCTCGGCATGGCAGGCCGGATGAAGCTTCTCCATGGCGGTCTGCACGTCGAACATGTTGTTCACTGCATCCACAATGAGGATGTAGTCAAACTGCTCTTCCGCTTCGAATGCTTCGGGTACGCACTCATGGAATGTATACTCCGGGCGGGCCTTGCGGGCCACGTCCACGAGTTGCGGTGCGGATTCAATGCCCACACCGTATGCGGGTTCGGTCCAAGTCAGATACTGTCCGGCATCGGCGTTCACCGCCAGCACGCGCTTGCCGGGTTCGACATAAAACGCGACGAGTTGGCGGAGCTTTTCATAGAAATAGCCTTTGCGCCCGGACAAGTCGTTGACGCGCTCTTTGGCACGGGCGTCGTAAACGTCGATGTATTCCTGTCTGTGGTCGGTCCTGCATTGCTCGTACAAGTCGAATATACTGGTCATGCCGGTGTCCTTATTTGGCGTCCCTGGTACGCCATCCTTCGATGACTTCCTGGATGATCGCCTTGATGTCATAGGTGTATTTCCAGTCCGGGTAATGTGACTTGAATTTGCGGACGTCACTGACGTACCAGATATGGTCCCCGATCCTGTTCTCGTCGTTGTATGTGTAGTTCATCTTCTTGCCGGTGAATTCTTCACACATTCCAATGGCTTCGAGCATGGAGCAGTTGGAGTGCCTGCTGCCGCCGGCGTTGTATACTTCGCCCGGACGCGGGTTCTGGTGGAAATGCCAGAGCATGTTCACAAGGTCAGAGGAGTGGATGTTGTCGCGGACCTGTTTGCCCTTGTAGCCGAACACGGTGTAGGGCCTGCCGGTCATGCAGCAGCGGACGAGGTAGGAGAGAAAACCGTGCAGCTCTGTGCCGGAATGGCCTCCCCCGGTCAGGCAGCCCCCCCGAAACACGCCGGTGTTCATGTTGAAGTACTTTCCGTATTCCTGCACCAGCAGATCGGCTGCGGCCTTGGAAACGCCGAACAGGGAGTGGGTGCAGCCGTCGATGCTCATCTTTTCGTCAATGCCGTGTTCGGCGAATGCATGAGACGGGTCCAGTTCCCAGCGGGTCTCTTCTTCCAAAAGAGGAAGGAAATTCGGGGTGTCGCCGTAGACCTTGTTGGTGGAGGTGAAGAGGAATGCGGCCTTGGGGCAGTGTTTGCGGGTGGCTTCCAGCAGAACGAGTGTGCCGGTGGCGTTCACGGAAAAGTCGGTGATCGGTTCACGGGCAGCCCAGTCGTGGGATGGTTGTGCAGCCGTGTGGATGACCGCGCTGATATCCCCGGCGTACTTGGAAAACAGAGCGTCCACGGCAGTTTCGTCACGGATGTCGATGTTCTCATGGGAGTAGTTGGAAAAGTCGCTTTCCAGTCTGAGCTGGCTCCACTTGGTGGAGGCTTCCTCTCCGAAGAAGTATGAGCGCATGTTGTTGTCCACGCCAATCACGTCAAATCCTTTCCCAATATAGAAGCGGACCGTTTCAGCGCCGATAAGCCCGCATGAACCGGTTACAATGACTACTGCCATGAATGGTTTCTCCTCGTATTTGTTCTCTTCCGCAAAACCAGTATCTCGTTTGAAGGGGGGGCCATGCCGTCATTATGGTTTTCGAGTAGCGAAGCAGACCGGCCGTGAAAGGATGGAATAAAATTATCCTTTGTTGAGATATGGCAGGGGGCTAATGATAAATTGTAGTATTCCAAAAGGTTGTTATTTTTCGTAGGCTCATGTTTCATGTCGCCCAAAGTTGCAACAAAATTTATTCACCCATTATAAGCAAGTTGGTCAAGGGAAAAAAGGGAACGGATGGATAGGTTCGTTTGGGTTCATTGTTTCCTTTTTTCTGTTGGACCGAGTTGGCGTTTTGATTTGAGCGAGGAGGGTTCTTCATGTGGTGTCGGCTCGGCCTCTTCTTTTTAACGGTCGGAGTTGACGTGTTATTCATGAGCATATAATTGGTTCCTATGGTTATCAAAAATAAAATCACATCTATTTCCAAACTTATTGATATCGTTTCCGAACTCAAGGCCGAAGGCAAGAAGGTTGTGCACTGTCACGGCGTTTTTGATCTCTTGCACATCGGACATATCCGGTATTTCCGCCAAGCCGCTGAATGGGGTGATGTACTTGTCGTGACCGTCTCTCCCGACAGGTTTGTGGACAAGGGACCGCATCGCCCCGCGTTCGGCGAAGTACTTCGGGCCGAGGGAGTGGCCTCCCAGGACGTCGTTGACTTCGTGGCTGTCAATGAGTGGCCCACCGCCGAGGAGTTGCTGCGGAAACTGCGGCCTGACGTCTACGTCAAGGGGTCGGATTTCAAGTCCATTGACTCTGATCCGACCGGCAAGCTGCGGCTTGAAGCGGATGTCTGTGCGGAGATTGGGGCCGAGTTGAAGCTGACGCAGGATATCGTGTTCAGTTCCACCAACCTGATCAATAGGTTCATGTCTTCCTTCTCGGATGACGTGCAGGAATACCTCGACATGTTTCGGTCGCGTTATACCATCCATGATTTGGAAAGTGTGCTGGATCGGATTTCCAAGCTCAAGGTGACCGTGATCGGTGATACCATCCTGGACGACTATCAGTACTGTTCTCCGCTTGGTGCATCCTCCAAGGAGCCCGTCATGGCCTTCAGTCATACCGGTGGTGATGTGTTTGCCGGTGGCGTTCTGGCTATCGCCAACCACCTATCGAATCTGGTGGAGCGAGTGGAGATGTTTACGGTGCTCGGCGAGACTGATACTCAGGAAGAGTTCATTCGGGAAAAGCTTAATCCCAATGTCGAGCCGCATTTCGCTTATCAGGAAGATGCTCCCACATTGCGGAAGCGTCGGTATATCGAAGGCTATAGCATGGTAAAGCTCTTTGAGATTTACCATATGAACGATTCCGGCCTGGATCAGGACAGGGACGAGATAATGCGAAGCAGTCTTATGAAGGTTGCCGAGGGAAGCGATCTTGTCGTAGCCGCCGACTTTGGGCATGGGGCGATCAGCCTCAAGACACGCGAGGCTTTGACCAAGGCCAAGTATCTGGCGGTCAACACTCAGGCCAATGCGGGCAATAGGGGATATCATACCATTTCGGCCTATGGACGATGCGATTTTATCAGTTTGGCTGAGCCGGAGCTTCGCTTGGACGCCCGCGACAGGGTGACTGGAGTCATTCCTTTGACTAGTGATGTCAGAGCGCAACTTGGCGCATCCATGATAGCCGTTACACGAGGCAAAAAAGGGTCATACGTTCAGACGAGTGAAGGGGTGGGGGTTCTGGTTCCCGCCTTCGCCAACAAAGTGGTGGATAAAATCGGTTCCGGGGACGCCTTCTTTTCTGTGGCCTCCCTGGCTGCAAGTCTGGGCGATGTCTCGCCGGAAATCGTTGCCTTCCTCGGCAACGTGGCCGGAGCCATTGCCGTGGGCATTGTCGGTAATGAAAAGTCTGTGACCAAACAGGCCATAATGAAACATGTGACCTCGCTTTTGAAATAAAATGACGTTTAATAGATTCGATACATCCCGGCTGAAGGTGTTGCCCCTGGCGCAACGTCAGCATGACCTGCACATTGACGTTGTCAGGGCCCTTGAGCCGGTGGACGGCAAGCATCCGCAGCTTGCCGCTGTGGCCGCGCGCATCCGTGCGGCCAAGGAGAGTGGCGCATCGGTCATTCTGATGATGGGAGCCCATGTCATTCGAGCAGGAGTGCAGCGGTTCATCATCGACCTCATGGAGCGGGGGTATATATCCTGTCTGGCCGGCAATGGGGCATGTGTCATTCATGATTACGAGTTTGCGCTTATTGGTCAGACCACGGAGAGCGTGGCCCGATACATCCGGGATGGACAGTTCGGCCTGTGGCAGGAGACCGGGCGGATAAACGACGTAATCAACCAGGGAATCAAAGAAGACATGGGCGTTGGCGAGGCCATTGGAAAGGCGATCGCTGAGGGTGATTTTCCGCATAAGTCCACAAGTCTGTTTGCCGCAGCCCATCGGCTCGGCATCCCTTTTACGGTGCATGTCGGTATCGGTTCTGACATCGTTCACGAGCATCCCAACTGTGACGGTGCGGCGTGGGGGCAGGCCTCCTATACGGATTTTCTTTACTACACCTCTGTGCTTGAGAATATCGAGGGCGGTGTGGTCATGAACTTCGGCAGTGCCATCATGGCCCCGGAGGTCTACCTCAAGGCCCTGGCCATGGTCCGCAACGTGGCGGCCCAGGAAGGGCGGGAGATCAGGCGGTTCACCTCACTTGTATGCGATCTGCGTCAATTGCCCGCAGATATCTCTGCCGAAGCCCCCAAGGGCAGCCCGGATTATTACTTCCGACCGTGGAAAACCATGCTGATTCGTACGGTTGACGATGGTGGTGAAAGCTTCTATGTACGCGACGGGCATAGTCAGACCGTGCCGGAATTGTGGAGCTCTGTGCTAGCCAGCACCTGAAGTGCCGATGTTTGCTCATGGGGTTGTAATCACCTTATCTAGCAGGTAGTTATGAAAAATTGGACCGGATATGTGGACGAACTTGCAGCGGTGTTGAATGCTCTTGTGGTTACGGACAGCGCAGGTGTCGAGATCGATACGAATGAAGGCTTTGTTCGTCTCAAGCGGATGGTGGAAGCGTGCGGCAAGGACCGTCGGCGTGTCTATTTCGTAGGTAATGGGGCAAGCGCCTCCATGGCCAGCCATTTTTCCACTGATCTTGCCAAGATGTCCGGCGTTCCTACCGAGGTCTTTACTGACCCAGCCTTGATCACGGCCACTGGGAACGACATGGGGTACGCTGAAAGTTTTGCCTTTCCGCTCAAGCAGCGTATGGTCGAAGGTGAAGTCTTGATCGGCATCAGCAGTTCCGGCAATTCGCCCAACGTGGTCGAGGCGGGCAAGGTTGCTCGACAGCTTTCCGGTTATTTTGCGACGTTTTCCGCCATGTCGCCCGACAATGCCATTCGGGGTATGGGTGATCTGAATTTTTATATTCCCGCCAAGACTTACGGGATGGCCGAATCGGGTCATGCAGCCATGCTGCATCGTCTTGTCGATCTGTTCAAATGATGGACCGTTTTGCCTCTGAACTTGTTGTCTTTTTTCAACAAAAAATCAGAAAAATTGTTTTTTTGTTGTGTTATCCTTTGTATAAATTTTGTGCCAGTCGGGGTCAGGCTTGTCCGGATTTTACTTGGACTGTACAACTGTGCTAAAGGTCGCCCCCAGCGCATTTCAACTTTGGAATTAGTGCTGCTTAGAGGCAGCGAATACTAAATACGGAGATTATTCATGTCTGATATCAAAACCATTTTTGTTACCGGTGCCGGCGGCTACGTTGGTTCGTTGTTGGTGCCTGCTCTTCTCAATGAAGGATACGCCGTCAAGGCTCATGACATTTATTGGTACGGAGATGACGTTTTCGACGGCATCAGCGACAAGTCAAAGCTTACCGTGATCAAAGGCGATTTGCGCAATGCAGATTTGCTGAAAGAGACCATTCCCGGTGCTGATGCGGTCATTCATCTTGCTTGTATTTCCAACGATCCTTCCTATGAGCTTGACCCGGATTTGGCCAAGTCCATCAACTACGACGCCTTCCTCCCCCTGGTGGATATCGCCAAGGAATCTGGCGTGCAGCGGTTTATCTATGCCTCCAGTTCTTCCGTGTACGGCATTAAGGAAGATGCGGAAGTGACCGAAGATTTGCCGCTCGAGCCGCTGACCGATTACTCCAAGTATAAGGCAATGTGCGAGGAGTACCTGAACGCAGCCGCCTCCGACGCGTTCATCGCGACCACCATTAGACCTTCCACGGTTTGTGGTTACGCTCCGCGCTTGCGCTTGGATTTGACCGTGAACATCCTGACCAACCATGCCATCAATAACGGCAAGATCACGGTCTTTGGCGGACAGCAAAAGCGCCCCAACCTGCATATTCAGGACATGGTGGACGTCTACCTGTTCATGCTCAAGCAGGACGCGGCCAAGATCCAGAAGAAAATCTACAATGTTGGTTACGAGAACTTCAAGGTCATGGAGATCGCCGAAAAGGTGAAAGCCACACTGGGCACGGATGTGGATATCGTGGTCACTCCCACGGACGACAACCGTTCCTACCATGTCAACTCCGACAAAATCAAAAACGAGCTTGGTTTCGTACCTCAGCACACCATTGAGGATGCTATCGTCGAGTTGAAGGAAGCTTTTGAAAAGGGGCTTATTCCCAACTCCATGACGGACGACAAGTACTTCAATATCAAGCGGATGCAGAACCTGAACACCAAATAGGGACTTTACGTGAAAGATTCCATCCGGATTATTCATGAAGCCTCCATGGCCGCGCCTCTTGATGCGCGGTCCATGGAGTTGCGGCGCACGGTCGTGAACATGCTAGAGTGTGCCCAGCGTGGCCATATCGGCTCCACCATGTCGCTTATCGAGATCATGCGCGTGCTGTATGACGATATCCTGCGTTTTGACCCAGCCAACCCTGGCTGGATGGACCGTGATCGCTGCATCCTGAGCAAAGGACACGGCTGTCTGGCACAGTATGTCATACTGGCGGACAAGGGGTACTTCCCCAGGGAACGGCTGAACGAGTTCTGTGCCTGTGACGGTTTGCTCGGTGGACACCCCAGCGCCAACAAGATTCCCGGCATTGAGGTTTCCACCGGTGCGCTCGGCCACGGCTTGCCCGTAGGGCTGGGTATGGCCGTTGACGCCAAGGTCCGTGGACGCGACAATCGTGTTTTCGTGATCATGGGCGACGGCGAATGCAACGAGGGTTCTGTATGGGAAGCCGCCTTGAGCGCCGGGAAGCGCGGGTTGGATAATCTTGTTGCGATGGTGGACTACAATAAATACCAGTCCTACGGCGAGACAAGTGAAGTCCAGGAATTGGAGCCGTTTGCTGCCAAATGGGAAGCCTTCGGTTTTCATTGTATCGAAGTCAACGGACATGATGTGAATGCCCTCAGAAAAGCGTTCAGTCGTGATGTTGTTGTTCCTGGAAAACCCACTGCAATCATTTGCCATACGGTCAAAGGCAAGGGTGTCGACTTCGCCGAAAACAATCTGGCCTGGCATCACAAAAGCAAGCTCCCTGCAGACGACATCACTGCCATGCGGCAGTGCCTCGAAGGATAATCCATGCGCAAGAAATGTCTTGAAATGGTCCATGAACTCGCTCGCAAGGATGAGCGTGTCGTTTTCATAGGTTCTGATCTCGGGTTCAAAACCTTGGACGATTTCCGTGATGAATTGCCCGACCAGTTCTTTGTGGAGGGCATCAGCGAGCAGAGCGTGGTTGGCATGGCCGCAGGCATGGCCCTGGAAGGACGCATCCCCTACGTCAATACCATTGCAACCTTCATAGTCCGTCGTGCCCTGGAACAGGTGGCCATGGATCTCTGTTTGCACGATCTGCCGGTACGCCTCATCGGCAACGGCGGCGGATTGGTTTACGCGCCACTTGGTTCCACCCATCTGGCCGTGGAAGATATAGCTCTTATGCGAGCGTTGCCGAACATGACCATTGTCTGCCCGGCCGATGCCGAAGAGATGGAGCGGTTCATGGATGTGTCCGTGGATTGGCCGCATCCGATTTATATTAGGCTGGCCAAGGGATACGACCCTGTCGTTACTGATCCAGATGTGCCGTTTGTTATCGGCAAGGGGCAGATTTACGCCGAAGGTGCCGATGCGCTTCTGGTTACAACGGGCATCGGCCTTAGGATCTGTCGGGAAGCCGCAGCCTTGCTCCAGGAGAAAGGTGTCAACGCCACGGTCCTGCATCTCCCCACACTCAAGCCGTTGGATACCGAGATGCTTCTGGACTGCATTTCCAAAGTTAAGGTAGTGGTGTCCGTGGAGGAGCACACCGTCATAGGCGGACTGGGCAGCGCCGTGGGTGAAACCATGCTTGAAGCCGGATTCTGTCGTCCGTTCAAACGCGTGGGGGTGCCTGACGTGTTCCCGGATCATTACGGTACGCAGAATCAGATCATGGAACGATACGGCATCTGGCCTGAACCGCTTGTTGAAACCGTTACCGGGCTGCTCAAGGTCCAGGGATAAGCTATGCGCATCGGGGTGGACCTCGATAACACCATCATATCCTATGACGCCCTCTTTCGTCTTTTGGCGGATGAGGGCGGCTTTCTTGCAGACGATGGCATACGGAGCAAGAAAGAGGTCCGCGACACCATGTGGATTCAGGAGAATGGTCATCAAAATTGGACTGATATCCAGGCCTTGGCCTATGGCCCACGTATTGGTCAGGCAGAAGCTTTCCCCGGTGCGCTTGCCTTCTTCGAGTTCTGCCAACGGCAGGGTATTGATACCTGCATCGTGAGCCACAAGACAGAGTTTGCGGCCAGCGACCCGGACAGGACCTGCAATCTGTGTACTGCGGCCATGAGTTGGCTCGAAAAAAACAGCTTTTTTTCGGCGGCAAGTTCCCTGACTGAAGACAAGGTGTATTTCGCCTCCACTCGGCAGAAGAAGGTGGATATCATAAAGGAACTTGGCTGTGATATGTTCATCGACGATCTGATCGAGGTCTTCGTGGAACCGGGATACCCCGGGCAGACTGAACAAATCCTGTTTTTTCCTAAGGGGGTCAGGCCGGAAGCATTTACCGGCACGTTGTGTACCCACTGGGATCAGATGATCGCCAGACTTGACAGCAATGTGCTTGATCCTGCTCTTAAGCCGCTGGTTGAAGCTGCGTTGGATGTTGAAATAACCGGGGCATCGGCCATCGGTGGTGGTCGAAACAGCCGTGTATTTCGTATTGAAACGGAGCATGGTCCCTTTGCTCTCAAGCACTACCATGACCAGCATCGGTTGGATGCTGAATTTGCAGCTTTTGCCTTTTTGCAGGGACAGGGTGTGACCCTGGTGCCTGAGCCTGTAGCCTTGGACAGGGATAATCGGTTTGCTGTGTACAGTTTCCTGCAAGGGGGGGGGGTTTCAGAGGTCACAGACCAGGATATCCATGATTGCATTGCTTTCATCAAAACTCTCCGGGAATTATCCGGGGGTGTAGGCGCTGGCGGTTTTGGTCCCGCTGCGGAGGCTTTTTTCAGGCTGATTGATATTGAAAAGAATATTCGAGACCGGGTGGCGCGGTTGGCTGGTCGGGCGCGTATCTCCGAGATGGAAAGCAGGCTGGAGGCATTTCTGCAGCAAAGATTCTTGCCTGCAGTGGAAGAAATGACCGCTCGTGCGCGGGCCGTGTATGCTGATATGGGCCTGGCCGTTGATTTTGAGATTCCTGCTTCGAACTGGATTCTCAGTCCATCGGATTTCGGATTTCACAACGCCATTCGTACTGAGTCAGGCCTGGCATTCCTTGATTTCGAATACTTCGGGTGGGATGATCCGGCCAAGCTCATCTCGGATTTTCTGCTTCATCCGGGCATGGACGTATCACTTGATTTGCGTGAGTCCTTTGGCCGTGGGGTACTCGCAATCATGGATGATCCGGCCCTGGAGCGCAGGCTCGGTGTTCTGTTGCCTCTTTTCGGCCTCAAGTGGTGCATGATCCTGCTTAACGAATTTCTCAAGACTGACTTTGACCGGCGTCGGTTTGCCGGTGCTACTGATGCTCGTTCCGAAGTACTTGAAGCGCAACTTGCAAAGGCGGAGCGTATGCTCAGACGAGCTAGAGCATACGCGCAAAGTGAAATCATTTTGATCAGAAAAGGATAGTGATCATGGGTAAATGGCAAAATTTCATCACGCCGCTGCATACCAGCACTTCCAGAAAGTATCTTGACCGTATGGTGGACGAAAAGGTCCACTGCATGCTCAAGGCCAAGGAATACGAGGCCGATTACTGGGACGGTGATCGTCGTTACGGCTACGGTGGGTATCGGTACAAGGCTGGCCACTGGAAGCCGGTGGCCGAGGCCATGATCAAGGCTTACGACCTCAAGCCGGGTGCGCGAATTCTCGACGTGGGGTGTGGTAAGGCCTATCTTCTTTATGAATTGTTTCTCCTCGGCATGGAGGTGCACGGTTTTGATATCTCCAAGCACGGCCTGGCCGATTCCATGGAAGAAATTCGGGACAATCTGTTCATCCATCGTGCCCAGGCTCCCTATCCTTTTGATGACAACGAGTTTGATCTGGTTATCTCGATCACCACTTTGCACAACCTGGAGATTTTCGATTTGGAGAAAGCCCTTGGGGAAATCGAGCGGGTGGGCAAAAACCACTATATCTGTGTGGAGAGCTATCGCAACGAACTGGAACAGTTCAATCTCCAGTGCTGGGCGTTGACCTGTGAATCCTTCTTCAGTAAGCCCGAGTGGGAATGGGTTTTCAATCATTTCGGGTATACGGGCGACTACGAATTCATCTACTTCGAATAGGAGGCAATCGTGGGCAATATTTACACCCCGATGAAGATATTTCATTTCAAGGACAAGGTGGATTCCTTGCCGCAGGATAAGGATAGCATCCTTGCCCCCTTGCATATCAGGATCAAGCCCATCAATGGCTGCAATCACAAGTGTCGCTATTGCGCCTATCGCGCTGATGCTTTGCAACTGGGCAAAGACATGCGTATCTCGGATTCCATTCCCAAAGACAAGATGATGGAGATTATTGAAGATGTCATTGAAATGGGTGTCAAGGGTGTGACTTTCAGCGGCGGCGGGGAGCCTTTGTTCTATCCCCATCTGGTGGATGTCCTGCGTCGTCTGGTGGATTCACCGGTCAAGTTTGCCACACTGACCAACGGTGGGCTGCTCAAGGGCGAGGTGGCCGAGCTGTTCGCCATGCACGGCTCCTGGGTTCGTGTGTCCATGGACGGTTGGGACAACGAGAGCTATACCCGTTATCGAGGCGTGGCAGACGGCGAGTACGACACCATTCTGGCCAATATCGAAGCTTTCAAGCGGTATGATGGCCCGTGCCGTCTCGGCGTCAGTTACATCGTGGACGAAGACAATGTGAATCATATATTTGATGCTGCCAAGCGTGTCCGTGATTTCGGCGGAGACTCCGTCAAGATTTCTCCTTGTATCCTCGAGAACGAAGGCGCAAAGAATAATGCCTACCACGAGAAAATATGGGATACGGCCCGTGAACAGATCGACCGGGTCATGAGTGAACTGGCCGGTCCAGATTTTGAGGTATTTGACGCATATCATAAGCTGGATGAACGGTTCGACAAGGAATACACTTGGTGCCCATATATTCAGGTCCTGCCGGTCATCGGTGCGGACTGCAATATATACTCCTGTCAGGATAAGGCTTACAATCTGGACGAGGGACTTATTGGTTCCATCAGTGACGTGAGCTTCAAGGAATTCTGGATGAATGATAAAGCTAAGTTCTTCAAGGTCGACCCGTCCAAGGTCTGCGGCCACCATTGTGTAGCCAACTCCAAGAACAAATTGCTGCTCGATTACCTGGATGCCGACGAAGAGCATCTGGGATTCGTCTAGCCCGACTTTACGGAGAGATTTGTGAATACCTGCTGCCTGTGCAATTCTACTCGCTTGGAAACCTTGGTTCATGTATACAGCCAGCCTCTGGGCAATCGCTTTCTGCAATCACCGGATGAGGATGAGTATACCCATCCCAAGCAGTTGGCATGCTGCTTGGAATGTGGGCTGGTCCAGCTCGTGTCTCCAATTCCCGCTGAAGACATGATGCCCATATATAACTGGATTACCTACAACGAACCGGAACCTCATTTGGATAAGACCGCGGAGATTCTGTCTGCTCTGGACGGTATTGGCCCGGATTCCGTTGTTGGCGGCATCAGTTTCAAAGATGACACTACGTTGGCGCGAATGCAAAACCTCGGCATTTCAAATGTATGGCGAATCGATCCGGAACGCCATCTGGGTGTGAACCGTCCAGGTGTCGGGGTGGAAACCGTGCAAGATCGTTTGCCCAAGTTTTTGGATTCCGGTTTAGCTGAATTCAAAGAGAGCGCGGATATTCTCGTTTCCCGTCATATCGTGGAGCATTGCCATGATTTGCAGGGGTATCTGCGTGGTCTCAAGGCACTCATCAAGCCCGGTGGATATCTTTTTCTTGAAGCGCCTTGCTGTGATGAACAGTTTGAACTTCTGGATTACGCCCCCTTGTGGGAGGAGCATCTTCAGTACTACACCCCGGCTCTTTTCAAGGGGCTTTTTGATGCCTTCGGTTTTGAGCTGGTTCATTACGAACGGGTAGAGTATCCCATGGAGGACTCACTTGTCGGCGTAGGCCGTTTGATTGGCGAAGAGCATCCTTTTGCAACATCGGCTGATATCCTGGAAAAGGAAATTGCTTCGGCCCGAAAGTATGGTCGGGAGTTTGAGCAACGCAAACAGGCTTGGCAGCAGTTTCTGGCATCCTATACCGCAGAGGGAGGCAAAGTTGCCGTTTTTGGTGCGGGGCACTTGGGCTGCACGTTTACCAATCTATTCGAGTTGGGCGAGTACATCGATTTCTTCGTGGACGACAATCGGGACAAAGCGGGCCTTTACATGCCTGGCTCCCGTTTGCCTATCAAGCCCTCGCCATCGTTGACTGAAGAAGCTGTTACCCTTTCGCTGATGTGCTTTAATCCGTCTGTGGAGCAGAAGGTTATTGCCAATAATGCTGTCTTTACCAATGCCGGGGGGCGTTTTGCCTCTATTTTCCCCAAGAGCGATATAGCACTTGATCCCGAAAAGGGGTTTGCATGAAATACAAAGTACTGAGTGAAGAAGTCCTCTATTCGGAAGATAGGTATCCTTACGTGACTGGTGCGGATCTGGACACCCTTGTGGAATTGGCTGCAGAAACCAAACGTAAACGGATTCGTCTGTGTACGCATTCGGATGGAGATTCCAAGCTTCAGGAAATGTTTATTGTACATGAAAAGAGTGCCTATGTTCGACCGCATAAACACACGGATAAGGACGAGTGCCTGCACGTTCATCGAGGTCGTGCGGATATGATCTTTTTTGATGGGGAGGGAGCTGTGACGGATGTCATAGCCCTTGGCGAAATAAGTGGGCCGGATGCGTTTTCCTGCCGTGTTCCTGCGGGGGCCTATCATATGCTGATCATTCGGTCTGACGTTCTCGTTTTCTCTGAAGCCACCACTGGACCTTTTGATCGGGATAACATGATCTTTGCAGATTGGGCACCGGAAGCAGAAATGCCGGAATCATGGGAATATGTGGCCGAAATCAGTGCTCGGATTGATAAGGGGGAAACCCAGTGAGCACACATGCATTTGTCGTTGGCGGAACCCATGGGGCAGGGCGTGCCCTGGTTCGACAGCTTTCCGAACAAGGCGATATGGTTTCGGTCATAGGTCGGAGTGCGCCGCCTTTGAAGGATGCCGGAATGCCTGGTGTGAACTTCTATCAGGCCGACGTTTGTGACCTTGAACGTATGGCGGAAGTGATCGATCAGGCCGCTCAACTCGCCCTTATTCAAAAGTTGGTTTTTTTCCAACGCTTTCGGGGTGATGGTGACGACTGGGAAAAAGAGATCGCAGTCAGCCTGACGGCCACCAAGGATATCATCGATCTGATTGTGCCGCATATGCCTGAGGATGGGGACAAGTCCATCGTGGCGGTCAGTTCCATCGCCAGTCGGTTCATTGCCTCGGAGCAGCCGCTGAGCTATCATCTGGGCAAGGCAGGCATGGACCAAATTGTCCGCTATTACGCCGTGGTTCTCGGTCCTAAGGGGGTCCGGGTTAACAGCGTTTGTCCCAGCACCATGATCAAGGAAGAGTCCCAACATTTTTATGAAGCCAATAAGCCACTCACGGATTTGTATGAAAAGCTCACGCCACTGGGGCGCGTGGGCACTGCTGAGGAGTGTGCCAATGTGGTGGAATTCCTCCTTTCGCCAAAAGCTTCATTTGTTACAGGGCAGCACATGATGCTTGATGGAGGCCTATCCCTGCAATGGCCCGAGGGATTGTGCCGCGAGATTGCCGGAATCAATGTCAACGTAACCCGTAAGCCGGATATCAAAAAATAATGAAAGATTTTTACACACGTACGGATTGTCGACTCTGCCGTTCTGAAAGCCTGGAAACAGTGCTTGAAATTGGGTCCACCCCGGTGGGCGATGACTTTGTGACTGCTGAAAACAGCATCAGGCATCAGCCAACATTCCCCTTGGAATTGTCTGTCTGTCGCAATTGTGGCTTGTTGCAGCTTCCCGGTGTTATTAACCCGGAGCTTATCTATTCCGACTATCTCTATGAGACTTCCGCGTCGCTTGGATTGGAAGAGCATTTTATTAACTATGCCAAACGGATGGTGGACAAGGTTCAGCCCAAAGCTGATGCTCTTGTCGTGGACATCGGTTCCAATGTGGGGTGTTTGCTCCATGGTGTGAAGAGCCTTGGTTATTCCGTCCTTGGCATTGAGCCCGCATCTGCTCTGGCAAAGAAGGCCACGGATTCTGGTGTGGAAACCTGGCCCATGTTCTTCAACCGTGAAACCGCATGTATGATCAAGCGGGAGAAAGAACCTGCCGGAATCATCACTGCCAACAATGTTTTCGCCAATATTGACGACCTCACCGATATGATGGAGGGGATTGCCGAGTTGTTGGACCATGACGGTGTATTTGTTTTCGAGACAGGCTACATGCTCGACACGGTCCAGAATACGGTCATAGACAATGTCTACCATGAACATCTCTGCTATTTTTCGGTGTTGCCTCTTATTCCCTTCTTCTACAGCCATGGTCTGGAACTTGTGGATGTGGAACGCATTCCCACCAAGGGCGGCTCGATTCGTGGCATGGTTCAGCGTAAAGGTGGTCCGCGCGTGGTGGCTGAAAGTGTGACCGGATTGGCCAACTTGGAGCGCGAACTCGGTTTTGAGGGTATGGCACCCTTCAGTAATTTCGTGAAACGTGTAGAAGAAATGAAACGTGAACTCCTTGCTCTCATCGACGACCTCAGGGCACAGGGCAAGACCGTGGCGGGCTATGGCGCGTCCGTTGGGGTGACCACCATGCTCTACTATCTCGATCTGAAAGATCGCCTGGATTGTCTGTACGATGATAATCCTGTCAAATTTGGAACTTTTAGTCCGGGTCTTCATATACCGGTGCATGACTCATCCAAGATTTACGAACATAGGCCCGACTACATTCTAAACATAGCATGGCGTTACGCCAATCCGATCATGAACCGTCATGAAGCTTATCTGGAGAACGGCGGTCAGTTCATTTCCATGCTGCCGGTCGTGTCCATTATCAACAGGGAAGACAGGTAAGTCGTGTCTATTCGCAAGATTCTGGTCCTTGGTCATTCCGGTTTTATTGGTCAGTCTCTGGTCGCGAACCTCAGGAAACAGAATCCAGAGGTGGAAACCGTGGGGTATTCCGCCCCGGATATTGATTATGAAAAGAAAGAGGATTGGGAAAAGATTGCCACGCAGTTTGGCAGTGATGTGGCCGTAATATTTTTAGCCGCAGTGAAACGACAGGAAGGCGACAATCTGGCATCTTTCCAGCGGAATATGTCCATGATTCATAACCTGGCTGAGGCCGTGGAGACCACCCCTGTTGGCAAGCTCATCTATTTTAGCTCCGGCGCGGTGTATGGTGAGGATGTGCAGCATCCGATCATGACCGAAGACACCCCGGTGCAACCGACTTCCTTCTATGGCATTTGCAAGTTCACAGCCGAGCGAATTCTGCGCAAGGTCTGCCCGGAAGGGACGCTGGTCTGTTTCCGTCCGCCCACAGCCTATGGAGGAGGGGATCTGCCCCAATACGGCCCGTCCGGGTTTGTCTACAAGGCCATTCGCAATGAAGCCATCACCTTGTGGGGCGATGGCACAGAGAAACGGGAATTCATCTACATCGATGATCTGGTGGAGTTGACCCGTCGTGCGGTTTTCGATGCATTCAGTGGCGTACTGAATATTTGCGCTGGGATCAGTTACACTTTCCAGAACGTGCTTAAGGAAGTGGAGCAACTACCTTCCGGCCTGCCGGAAATTGATCAGCGAGAGCGTACCAAAGACAAAGTGGATAATGACTACGACAACAGCCTACTGCGCCGGGTGTTCCCAGACTTCAGGTTCACCCCCCTGTCCGAAGGCATCAAATTGACATACGAAGTCATGCGCAAACGCATTTAAAGATTATTTTCTGATAAAGCAGAGATATTGCTGTCCCCGGCCAAAGAACGGGGCAAATTTCGACAGGGTTGGGAATGTACCGCTTGCAAGATATTCCCCGACTCCAGCATTGAAGTCTGCCAGACTGGCCGCTGTTTCCATGGAGAAAGCGGCCACTTCTTTTTCAAGCTTTGTCAGCTGTGCGCGAATGGTCTCCAGCAGGCTTGCTTTCTTGGTTTTCTCAAACGCTAATTCTGTTTTGGTAATCTCTTCGACCAGCTCTACAATCCGCATGTTGTCGGCTTCATTTCTGGCTGGGAACAGGTATCGGTAGTCCATAAAGTTGTGGATGTTTTCCCTGAACGACCGGATGCCCATTTGATTGTTGGAAAGCGAGCGGATGGGGACTTCCTTGTACCACGTCCAATCAAGCAGGAAACGGGGCGAGGATCCGTGGACATCGAATTCGTCATCCAAAGTCTTGATGGCGGTTTCGATAGAGAAAAAGTCGCCGATGAACGGCTGGAGAACTTGGTCAAGAATCCAGTCTTCATGGGGACGGGACATGCCTGCCAAGGACTCAAGGTCTTTCTTGAACACGGGCAGGAGCTGAGAGACCTGTTCCTTGATGTGTAATTTCTGATCTACAATAATGTTGGCTTGAAGTCTTCGAAGGGATTCGGCTAGGGCAGAGACTTCATCAATGCAAGTAATGATCAGGATGCCACCTGGCGCCACGAACCGGGCCACTTGCCTGAGGATACCTGCCGGATCGATTTGCCAAGGGATGGCCCCCTCGCACATAACCATGTCAAAACGCATATCCGTATCAAAATTCTCGATCAGGTCTTCTCGTACTACAATTTTTCCTGCGCATCCAGACAAGCGTTCCTGCGTTTGAGCCAAGCCGGTGGGATTGGCGTCCACCAGCATATACAACTTTGGGTCTAAACTTGCTGTATAAAGCGCATTGTGGCCGCTGCCCGGTCCAAACTCCAGGACACTCTTTCCTTTAACAAAGCTTGGAATAAGGCCCATATGGCGATACAAGGCTTCGCGGCGTGCGTAATGAGCCTGCATGTCAGTCAGGTCTTGAGACACCGGAGATATGTTGTGTTCTCCGTAGAAATCGAGAAATGCTCTTTTGGGGTCAGACATATTTGTAGTATAATCTCGGCTTATTCAAGCCAGTTGGGATGTTGTTTTAGGAAGTCTGTGCCGATGCGTCCAAGATAAGGAAGTCTACCTGTTTTTTCAAAGGTGGACCAAAACTGTTTCTGCATTTTTTCATCTTCAGCCGTATCGGTCCATGAGCCGTCGAGTCTGGCAACCATTTCCCTGGTGGCGTCCAGGATTTCGTCATGGGTATTGTCATGAATGACAATACCGAGGGGCGTCAGTTCTCTTGGAGTGCACATAAAGCCGATTTGATCAAGTAATTCGCTCATCTTCAGATAGCGTTCCTCTTTTACGTGCCAGTACTTTTTGGGAATAAAAAGTGAACCTGGCTTGAAAAGGGGGACAGCGCTTACCGGGAGGAAATTGACATACAGAACAGGGAGTCTGAAGCAACAAGAGGCGATGGAGTCAAGACCTGTTCCCGTGCTGAAAAAGAAACTGCATTTTGCAGATAGGTATATATCAAGTAATTCGGATCGCTTACCTGACAAACTGTAATCCAGTATTTGGGGGTGCTTTGTTTTCAACTTTTGGCTGACAACGCTGCCCATGCGGATCACTTTGTAGCTGCTCGCAAGGTATTCCATGGCTGGAATGAAGGTGTCGATGTCAACATTTCGGTAATTGTCCATATCAGTAGGTTCATTGATATGAACTAAATAAGAGTTGTCACGGGCAAGGACAGGAACAAAAGGTTTGTTTGTATCTATCCCCAGTTCTTTGCACTGGCATTCTGCTTCATCGATTTCATCCTGGGTGAAGAAAAGGTGCTGCTTAGTTCGTTGTGTATTTTTTTCAGTGTCATATCCCGTGATCCGGTGCAATTCCATTGAACTGACACCGAGTCCTCCCAGCTTGTGGCAAATATCAAATAGGGGGAGAAACCAGTTGTTGATGGGGAGAACCCGTTTTTGCATCTCCAAAAGGACGCTGTTGCTCGGGTGATCACGATGAATAAAGACTCTAAATTCTTTAGGGTATAAACCGAGATCTATGGCGCAACAGATTTCTTCTTGGTTTCCGGCCATTTGTCCGACACGTTCTACTCGTAGCGCATATATTTTGAAAGGGATTGGAGAGATCTTGTTGTAAAGCGCAAGCAGTAGGGCGACCGGCAGCAGGAATGGCCAGAAAAGTATCCTATAGGGCCGAAGATCGATACGGTAATCAGGTTGAGGCTGTGAAGCCATTCTGCGTCTCTCTTTGGGAGTATTGATGGAAAATCTGTCTATTTGAATACAGTGCAACCACGGCAGCGATCAATTCTATCTCGCGTTCCTGCTTCATGGTGCATCCGGATATGTTTAAACAATTCTCCGTTCCAGATTTCGGAAAGAGTCTGATCAGGTACTGTTCCCATAGGGGTTTCTGCATTGTAGTCCACACAGCACATCGGGACGACGCCGTTGTTCAAAACAACCATGTTCTTGAACGGATGGATGCATTTGGTTGTGATGACTTTTTTAGCTTCCCCTTCACCCCAGTTATGGCAAGGACAGTAAACGATTTTATCTGTGTCTAAAAGGTATTGTTCCCAATACGTTTTGTACTCGGAAAAAGTTTGATTGTTGCCAGGAAAATCAAGAAATCGGAGACTGATTTCAAGATTTTTGTTCAGGGATTTTCTTTCCTCGATTAATCCATGGATATTGGCGACAACATCTGCATGATTCAAGCCGATACGATTTCCCTCATAGGAGGCAGCATCCATGGAGTCGAGAGAAATAGCAATCCAATCCATGCCCGCTTTGAGCACATCATATGCGGCCTTGCGTGTGAGCAAAGAACCATTTGAAGAAAAACCTACATGTGGCAATCGCAACTCTTTGCATTTCGCAATGCGTTCAGCAATTTTTTTGTCGAGAAAAGGTTCACCATCCATGTAAAGCGAGATCACTTCCAGGTTTGGCATAAGATCAAGAGCCTGCGTGATGATCGTCTCAAATAGAGCATCATCAATGGGGCCCTTTGTTCTTTTCCATTGATCAATGGTGCAGACTGAGCACCGGGCATTGCAACCATGATATGTTTCAATTTGTAATTTCATCAGATTATATGGGGGGAGCTTCCGCAGTGATCAAAGAAAATAGTGCGTCAGCTCAAATGCTAAAATGTTGATTTGTTTTAACAAGAGGACAAATAGATGGTGTCATCTTGTTCTGCGCTTAGCTAGCATAGGGAAACATCATTACGCAAGCCGCTTTGGGAGGCATATCCCATGTCCTTTATGCATTCTCTTTTGGGTCGAGTTGCCAAATTAAGAGCATATTCAGTCAAAACGGTTCCGCAGTTATTATTCTGTTGGTTTTGTTAATACGTTTGCCTTCATGCCTGAGGTTGCAAATACAATCAAGCCCATGAGTGTTGGCGGGATGAAGTTGAAGGCCCTGACGGTCAGGGCTATGGCCAGGGCGTCTGTCTTGGGGAGGCCGCTCCAGGTCAGGATGGCTACCATTGCTCCCTCGGTCATGCCGATGCCGCCCGGCAGACCGGGGATACTGAGTCCAAGGTAGACGGCGCCGTAGACGCCCAGTACCTGGGCTGCGGTCAGGTCGAGTTCCATGAGCCAAAGCGGGATGAGGCCGAGGTAGATGAAATTGCAGGCCCACAGGAGCACGGTTGATCCCAGGGGGGGCAGCATGGCCCGGCCTTGCATGGCCTGATGTATGGCGAGGGAAGTTTTCCTGACGGATTCGCGGAGGGTATCATTCGGGATAAACCGCAACTCCAGGCCGTACTCAGGCATGCGTTGGACCATGTATATCAGCAGTCCCCAGCACAACAGGACAACCGCGATCAGGGGGAGACCGTACAGGCCCAATCCGAAGACCACGGCTGTGGCCAGGGCGGTGACTGCAAGGACGTTGATGTCGAGGAACCGCTCCAGAAAGATGATGCCCATGGATTGCGAAAAACCCAGCGGCGATTTGCGCTTGAAGTAGACGGCCTTGGCTATTTCGCCGAGTTTGGCGGGCAGGATGTTGTTGATGGCGATGGCCAGAAGCGTGCCGAGCATGCTGAGGCCGGTTCCGAGTTTCCCTCTGGAGAGCTGGTTCAGGCGCAGGCCCATGAGCCCATAGATGGGGAACGTGGACCCAAGAACGATGATCATTCTGGGAAATGAGCAGTGCGAAAAGGTTTCGGCCAGTTCCTGCCAGTCCACATCCGTGAAAAGATATACCACGCACGCGGCCAGGATGAGCAGCTGCAGGATTGTGAAGAGGATTTTTGTTTTCATGGCTGTGTTTCAACTCGGAATTGCAGGCATATATCTATGCTGTTCGGCCTTGTTTTGCAAATGGGAAGGCCATGAAAAAGGGGTTACGGCACCGCCGCAACCCCTTTTTGTGAACGGGGATCAGGTCGAGCTAGAGGATCTGGCTCAGGAAGAGCTTGGTCCGGTCGTGTTCGGGGTTGGTGAAGAAGTGCTCGGGCGTGCCAACTTCCACGATCTTCCCTTCATCCATGAAGACCACGTGATCGGCCACCTCGCGGGCAAAGCCCATTTCATGGGTGACCACGACCATGGTCATGCCTTCCTTGGCCAGGGTTTTCATGACGTCCAGGACCTCGCCGACCATTTCCGGGTCGAGCGCCGAGGTCGGCTCATCAAAAAGCATGACCTTGGGGTTCATGGCCAGGGCGCGGGCAATGGCCACGCGCTGCATCTGGCCGCCGGAGAGCTGGGCGGGATAATTGTCCGCCTTGGCGTGGATGCCGACCTTGTTGAGCAGGGTCATGGCCGTTTCCTTGGCTTCCTTCCTGCCGCGCTTGCGGACTGAGGTCTGCCCGATGGTGACGTTTTCCAACACGGTCAGGTGCGGGAAGAGGTTGAAGGATTGGAAGACCATGCCCACTTCCATGCGGACCTTGTTGATGTTGGTCTTGGGGTCGAGGACGTCCACTCCGTCGATCATGATGTGACCGGCGTTGGCGTGTTCCAGACGGTTCAGGCAGCGCAGGAAGGTGGATTTGCCGGAACCGGACGGGCCGATGACGACGACCACCTCGCCCGGATTGATGTGGTAGGACACATTGTGCAGGGCCTGGACCTCATGAGGGACGAAGAAGGTCTTGTATACGTTTTTGACATCTATCATTATTTAAGCCTCCGCTGTCCTTTTTTCGAGGTATTGGACGAACATGGACAGAGAGAATGTGATGACCAGGTACATGATCGCGCAGACGAACCAGAGTTCGTATGGCATGAGGCTCGTGGTGACAGCCTCGCGGGTGGCTTTGGTCAATTCGGGGATGGCGATGACGCCGAGCAGCGAGGAGTCCTTGATCAGGCTGATGAACTGTCCGGCCAGGGGAGGAAGGATACGCTTGAAAGCCTGGGGCAGGATGATCTTGCACATGGCGACGGATTTGGTCATGCCCAGCGAGCGAGCCGCTTCCATTTGCCCTCTGTTGATGGACTGGATGCCTGCCCTGACGATTTCCGCCACGTAGGCCCCGGCGAAGATGGCCAGGGATGCGATGCCGAACCACAGAGACGGAACCTGCGGCAGGCCGGCCAGCGCCAGCAGGTTGTTGATGATGGTTCCGAGTACGAAGTACCACATGATGATCTGAACCAGAAGTGGTGTGCCTCGGATCAATTCGATGTAGGTTATGGCGGACCACTTGAGGAATGGGTTGATCGAGACGCGGGCCAGTCCGGTAAAGAGGCCCAACAGGATGCCGAGGATGATGGATACGAAACTGACCTCGATGGTGATCAGCAAACCATGCATCAACATGCCCATTTTCCCTTCTTCGAAAACCCCTATGGTGTCACCCATGAAAATGGTGTCGCCTTGGCTGACGCGGATGTCCGATCCGGGAACGGTGTAGAATTCGGAATCCCCGCCGCCCTGGACGATGACAACCGAGTCGCCACCCTTATGGGTGATGGAAGTGACTTCCCCTTCGATCTCAGCCTTTACTTTGACGGTGTCAACATAATAGAAATATTGGGGAATCCTGTTCCATCGCCAGATGTAGTTCGTCTGAGTGGTGGCCCAGTAGAAGCCAAAGCAGACGCAGGTGAGTGCGACGGCGTAGAAGGCTTTCCAAATGATCATCTTGTCGAACCTTTTTCGGGGTACGACCATTTCAGTATCAGTCATTATTTACTCGATGGGATTGGTGCGCGAAAAAAAACGGGGGTCGCACCAGGCGACCCCCGTAAGATCATTCAATGCTTATTGGATTTCGTCGTACCAGTCGTTGGAACCGAACCACTTGGTGTAGATGCGTTCGTAACGACCGTCGTTCTTGATCTGGACAATGAAGTTGTTCAGCCAGTTCAGGAAGTCCGGGTCACCCTTGTTGATGGCCCAACCGAGCGGCTCGTAGGTGAAGGGTTCGTCCAGGAATTTCATGCCGGCTTCCTTGCCGCGTTGGGCAAAGAAGATGGAGGTCATGGGCAGGTCGTAGACGGTGGCGGTTGCCTTGCCGTTCAGGGCTTCCAGCATGGCCTGGTCTTCCATTTCAAAGGACTTGTAGGTGGCTTTGGGGAAGAGGCGTTTGGCAGCCTGCTCGCCGGTGGTGCCGAGCTTGGAGGTGATGATGACGCCTTCCTTGTTCAGGTCTTTCCAGGACGTGATAGTGTCAGCATCCTTGGCGGAGATCAAAGCGGTCTGACCGACGACGATGTAGGGGTTGGCGAAGTTGACCTTCAGGTTGCGTTCCTGGTTGATGGTCATGCCGGAGGCGATGAGGTCGTACTTGTCGGACAGGAGGCCGGGAATGATGCCGTCCCAGGCGGTGTTGATGATTTCGAGCTTGACGCCCATGGATTTGGCCATTTCCGTAACCATGTCCACGTCGAAACCGACCACATTGCCTTTCTTGTCGGTCATTTCAAAGGGCATGTAGCCGGCTTCGAGACCTACGCGCAGGGTGCCGCTTTGGACGATTTTTTCAAGGGTGGAAGCTTTCTGAAGCTCGAGACGGACATTGATGTCCTCTTTGGGAGCGGTGGCAGCAGCATTTTCAGCAGGCTGTTGGCTGCATGCAAACAAGAAGACCAGCGTGGTCATCACTGCGATCAGGGTAAAAATCCGTTTCATCCTTTCCTCCAGGTGAAATAAGGTGGTTGATATTTGTCAGCTTTGAAACGTCGTCCGGGTTAAAACGACATCCAATCCTTTGGGTTCTAGACAACCGTCTCCCTGATTGCACATTTTTGTTCTCAGAGCGACAGTTCTCTATAGCTGCAACGGGATAAAAATTCAAGAAAGTTTTCCGTAGTTGCTGCTTGTATTGAAATGAGAAATGTCAGAGACATGTATTGTGAATTCTTGCCATTCCGATCGAGAGTCTTTTTTTCGGCGTGAAGTGCAAGCCCTGCTCAAGGAGTCGGAGTCTGGCGAATATTTGCGTTGAACTACTAGGTCATATATTTCGATTCAATTCGAGAGTCTTTTGGTGTAGGTTGATATTGTTTGAGAAAAGACGTCGTATGCCCCAATTCAGGTGTATAGAGGGAATTCAGATGCCAACGGAAAGAATTTTGCTCGTGGAAGATGATGCCGTAGCCCAACTTGATATTCAAGCCGCTTTGGGGCGGGTCGGCTATACCTTGATAGGCATGGCCAGCAGCGGCGAACGGGCTGTCGAGCTTGCGGATTCACTCAACCCGGACATGGTTTTGATGGATATCCGGCTTGAGGGCGAGATGGACGGCCTGGAAGCGGCAAGCGAAATTTCCCGCCGGTTCGACATTCCGGTCATCTACCTGACGGTTGCCATCGACGATGAGACCCTGCATTGGGCCAAGGTGAGCGGGCCGTTCGGGTATCTGCTCAAGCCGGTGGACCACCACGAACTTCGGTCGGCTATCGAGGTGGGGCTGTACAAGCATCAGATGGAACGGGAACTGCGCAAGGCGAAGCGGGCCGCTGAGGCGGCCAGCCGAGCCAAGACCTCTTTCCTGGCAACGGTGAGCCATGAGTTGCGGACGCCCATGAATGGCGTGCTCGGCATGACCGAACTGCTGCTCATGTCCGATTTGGGCGATCCATATCGCGAGAGCGTTCAGCTCATCAAGGAATCTTCTTTGGCGTTGCTGTCGGTGCTCAATCAGATCATTGATTATTCGAAGCTTGAGACCAGCGCTCTCAAAATGCGCATAATCGATTTCAGGCTGGAGGACATGGTGTCCGGAGTGCTTTCCCAGTACCAGCGTTCCTCCAAGGCCAAGGGCGTAAACCTGAAGTACTCCATTGATCCGGCCATCCCGGGTTGGGTCCGGGGAGATTCCACCAAGCTGCGTCAGGTGCTCGGCAATCTTGTCAACAATGCCGTCAAGTTCACTGCATCGGGCCAGATTCTGGTGGATGTTTCTCCCGCCACCAACGGTGATGTCAGACGGGCCGTCAACAATGACGACGAGTTGGCGGTGCAGATTCTGGTACAGGATAGCGGCATCGGTATCCCCTCTGATAAACTTGAAGACATTTTCGAGAGTTTCAAGCAGGCCGAAGATCATCTTTTCCATACTTCGGGAGGACTTGGCCTGGGGTTGGCCATCGTCAATCGCTTGACCTTGTTCCTGGGAGGCTCTGTCCGTTGTTCCAGTGTGGAGGGCAGGGGGAGTATTTTCTCTGTTGTCATTCCCCTGGAAAGAAGCCGGTACGAGCTGCATGCCCCTTCGGCAATGGTTCTTGGCGGGGAATCTCCGCTCAAGGGAGCAAACATCCTGGTGGCAGAGGACGATTTGATCAATCAGCGGTATATCGTCCGGTTGTTGGAGAAGATGGGCTGTGCGGTCGTCCTGGCCGAGGATGGATTGCAGGCAGTGGAGGCGCTCAAGGAACGGCGGTTTGACATCGTCTTCATGGATGTGGAGATGCCGAACATGAACGGTATCGAGGCTACCAAGCTCATCCGCAAGGTGGATACCGGATGCCTCAACCCAAAGGTTCCCATCATCGCCTTGACGGCCCACGCCATGTGGGGAGACCAGCAACGGTGCATTCATGCGGGGATGGACGACTATGTTTCCAAGCCGGTTGACATTGACACCATCGCCGCAATCATACAATCAACTCTGGAGAAGGAATAAAAAAAGTTTAGACAGGGTTTCCCCTTGGAGAATAATTACATATGAGCGATAAAAACGGTACGGTCCCCCTGCTTGATGGCGGCATCTACAAGGTGTTTTTCATCATCCTTTTCTTGTTTTCCCTGTATCTTGGGTTTGCCCTTATCGAGCCCTTCATGCACACGCTCATCTTTTCCACCGTGCTTGCCGTGCTGTTTACGCCGGTCTTCACCTGGGCGTTGAATCTGTGCAAGGGGCGACGTACCCTCGCTTCTGCCCTGACCGTAGGCATCATCGTTTTTGCACTGCTCCTGCCCATGACCTTCCTGATCATGGCCTTGATCAGTCAGGGCGTTGAGTCGTTGGTGGCATTGAACGCCTGGATCGTGCAGGGAACCTACAAGACCTTTCTCAGTATTGAAATGATGGACAAGTACATTGCCATGGTCCATGAAGCGCTCCCGTTTCTGCGTATTGACGAAGTTGATATCCAGGCGGGTGTCCTTCAGTATTCCAGGGAATTTGCCCAGAGCATGTTGGCCTTCGGCACCAGTCTGGCCCGAGACGGCGCAAAGTTGATACTGCACTTCCTGCTGATGGTTTTCATCCTGTTCTATTTCATGCGCGACGGAACCAAGATGGTCGCGTATATCAAGCACCTGTCGCCGCTCAGGCCGCGGCAGGAGGACTATATCATCGAAAGCCTCAAGCGCGTGGCCCGGGGGGTGCTCATGGGCTGCCTTCTGGTGGCTCTGCTTCAGGGATTTGCCGGGGGTATAGGACTGGCCGTGGTCGGCATTCCCGCCTTTTTCTGGGGCGGCATGATGGCCCTTTCCTCCTTGATTCCGGTCGTGGGGACCGGGTTGGTATGGGTACCATCCGTGCTGTATCTCTTCTTTGTCGGTGATTGGAAAATGGCTCTGTTTCTGTCTTTGTGGTGCGGCATATTCGTGGTCGGCATCGACACGATTCTGCGGCCGATATTCATGCGTGAGGCTGCCCGCGTGTCGACCTTCTACATCTTTCTCGCCATCCTTGGCGGCATTTATTCCTTCGGGATGCTGGGTATTTTTTATGGTCCCCTCATCCTGAGTTTCGTCATGGTCATGTTGCAGATCTATATTGAGGAGTATGCTGAGGATCTCAAGGATATCGATGACGGAGCCTGCGAATGATGACCAGATTGATCCTTTCCTGTGTCCTTGTTGTCGTGTTGCTGGTGGTCGGAGGCTGTGGCCCTGAAACCCCAAGGCCGCTCCCTGTCTTTGAAAAACCGACTTTTGTGCCTCTTGATGACGACGCGGCCAAGAATCTGTCGGTGCATCTCTCCACCCGTTTGCAGGGATTCGATTCATGGTCGGCCTTGCGGCCCGGTCTTGAGGACAATCTGAGGTATATCCGGTCACGCCCGCAGGACGCGGTTTGCGTTAACCAGCCCGGATTGACGTTGACCTGGGGACAATTGGCCTCGTCCGTGTCGGAGTTGCTGGATATGCTTGAAGAGGTGGGAAGCGACCCGTCTCTGGTGGCCGAACGATTCCAATGGCTCAAGCTTGAGCCGGGAACGCTGCTCACCGGGTATTACGAACCATGGCTGGCAGCCTCACTGACCCCGGATGAACGGTTCAAGTATCCGCTTTACGGTGTGCCTGATGATCTCCTGGTCGTTGACCTGGGACGTTTTCATCCTCGCTGGAATGGCCAGAAGCTGGTCTATCGGCAGGGGGAGCATGGCATCGAGCCGTATCATGACCGGGAAGCCATCGACGCGGGCGGCGTCCTGAACGGGCAGGAGATAGCCTGGACCGATGATCCCGTGGATGTCTTTTTCCTGCAGATACAAGGGTCGGGCAGACTCGACCTGCCTGACGGCTCCTCCAAGCATATCCTTTATAGTGGCAAGAATGGGCTTCAGTACGTCTCCATAGGGCGTATACTCATCGAAAGAGGGTACATTCCCAAGGAAGAGATGAGTATGCAACGTATCCGCAGCTTCCTGAACGACAACCCGGACATTGCCAGGGAGATCCTCTTCACGAATCCGAGCTATGTCTTTTTCCATTTGGCGGACAAGGGGCCTTTCGGTTCCATCGGGTCGATCCTGACGCCCAGGGTCAGCGTGGCAGTTGATCGGAATATGATTCCCCTTGGCAGTGTGGTGGCGCTCAAGACGGCTTTGATGAATTATGAAACTGGTGCGGTTGATCCCTTCCTCTCTTTGATGTTGGCCCAGGACACAGGGGGTGCCATACAGGGGACGCGCATGGATTTGTTCTGCGGCTCCGGCGAAGAAGCCGAATCCCTGGCCGGTCACCTTCAGGAAGGGTCGGAAGTGTTCATGCTGGTCAGCAAGCGGGTGCTTTCAGCACTCCCCGGCAATGGCAATTGAGCTTCATGACACATATTACAAAGGCGGAGGTGGTTGATGCAGTATGTAGCATTTATTGAAGAGGAGAAACGCGGATATTCCGTGACTTTTCCAGATATCCCGGAATGCACGACCTTCGGCGATAATCTTGATGAAGCTGTGGATCACGCGCATGAAGCCCTTGCAATGTTCGTTGAATCTCTTGTTGGGGCGAATGAACCTCTTCCCCCGCCCTCAAAGAAGAAGGAATTGCTCGCTCAACTTGAAGGTAAGGAGATAAAAGCCATCAATATCTCTGTTGAAGGTGATGGGAGCGACTTTGAAGAGTTCGAAATGGTCATGCATGCCCATCTTTTGGGCCGAATTGAGAAGTATTGCCGTCAATATGGCATTTCCCCGGCTGATTTTTTGGCCGCAGCGGCGAGAGAAGCCATCAAGTCCGACATTTTCTCTGAATAACACATCTGAAAACGTCTTCTTTTAGTCAAATTTAGGTTTTGTCCCCAAGAATCGAAAAAAGGATTTATCCTGTCTTTCTTGGGGGCTAGCACCCTTTTGTCGTGTCCATAATTATTGATTTACAAAATTGTTAAAAGTTATTAATATGTTGTGGTTGCAGCGTTAGTGTTTTTGATCTAGGGTGACCTTTCGGGAGTTGCTTAGCTGAAAATGTACAAGGCGGCAGCAGATAGTTCATTGGAAATTGCATTATTGTCAAATATTGTGCTTGAGAGCCTGCAGAGATCGAGATCCCACTCAATCCGCAGGCTTTTTTACCCATGCTGCTTGTTCCCGTGGATTTACTGATTCTTTTGAAAGAGTTGATGTTTTCGTTGGCAGTCCGCGTCCATACTGTCTTGTTTGCGCGGGCAGGGATTTTTAACTGTGGAGTGATCATACCATGTGCCGTTTGTTTGCGCTCACAAGTCGTGACCCGGTGTCACCCATGCGCGCCATCGAGGCCCTCAATGTTATGAAGGAAGGGCATGATGGTTCAGGTGTAGGGTTGTTTCTCAGCGGTCTTGGCGGACCGTGGGAAGAAATGAAGGAAGATCCCATCCTGTCCGGTATCTTTACAGAGCCAGGACTTGCCAGGGTTTTCGACTATATGGCCAAGAAAGGATTCCGGTCCAAGTATTCTGTTATGTTCAAACCGGACAACGAGCCGCCGGTCGGAACTCCCAAACGGGGAACTTACGCCTCCATTTCCTATCAGATTCCGAATGAGTGGAGGGGGAGGCCCCAGGAGCAGATCGATTCCGGCCTGGTTCAGATGCGTCTCGACCTTCGGGCCATGGGCGAGGCTGAGGGCGACATCATGGTTTTTTCGTTCTGGCCGGACACCATCATGATCAAGGAAGTTGGCGACCCTTTGGCCATAGGCGAATATCTCCAACTCGATCGAAGTCCGTTGCACGCCCGCCATATCCTGGCCCAGGGGCGGCAGAACACCAACTACGCGATCAATCTCTATGCCTGTCATCCCTTTTTCATCGAGGGTATTTCCACCATGACCAATGGCGAGAATACCGCTTTCGTGCCCATCAAGGAATATCTCATGTCGCGTGGGGTCACCGGGTATCAGGGGTATCAGTCGGATTCAGAGGTTTTTACCCATATCGCTCATTATTCCACCAAGAAGCTTGGCCTGGACATCAGTGCATACAAGCATGTGATCACGCCCATGAGCGATGACGAAATGGCCGATCACCCGGATAGGGAATTGCTGTCCAATTTGAAGAAGGCATGTCGCAAGCTGATCATCGACGGTCCCAACTGTGTTATCGGCTGTCTGCCCGACGGTTCCATGTTCATGGTACAGGATCGCAAGAAGCTGCGGCCCGGCGTGGTCGGGGGTAATCCCGATCTCGGTATCTATGGATTCTCGTCCGAGATATGCGGACTGAACGCTGCTATCCCCGATCGTGACAGGACCAAGGATTTTCAACCCATGCATCTCGATACGGCGATCGTCAGCCCAGATTGCCTGGAGGTTTCCCAATGCTCTCAGAAAGACCCATTACACCTTCAACGTTAAGCCGCAAGGACCTGCCCTGGCAGATCAAGTGGGATATCAACACCTGCACCAAGTGCGGGCGGTGTACCTCGGTCTGTCCGATCAACGCCATTGAACTCGGCGTGTTCCGCAAAAGGGATATCAAGGCCCCCATGGGATTGTCGGCCAAGCCGACCACGGAATTCTCCACCTATTACGGCATCCGTCAGCGCACGGATCCGGCCTATGCCTGCATCGGCTGCTCCATGTGCAACATGGTCTGCCCCAACAACGCCATTGAACCGATACGGCAGTATGACTCCACCACGCTCCAGTTCCAGAACAACCGTGGCGGCCAGTCCCGGACGCGCGGCGGGCGCAGGAACAGTTCCGAGTCGTTGCTCGATCAGATCAAATTCATCCGTATTTCCATGCTCACCGACCCGGCTCTGGATGCCGGCCGTCACGAGTTCGAGATGCGGACCCTGCTCGGTCGTGTGCTTTCACCCGAAGCCGAAATCAAGTGTTTCCGCGAAAACGGCTGGAAACCGCCGGTTCGTGAAATTTATCCGTTGGTTATCGGTGGTATGTCTTTCGGCGCTCTCTCCCCGAATATGTGGGAGGGCCTTCAGATGGGCGTGGCGTATCTCAATGAGGAAATGAACATGCCGGTGCGCGTTTGCACGGGTGAAGGCGGCTGTCCGCCGCGTCTGTTGCGCTCCCGCTTCCTCAAGTATGTCATTCTCCAGATCGCGTCCGGTTATTTTGGCTGGGACGAAATCATCCATGCCATCCCTGAGATGAAGGAAGACCCCTGTGCCATCGAGATCAAATACGGTCAGGGTGCCAAGCCCGGTGATGGCGGCCTGCTCATGTGGTACAAGGTCAACAAGCTCATTGCCGCTATCCGGGGTGTGCCCAAAGGTGTGAGCCTGCCGAGCCCTCCCACGCATCAGACCCAGTATTCCATTGAGGAATCCGTTGCCAAGATGATTCAGTCCATGTCCATGGCCTGGGGATTCCGTGTGCCGGTGTATCCGAAGATCTCTGCATCCTCTACCTCTTTGGCGGTGCTCAACAACCTGGTGCGCAACCCCTATGCAGCCGGTCTGGCCATTGACGGCGAAGACGGAGGCACTGGCGCGGCCTACAATGTGTCCATGAATCACATGGGTCATCCCATCGCTTCCAATCTGCGCGATTGTTACAAGGCGCTCTGCGTTGCCGGTGCTCAGAATGAAATTCCGCTCATCGCGGGCGGCGGTATCGGCAAGAACGGCAATCTGGCGGCCAATGCGGCGGCATTGATCATGCTCGGCGCTTCCACCGTACAGATCGGCAAATACGTCATGCAGGCCGGTGCAGGTTGTCTCGGTTCCGAAAAGGACCGTTGCAACGTGTGTAACATCGGTGTTTGTCCCAAGGGTATTACTTCCCAGGACCCAAGAGTGTATCGCCGCCTCGACCCGGAAAAGGTCGCTGAACGCGTGGTGGACTTCTACCTGAGCTTCGACACGGAACTGCGGAAGGTGTTCGCACCGCTGGGACGCTCCACGTCCCTTCCCATCGGGATGTCCGACGGACTCGGCATCAGCGACAAGGACGCTGCCGAACGCCTTGACATCAAGTACGTGATTTAACCGAAGTTTCAGGATATATCGGAGTATACAATGGCTAAGAAAATACAGCGTATAGACGGGCATGACAATGGTGTCCGGATAGAATCCCGCATCCTGGAAGAGCGTATTCAAACCGCAGTTCGCCAGGGCGGACGCAGGTTTGAGGTTGACGCCATGGGCCAACACGGCATCGGCGGCAGGCTCTGGATTTCCAAGGAAGAGCCGATCTTTGTGTCAATCACGGGGTCGCCAGGGCAGCGCATAGGTTCCAAGGGGTTCCCCGGAACCACCATAGAGGTGTGCGGTCCGGCGTCTGATGACGTGGGTTGGCTGAATGCCGGTGCTGAAATCATCGTCCATGGCAACGTGTCCAACGGCGCGTGCAATGCCATGGCGCAGGGCAAGGTCTTTGTTGCGGGCAACACCGGTTCCCGTTGCATGACCATGACCAAGACCAACCCTCGTTTTGAAGCTCCCGAACTATGGGTGCTCGGTTCCGTGGGAGACTACTTCGCCGAATTCATGGCCGGTGGTACGGCAGTGATTTGCGGTCACGAGGCCCAGAGTCCCAAGAATGTCCTTGGCTATCGTCCCTGTGTGGGCATGGTCGGTGGTCGGATCTTTGTGCGCGGTTCCATTGATGGCTATTCCCAGTCAGACGCCGTGATGGAACCCATTGACGACGAGAGCTGGACCTGGTTGACGGACAATCTCTCGGAATTCCTAAATAAAATTAAACGAACCCGGCTGCTTAAACGGCTTACCAAGCGCGAGGAATGGCAGTTGATTCGGGCCAAGACCCCTTTTGAGAAAAAGGGCAGGGTTCGTCGCTCCATGGCCGATTTTCGGGTCAATGTATGGGATTCGGAGTTGGGCCGTGGCGGTATGATAGGTGATTTGACCGATCTGGACCGTTCGCCCATTCCGCTCATCGTACACGGTGACCTGCGTCGTCGGGTTCCCGTCTGGGAAAACCGCAAGTACATGGCTCCGTGTCAGTCCAGTTGCCCTACGGGTATGCCTGTGCAGAAACGGTGGCAGTTGGTTCGCGACGGACTGGTGGACGAGGCCGTTGATCTGGCCCTTGCGTACACACCGTTCCCGGCTACGGTTTGCGGTTATCTCTGTCCCAATCTGTGCATGGAAGGGTGTACCCGATCCACGCAGCAGGGCATGGCAGCAGTGGACATCACCAAGCTCGGTCGTGAAGGGCACAAGTCCAAGGAGCCGAAGTTGCCGGCATTGTCGGGCAAGCGGGTGGCTGTCATCGGTGGCGGTCCCGCCGGTATATCCGTGGCGTGGCAGATCCGCATGAAGGGCCATGAGGCCGTCGTTTTTGATATGGCCAAGACATTGGGAGGCAAGATTGCCTCGGCCATTCCCTACAGCCGTGTGCCCAAGGAAGTGGTTGAAGCGGAAGTGGCGCGCGCTGCCAAGGTGTTGCCGCATGTGCATCTGCAACAGGAGCTCAAGACCAAGGAATTCGAGGCCTTGAAGTCGGAATACGATTACGTGGTCCTGGCGATAGGCGCGCAGAAACCGCGCATGATCCCGGTGCCGGGTCATGAGCGCATCATCCCTGCCCTGACTTTCCTTCAGGAAGTGAAGAAGGGCACGATGACAGCAGGCAAGCGGGTGGTCATCATCGGCGCCGGAAACGTGGGCTGTGATGTGGCCACGGTGGCCGCAACCGTGGGTGCCGAGGACATCACTCTCATCGATATCCAGGAACCGGCCTCCTTCGGCAAGGAACGCAAGGAAGCAGAGGCTGCCGGGGCGCGTTTCAAGTGGCCCTGTTTCACCAAGGAGATTACGGACGAAGGCGTACTGCTGCAAAGCGGCGAGTTGCTTGAAGCCGATACGGTCATCATGTCCATCGGCGATCAGCCTGACGTGGATTTCCTGCCGGATGACATTGCCCTGGACCGCGGACATGTGGTGGTCAACGACGACTACCAGACCACGGATTCCAAGGTGTTCGCCATCGGTGACCTTGTCCGTCCGGGCCTGCTGACACATGCCATCGGTCATGGTCGCCGTGCTGCCGAGGTCATTGACGATCTCTTCAACAACCGACGTCCCCAGAGCGACACCCGTTCGATGATCGATTATACCCGCATGACCCTGGAGTACTTTGACCCCCGAGTCATCGAATTCAGCGACATGAACCATTGCGGTTCCGAGTGTTCAAGCTGTGGCTCTTGCCGTGACTGTTATATCTGCGACACCGTGTGTCCGCAGAATGCCATCATTCGTAATGAGTTGCCTGACGGCGGATTCGAGCGCGTGGTGGACCCGGAAAAGTGCATTGCCTGCGGGTTTTGCGCCGACTCCTGTCCCTGCGGTATATGGGACATGAAAGACCCGGCTCCCATGGAATAGAGCCTGGCTGCTTAATGAAATAATAAAGGCGGCGAGATTAATCTCGCCGCCTTTATTATTTGGGTTTTGAACCGTGATCAGGGATATCTGCCCCGGTTGCGTTCCTGCTTGAGGCCGTGTTCCGTGAGTTTGTCGTAATCCACCTGATCCTGCTTCATTTTATCCATGATGGTTTTGATACGGTTTTTGATCATGCCCTTGTAGTTGATACAGTCGCCTGCACCCAGAGCTTTGAGCGTGTCGTCAAGTTTATGGGCGGCCTTGGTGGATATCTCGCCGTGAACGAGTTCGTGTTCTTCCAATTGGCCGTAGAATTTCTTCCACCAGGTGCGTGTCTTGTAATCCACGCTGTGGGCCAGTTTGGGATAAAGGTAGGTCAGGTGCAGGTAGATGATCGCATCCTTGATCTGGCATTGCGAACCGCGCTGCTGTACTTTGTATTTGGTCTGAATCTGCGTTCTTGTGTGGGCCTGGTAGGTCTCAGTTCCCTTGTTCAAAGGGGATTGATTCTTCAGATTGTTATAGATCGTGCTGATATCGGTCCCCTCCACGGTGTAATACTCCGTACTCACGGTCAGGACCACATCGGCCAGGGCCGGGGTGGCGAGAAAGAGAATGACTAGGTACGAGAGGAGAAAGCGTTTCATGGTTCCGTGTGGGGTTAGTCTCCTGAAGAGCACTGGTTGTCGAATTGCATCTGGTAGAGCCTGTCGTACAGCGGGCAGGTCTCAAGCAGTTCTTCATGTTTGCCGGTGGCGATTATGCGGCCTTTTTCCATGACGACGATAACATCGGCGGACAGAATGGTCGAGAGCCTGTGAGCGATGACGATGGAAGTACGGCCCTGCATGAGGTTGTCGAGAGCCTTTTGGACCACCCGTTCTGACTCGGTATCCAGGGCGCTGGTGGCCTCATCGAGGATGAGGAGCGACGGGTTCTTCATGATGGCGCGTGCAATGGTCAACCGTTGCTTCTGTCCGCCGGATATCTTCACGCCGCCTTCGCCGACCAGGGTGTTGTAGCCGTTGGGCATGGCCTCAATGAACTCGTGAGCGTAAGCCCCTTCGGCAGCTTTAATCACTGCATCCATTTTGTACTCACCCTGGGCATACGCGATATTTTCGGTGATGGAGACGTTGAACAGGAATGTGTCCTGCGAGACCAGACCTAGATGGATTCGCAGGCTGTCCAGGGTGTAGTCTTCAAGCGCGGTGCCGTTGAGGGTGATGGTGCCTTCCTGGGCCTGGTAGAAGCGGGGGAGGAGGTTGACCAGAGTTGTCTTGCCGGAACCGCTGGGGCCGACAACGGCCACGCGCTGTCCAGCCTTGATGGACAGCGAGACTCCGTTTACGGCAGGGGTCGTGCAATTGGGGTAGGTGAAGCGGACGTCCTTGAAGGATAATTCTTTCAGGTTGCCATCAAAAGCGGTGCTGCCGCTCTGTTCAGTCTGGATATTCGGTGAGTCGAGGATGTCAAAGACACGTTCGGCCCCGGCCAGGCCGCCCTGGATTTGATTGTTGGCAGCGTTGAGCTTCTTGATCGGTTCGTAGAGTTGAACCACGCAGAGCGAGAATGCCATCAGGTCTCCGGGAGTCATGACGCCTTCAATGACCTGCATGCCGCCGACCCACAGGACCGCTGCGCCGGCAAAGGCGGAAATGATGTCCATGACGCGCGAGGAGCCTTCATTATAAAGCATCTGGCGCACGAGGAGTTGAGTCAGGCTGTTGTTTTCCTTGTTGAATTTGAGGTTTTCAAGGAGTTCGTTGGCAAAGGCCTTGATGACCTTGATGCCTGAAAAGCTTTCTTCGAGGACCACGTTGACGCCCGAGAGTTCGGCTTGCATCTTGCGGCCGTATTTCCTGATCTTCTGCCCGAAATAGATAAAGGGATAGATGGCGATGGGCATGATCAAAAGGCTCCAGAAAGCCAGGTACGCATCAAGGTAAATGGTGGTGCCTATCAGGGCAACAAGGGTAAAAACCTGTCGGATGAACATGATTATGCTTGGCAGACAGGTACGCACGGCCGTGACGTCGGAGACGATCCTGCTCATGAGCATGCCGATTTCGCTCTCGGCGAAGTAGGGCATGGGGAGGCGGAGGATTTTCTTGAAAAGGTCACTTCGCAGATCCCGGAGGACCAGGACGCCGGTGGCGTTCATCACATAGACCTGCCCGAGCATCAGGATGCATTTGAGGATATAGAGAGCAACGAATCCCAAGATGCAGAATTTCAGCATGTCGATGTCTTTTGCTATCAGGACATCATCGGTAACGTATTTTCCAAGCCAAGCCAAAGCCGGGGGGATGGGAGCATAGAGAAGCATGGCAATGACAGCCAGGACAACGCGTACCTTGTACTTGGCAAAGTAGCCGATGCTGCGTTTGAGCAGGTAGCGATTTGAAAATGAATGTAGTTTGGTATTGTGGGCCAAAAGAACTCCTGAATGTCCTGTTTTTCGGAATCAAAGGTTTATCGTGCCTTCCTCAAATAAGGTGTTGGGAGGCCATAGTAAAGGAAAATACGGACTGAATTGCAGTATTTTAAAAATAATATCAAATATTACAGAATGTTGATGCGTCGCGTTGAAAGGGGGGGCTTAAGCTGAAAGGAATGTTTCCGCTTCATCTCTTTGTAAGAATCCAAGTCTTATAACCGACATCATGCCGTGATGAGACGCCGGACCAAACTGAAAAAGGACTGCCTTCAGGATTTGGGCAGTCCTTTAATTTATGGTACCTGGGACGAGATTTGAACTCGTACGCCCCGGAGGGCAAGGGATTTTAAGTCTCATTGTCAAACAACTTATCCAATTATTACAGATATTATCTCATAATTCATGCGTTGCTGAGTGTTGCCCACGTGACAATGTGTGTGACTTGGTGTTCAGGGAAGATTTTTAAATGATTAAATCTACTTCGTCATTTTGGCGGTAGTTGTTCTTGTCTTTGATTTAGACTAGTAAATATTCGGTGAGAAGGAAGTTGGGGCAAAATTTTCATTGACAGTGTACCAAAGATTAGTACATTTGAACTAGACGAGGTTCTGAAATGGCTTGGAAAGTTGCCATTCCAAAAAAAACAGTTAAACAAATTGGCCAATTACCGCAACGGGTTCAAAAAACACTCACATTACTGGTTACCGAAATTGAAAATGGAGGTCCAATAAGAGGGAATTGGCCCAATTATGGCAAGTTGACGAGGTATACCCATCATTGCCATTTGAAAAAAGGTAATCCGACCTATGTCGCTGTTTGGCGAGAGGTCGAAGGCGAGATTAAATTGGTGGAGGTGACATATGCAGGCACGCACGAGAAAGCCCCGTACTGACGACACGTTGTTCTACGTTTCTTGTCCCCCTAGTAAGGTTAAGCAGGCAAGAGATTTCCTGAAGCAGATTGGTTGCCAGGTGAATGATGATGTCGATGCGAAGGAAGTCTTCCCTGATCGCGCCCCTGGTACTCTTTTGGCTGGCGCTAGGTATCGTGAAGATATTACCCAGGTTCAGTTGTCTGAGGAGTCCGGCATTCCGAGGCGTCATATTTCCGAGATGGAGAATGGAAAGCGTCCGATTGGCAAGAGTAATGCCAAGAAGCTCGCCGGTGTCCTGAATATTGATTACAGGATTCTTCTGTAGATTTAGCTTCTTGTGTTAAGAAGACTTAACCCGTCCCACCTTGTTGGTAGGACGGGTTTTTTAGGCGATGGTACCGGGAGCGGGAATCGAACCCGCACGATCATCAATGATCTCCAGATTTTAAGTCTGGTGTGTCTACCAAGTTCCACCATCCCGGCTTGAGGTGTGTTTCAGTATCCCGCAAATTGGCGGGGAGTCAATGGTTTTGGCTACCTGAACAAATCCAGGTAGTTTCGGTAGAGCCGGGGGCTGACTCGGGAGTATGGATCGAAATCCGAGATCAATTCCAGGCCCGGAATGACGGCTCGGGTGACCGGGATATTCAGGTCCTTGCGTGTCAAGTCAACATAGGCCGGTGTGTAGCCGTTGGCCATGAGGGTGTTTTCCAGGACCATGAGATCGCCGTCAGCACTGCCGGTGGAGTGGTCGGGCAGGTCTTCGAGTCTGCGGGTTTCCAGTCCTTCCGGGGCCGGGCCGCTCTTGGGGCCGGGGTAGGGATAGGCGGTTTCCGTCATGGCCGAGACCAAGGCTGCCCTGCCGTTCAGATCGCAACCGCCGCCCTTGTTCACGTCTCCGTGTTTGCCCAGTACCACGGACTTATAGCAGGGCACGCCCAGCTCTGTGGTCATGTCCATGAACCAGACATCTATGCCGTCATTCTTGTAGTCATTCAGGAGTTTGCCGATTTCCGGGTCGTGGGTTTCGATGCGGAAGCATTGTTTGGGATCAAAGAGCATGGTGGCGTCCGAGTCCCGTTCGATGACTTCTGTCAGTGCGGAAACCTTTGCTTCAGCCATGGTATTTCCGGAGGCCAGACCTGTGGAACCGAGGGCGCTGAACAGGCTTTGCTCGTCCAGATTGCAAAACAGAAAAATGAACTGGGCCGGGATCAGGATGGGGCTGACGCCGCCTTTGCCATCGGGGCAGTGACCTTCCAGCCAATGGAGTTTCTGTCCGGCATACGGTACTTCCAACCGGATATCGTGGGGATTGAGGGCATTGATTTCAAGATCTTCGTATGCCGCGTGTGTGAGCGGGTATCTTTGCTTGTAGCCGATGATACCGTCTTTTCCCGCACCGGCATAAGAGGAAAAGCGTTCCGCCATCTCCATACAGCAGGAGGCGTCCGCCTGGTTGCGGGACAGGCCGCGGCCATAGCTGGTCTGGATGCCTTCAAGGGAGTTGGACAACCTGCCGCTGACCGAGCGTGTCTTGACCATCCAGTGACGAAGGCTGGCAATGGGCGACAGGGAGGCCTTGTGGGCCATGACCGGGCCGAGAAATGCATCGGCCTTTTCCAGTACGCCGAAGGCGTAGTCGATGGTTTCTTTCAGCGGACGGCGCGGCTTGGGCTGTGGGAGTTGCCCGTCCAGTTTTTTTCGAATCTCTTTCGCAGTAACCGGAGTCGGGAAAACAAGCTCGGATTCGGTATACAGTGATTCCGGTGCTGCTTCCGGTGAGGGGAGTGGGGCCAGGGTGAAAATGTTTTCCCTGAATATTCTGATCCATTGTGCGTGTCTGGGTTGGTCTTCGAGCAGGTTGGAACGGATGTGGATGGCCGGGGTATACTCCAGCAGGGCGGCCGGATTCAGACCTTGAAACAGGGGCAGGAGTTGGGTCTGGCGTTGATGGCAGAGACATGCCTCATACATGACGGCGGTCAGAACCGGATCGGATTCGCCGTTATCCCGCATCACTTCCTTGATGAGTTTTTCCAATTTGCGGGTACGAAAATCCTTGAAGCCCTGGAGCACGAATTCGTGCATATAGTCGTCATACGGTTGCTTTCTGAGATGATCGATCATCTGGTTGAAGCTCAGGTTGCTGTCCGGCAGGGCCGCGAACATGCCCACACCGAAATCCGTATCCATCATCTGCAATTTGTAACGCATCAATCCCTCGTTTGCGCGGTTAGAATCAGTTCCCTGACCTGGGGCAACAGTTTTTGCGCCACGGCAATCACGCCCTGGGCATTGGGATGTATTCCGTCCAGCAGGGTCAGCGAGTTGTCGCCGAAATAGCAGGCCAGAATGTCCGGGAAGAGGGGCAGGGAGTATCGATCGGCCAGCTCTTTGAAAAGCGGGTCGAATTGCCTTTTGTATTCGAGGCCCAGTTCCGGCAGGGCGGTGATGCCCACCAGCAGGATCGGCAGACCTGCTTGGATCAGGGTTTTGATGACGAGTTCGGCATTGGACCGGATGATGTCTACGGGGTCCTCTTCGAAGCAGTCGTTGGCTCCGAATTCGAGGATGACCGCGTCCGGTTCAGCGGCCAGCACTGCGTCGATACGGGCCAGTCCGTCTCCGAATGTGTCGCCAGACATGCCGAAGTTGAGGCACCTGACATCAATACCCTCATCGTGCAGCAGACGCTCCAGGGAGGCGGGCAGGGCCTCGTCGCGAGCCAGCCCATACCCTTGGGTCAGGCTGTCGCCAAAGCAGGCTATGCGCGCCGGGCCATCGGTCATGGGCTATCCGTTGATCCAGAGTTTCACGCTGGCCGCTTCTTCGGCCCACTGTTTGCTCATGCGGAGCTTGAGGAATTCATTGTAGACCACGTCGAACATCTCCAGACACCGTTCCACGAGAAAGAGCTTTTCCAGGAACTTGGCATCCGGGTCGTCGCCATCATCGTCTTTAGTATTTATTTTTGGGGTCTTGAGACCGGACAGGCCAAAGTCGGCGGCGTTCACCGTGACCAGCCAGTTGTCCTGGTCCATGGCAAAAAGCAACTGCGCCTTGCTGACCTTCTTGCCGGTACTCAGGCCGGTCTTGGCCTCGGACAACTCCCCGGCAGGGCTGGAGACTGTGGCCGTGGCCTTGGTTTCGCCTTCGCCGCCCTGGACCGAAAGCTTTTGTTCCATTTGCAAGGTGAAGGTCCGTTTGTCCTTAAGGGCAAAAAGAATGGTGTCGCGGTCTGTCTTGTACCAGAGCCAGGTCAGGAAATCCTGCCCAAGCAGGGTGTTTTCGCGTTCGACGAGTGAAAGATCCATGGCGCGCTCCTTAAACGAATATGGTGGGGTCGAGGTTTTCGAGTCTGGGGGCTGCCTCTTCGCCGAGGATGTCCATGGCCATGAAGAACGGGGTCAACGGTTCGAGGTGAAGGTCGAAGGTCAGGGTGAACTGGTCTTCGAACAAGGCGCATACCTTGGCGTTGGTTGTGGTCAGGTATATCCGGTTGGCCGCGGGGTTCCAGATGATGTCGAACACGGCCGGGATGGGCAGAGTGCGGGCACGCAGCCTGAGGGTTACCTGTTCCTTGACCTCGCGCTTGCGGTCGCGGGATACGAAGTTCTTGCCCTGCTCCTTGTTGTGCTCAAGCTCTTTGTTGAGAGCTATGGTGTTGTGTTTTTTGAGTACGGCAGGGGAGATGCGACGGGTGTCCAGCCTCAGACCGAAAGCGAAGTAGTCTGCCTTTTCCGGCGGCGACTGGGTCCAGTTCATGTCCAGCATGTCGTCGATATTGGTCCAGCCGAAGGAGCGTTCGTCAGCGGTGCCGTCAATGTCAACCATGCAGAATTGCTTCAGTTTGTCTGGTACTTTTTGAAGCAGTTCGTTGGATACTTCCTCGATGATGCGGTAGCGTGTCAGCCCGAGGCTGGCAGAGAGTATACTCACCTTGAATCTCCTCCGAGATGTTCTTTTACAGGGACCCTCTGAGGTAAAATCTATTGAGCCGCATGTAAAGCTTAATTGCCTCCTGAGTGGTTGCCCATAGATATGGGGAGTCCCTTGTTATCCTGTTGTTTCATGGTTATGCTCCGAAAAAAACAGGAGAATGATATGCCTAATCAAGCTGTGCTCGATCTGATAGAGTATCTCGAAGCCGTTAATGCGAAGGTAAAAGAGATAGAAGCCGAAGGGGAACTTGCCCTGAAAAGCGACGGCCAGACGGCCTTTCAGGCGAAATTGGAAAAAAAAGCCAAATTGTTGGCAGAGTTGGCCAAGGATGCCTGGGAGTTGACGGAGAAGGTCGACGGCACTCTCGGGAACGAGATTGCGAAGCGACTGGAACGGTTTTCCATGAGTGCCAGCGCGGCCCTGCGCATCGGCAGTGTGTTTTTCATGACGGCACTGCTCTATCCTGAAGATCACGAACCGGGTGGCCCGAATGATCTTGAGTCGTTTATTACGGAATTGAAGGACAAGGCGTAACTGGTTTCAAGGGGGGCGTAGATTTTAAGTCGGAATCTTGAATTCCGCATCCTTTTTGGCCTTCTTTCGTTCAGCCTGTTGTTTTTGGCCGATCAGAACGATTTTGTGCACCGCATCGTCCTGGGCCCGGTCCAGTTCCACGAAAGCACAGCCGACATTGCCGCGTTCGTGACGCATGACCTTACATAATACACCTACAGCTTCCTTCTTTCCCTCTAAAACGATGTCCATCTCCAGTTTGACTCCGCCCTTGATGCGGGGCTTTTCGAATTTGAAGCCCAGCCCAGTGGGACTGATGTCGGACACTTCGAACGATTTCTTGAGCCGGGGGATAAAGACCTTCAGTCCCTTAACGGAAATGCGCAAGGAGTGGCGTTTTTTGACGTGATCGTCTTTAAGGGAAATGCTGAAACCGAGGGCTGTTTCGTCAATGGGATCGACTGTGACCTGGTGGGATTTCTTTCGGCCCTTGGGCTTGTCCTTCAAGTCGAGGGGGATGGACTCGGTTACTTTGGGAGATCCCTGCCTGCTTTTTTTAACGGTCTTTTTTTTGCCATGCTTCAAAGATATGTCACCAGCAGCGGTTTTTTTCCGTTTTGCGGGTTGGCCTTTGCCTGGTTTGAAAAGAAATTCTTTGAGAGTGTCTATAAGGCCCATGGTTCACCGCTTGGGATGCAATTCATCGAACTTTGGCGCAACTGTATGGAAAAGAAACGGTTCTGACAAGGGAGCAGGGGGCCAGGATTGAAAAGAGGCGCTGTAATTTTCGGAATGGGGTTGACAATGAGCCGTTTTGAAAGGCAAGAAGATACATCTTTTCAAGCTTAAAAGGGTGGAGGAATAACATGATTGGCGAACTGCTTTCCGGAATGGCTCACAGCTCTGGCCCCGGCTTTGTCGGTGTATCCCTGATTTTCATCTATCTTGCATGGATTGTCACCATCGGTATCATCCGTGTTCGTGAGGCCATGCATTCGGATCATCACTAGTCATTAAAAAAAACGCGACCATCCGGTCGCGTTTCCATGTTTCGTGAATAACCGCTTCCACCATTGGTGGAGGCGGTATTCTATTGTTCGGTTATGCGGACATCCCCGGTTCTTCCTCGGCCACTTCCAGAAGGTACTTGCCGTAGTCGTTGTTGCTCATGGCAGCGGCGAGCATGGTCAGTTGCGAGTGGTCGATGAACCCCATGCGGTAGGCGATCTCTTCGGGACTGGAGATGACGTATCCCTGCCGGGCCTGTACCGCCCGTACAAAACTGGCTGCGCCGTGCAGGGACTCATGGGTACCCATGTCGAGCCAGGCATAGCCCCGGCCCAGTGTCTGGACCTCCAGGGTGCCTTTTTCGAGATACAGCTTGTTGATATCGGTTATCTCCAGTTCTCCTCGGGCAGACGGCTTGAGGGATCTGGCCATTTCAATGACATCGTTGTCGTAGAAATAGAGGCCGGTGACAGCATATTTTGATTTGGGTTTCACCGGTTTTTCTTCGATGGACAGCGCCTTGAAATTCTTGTCGAACTCAACCACGCCGTAGCGCTCCGGGTCCTTGACCAGGTAGGCGAAGACGATGCCGCCCTTTTGCAGCCTGCCAGCCGTTTTGAGGATGGAGCCGAGTCCGTGACCGTAATAGATGTTGTCGCCCAGAACCAGGCAGACATTGTCATTGCCGATGAAGTCTTCGCCGATGAGGAAAGCCTGCGCCAATCCTTCGGGGTTCGGTTGTTCTCGGTAGGAGAGATTGAGACCGAGTTGGGAGCCGTCGCCGAGCAGCTTTTGAAAATTGGGCAGGTCGTGCGGCGTGGAAATGATCAGGATGTCCCTGATGTCGGCCAGCATGAGCGTGGACAGCGGGTAGTAGATCATCGGCTTGTCATAAACGGGCAGCAGTTGCTTGCTGACAACGCGGGTCAGGGGGTGGAGGCGGGTGCCGGAACCGCCAGCGAGGATGATGCCTTTCATGGATGCCTCATGGGTGCTGTGATTTACTTCGATATCAAGTTAGGATACATCCCAACTGCATGGCCAATCCCTTACTATAGGGCCGGGATAAAAGCAAAAGCAACAGACCTGCAACAGTCTGGAACAAAGGTGAATATATATGTATCCCTATTTTCAATATTCAGGCGGATTCCTTCCGGTGCTGCTGTTTCTGTTCATGCTCGTTTTTCTCTTTATCCTATTCATATTCTTGCCGATATCCATTGTTGCAGAGGCGTTCTCCAAGCTCGGGCTGACTCCGGTTCAGGGCGTTTTAATGTTTGCGGCCATCTTGGTGGGGCGGTTGGTGAACATTCCGGTGTTTACCAGTGAGCGGTTGGTCGTGGTATCAAAGCCGCGCACGGTGAGCTATGGCATGGACGAGGCGGGACGGCCCGTTCAGATAGAGCAAGAGAGCGCCAACGAACTGAAGAAACAGGTTTTCGCCGTCAACGTGGGTGGATTCATCTTGCCTTTTCTGCTCAGCCTGACGTTTATCCTCCGGCAGCATATGATCTTTCAGGCTGACGGAGTCTACCCCTGGATAGTCTTTGTCATGGTCATGGTGGCCGGGGGATGTTATGTCCTGGCCAAGCCCGACCCCTACACCGGGGTGCGCATTCCTCTGGCCTTGCCTGCCCTGATCACGTTTGTTTGTGTCTATTTTTTTGTTCCCGAGCAGTTTAGGCCTGTGGCTGCCTATGTAGCCGGTACCATGGGGGCTGTGCTCGGCGGCAACATCATTCCGCTTTTGGTGCCGCGCTTCAGGAATCGCGTGGGAACCCAGCAGGTTTCCATCGGCGGACCGGGAGTCTTTGGCGGCGTGTTCGTGGCGGGAATACTGTCGGTCCTTTTGGCCTGATCAAGCATTTGGAGGATATATGTCCGATATCACGGTACGTTATCAACTGACGGCTGCCGTCAACAAGGGAGATCGTCTCTCCCTGTGCGCCTCATCTGACGATCTTCCGGTTGGGAGCATACTGACGGCCGATGTCAGGCCGGGGTTGCGCGTTGGAGAGCGGCTTTCGTGTGAAAGCGGGGCCTTTCTGGTCCAGTCGGCCGGATGGTGGCCCGGCGGCGCAGGAGCCGCTTCACGCCCGGTCTACCTGGTCGAGGCCCTTCAGGACATGAAGCCGGGCTCCGGGGTTTTCACGATTTCGCGTACCGGGGCTACTTTGGCATGGATCACATTGAGCGACAAGGGGTCGCAGGGAAAGCGCGTGGACGAGTCCGGCCCGTTGGTGGGTGAGCTTGTCGGCAAGACGCTGGATTTGGCCTTTGTCCAGGGGTTTGTCATCCCTGACGAGACGGACCGTCTCAAGGGACTTTTGGTCGATCTCGCTCTGAACCAGGGATTCGACCTCATTCTGACCACGGGCGGCACAGGCGTCGCACCACGCGATATCACCCCCGAGGCCACCCTGGCGGTCATTGAAAAAAGGCTGCCCGGTTTCGAACGGGCCATGACTGCGGCCAGCCTTTCCAAGACTCCGCATGGAGCCATATCCCGAGCCGTGGCGGGAACTCTGGCCCATACGTTGATCGTCAACATGCCCGGCAGCCCCAAGGCCGTGGCCGAGTGTCTGGAACCGTTGTTGCCGACATTGCGCCATACGTTGGAAAAATTGCAGGGCGATCCGTCGGACTGCGCTGCTCTGCGAAATGAGTGATTTCATTTTGGCTTGCAGCGTCGGAAAAGAGTTGGTAGTGAAGTAGGTTATTAATTGTTGTTGATTCAACTGGACTCAGAATACACAAGCAGGAATTCACTATGAACCGTAAACGGTTTTCTTTGTTGGTATTGATTGTAGTAAGCCTTTTGGCCACTGCCGGACTTGCCTATGCTCAGGATGCTGATCCTGCCATGAATGCCGGAGATGATGCGACGCCCTCCATTTCCGGTCCCTTTGATCTTGAACGGAGCGTGCAGCGGGCGTTGGAGTTTAATCCGAGCATGACTGCCATCCGTGCCCAATTGAAAGGGGCGGGGTATGGTACCCGTTCGGCCTTGGGCAGCTTTGGTCCGGCTCTTGGCGGCAGCTATGGTTATACGTATTATGACCGTGAATACACATACAGCGGCAAAGAGAATGATTGGGTCGGATCGGTCAATCTCACCCAGCCGGTGTTCAAGGGATTCAATCTTCTGGCCACTTGGCAGAAGGCCTCGTTGAACGAGGAGTCCACCGAGGCTTCTCTGACGAATGTGGAACTTTCCCTGGTCGAAAGTGTCCAATCCAATTTTCTGTCCCTGCTCAAGGCTCGGATGGACGTGAAGAGCGCCGAGGATTCCGTGGCGCGTCTCGAATCCCAGCTCAAGGTAACCAGTGCGTTTTATGAAGTCGGCCTGCGGCCCAAGTCCGAGGTTCTGGATGCCGAGGTTGATCTGGCCACTTCCAAGCAGGATCTCCTCAAGGCTCAAAACAACGTTTCCACTCAGGAGGCGCAGCTCAATACCCTGTTGAATATCCCCATCGAAACTCCTGTGGAGTACATCGGTGAGTTGAAGTATGTTCCGTTCTCCCTGGGACTCAAAGATTGTCTGACCCGTGCATACGCCCACCGTCCCGACCTGCTCATCGGTCAGAAGAGCGTGGAAATTTCCCAGAAAGATGTCACCATTGCTCAAAGCAGTTTCTATCCTTCGGTCGACGCTACATGGGACTATGTCAATAGAGGTGATGATCCCGGCCTGGGCGGTGGCGGTTCATACTCTCATAGACAAAGCGAATACTGGACTGCCGGCGTCAGTGCTTCCATGACCCTTTTTGAATGGGGTCACGATTACTACGATACCAAGCAGTATGAAGAGACGGTGAAGCAGTTGGAAGCGGAGTTGGAAAATACCCGGCTCAATGCGGGTTTTGAAGTGAAGCGTTCGCTCTTGAATATCCAGGAAGCCGCTGACCGTATCACCGTGGCAGACAAGTCCGTGGCTGCAGCCGAAGAGGCATACCGCATGGCTGTTGCGCGGTATCAGGCCCAGGTCGGCACGAACACCGACGTTCTCAACGCACAGGAGCGGTTGACCGCCAGCGAGGCGCAGCTGTCTCAGGCCATGGCCGACTACGGCACTGCTGTTTCAGCATTGTATGTTGCCATGGGTGAGAAGAATCTCGGGTTGAAAGAAGCCAAGTAGAATCATGTTCTCCCACCGTAAGCGTTCTTGGCAAGCCCGGGGCATGGAATGTGCCCAGTGCGGGCTGGATTTGACTGCACACCGGGGATGTCGGGAAGTGGTTCTCCGATGTCCGTCCTGCGGGGCAGCTTATGATCTCAGGGAGTACTCGGCCGAAATGGACGATGACTTCGAGGAGGAAATGGGTTTTGTTCCCATGGACCGAATTTGACGCACTCTCAATCAGGCGCATGATACGCGCGGCCATCGTTACTTCGTTGGCCGCCGTTTTTGTATGCACCGCATTGCTTGGTTCTCCTGGTTGTGCCGATACCTTGTGGCAGCCTCTGGTTGACCAGCTTGTGAAAGACGGGTTTGATCGTCGGAGGGTAGCCTACCTATTTTCCAGTCCCGATCTGGAGTTCGCTCCGACCATCATGGCCCGAAAGATGAATGTGTTGCTCAACACGAAACTGTCCACTCGTGAGCCCGGTCCGTCAGCGGAACCTGAAGTCATGGATCAATATCTCAATCCGCTTCTCATTGCCGGAGCCTATGCGTTTTATCGTGAGCATCGTGCGGATATGACCTTGATCCACGAGCAGTATGGTGTGCCGGGCGAGGTGTTGACTGCGTTGATGCTGCTTGAGACCCGTCTCGGAATGAGCGTCGGCAGTAATAACGGATTCACCATTTTGGCTTCCATGGCCTTGTCTCGTGATTTTGCACTTATCAAACCATACATCGAACGTTCCGACATCTCTGATGAGGATATGCAATGGTTGATCAAGCGTACGGAGCAGAAGGGAAATTGGGCTTATGAAGAACTCAAGGCCCTGATGCGATATGCCCAGGCCAATGGTCAGGATCCGCTCACCATACCCAGTTCGGTTTACGGAGCTATCGGGCTGTGCCAGTTCATGCCGACCAGCGTCGAACATTATGGCAGGGATGGTTCAGGGGACGGGCGTATAGACCTGTTTGAAACACGAGATGCCTTGTACAGCATGGCCAACTTCGTTGCTAGTCATGGTTGGAAGGATTCGTTGAGCCATGAGGAAAAGCTCAGGGTTATCTACCGCTATAACCATTCGGAAAGTTACGCCATGACCATCCTGGCCGTAGCGGAGAAGATTAGAAAAACCAAAGAATTGTTCGGAGGGTGATGAGCTCAGTCTTCGTCGAGCAGACTTTGGTAGAGGTTCAGTGTCCGCTTGAGGAATTCATCCAGAGTCAGTTGCGACATGGTTCGTTTCTGGTTCACGAGCACTTCTTTCAGCAAATCGGGTTGCCGTGCCACCATGCCGATGGTTCGGGCCAGTCCTTGGATGTCTTTGGGCTTGGTCAAGAGCGCAGGGCTGACCAGATCGGGCATGACGCCTACGTCGGTGGAGACCAGAGGGCGTTCCGCTGCCATGATTTCCAGAGCGGACCGGGCAATGGTCTCTGACCAGAGTGAGGCCACCACGCCGATATCAAGGGCACTGATACAGGCTCCGACATCGTCGCGCCTGCCGCTGATCCGGGTGATGTCTTCAATGCCGGCTTCTTTGATGTGTGCCTGGATTTGCTCGCTGGTCATAGCCGTATCAAATCCGATTAGAAACAGGTGGATGTTGCTCATGCCGTCTTTGTGCAGACGGGCTATGGCCTCAATGGTTTCCTTGTGTCCCTTAACCCGGTCGAATCGACCGAGCAGGCCGACGACCAAGTCATCGGGTTTGAAGCCGAACTCGTTTCTGACCCGATCCCGACCAGCCTGGTCAAAGCAGAATCTTGACGTGTCCACACCGCCGTGGATGAGCCATAATCCGTGACCGGGGGTGCGCATTTTTTCCAGGAAATAGTCGGCCATGCGGCGGTTGGTAACCACTACTGCGTCCGCTACGCCTGCGTGGAGCCAGCGGTTGATGGCATCGCTCCGGGGGGGGCGCTGGTCGCCTCGGGTGCGCACCAGCCTGAATCCGAAGCCGGCAAGCTTGAGCAGACCCCAGAGAAAGAAGCCTTCGCCCCGGTGGGAGTTGACGATCTGAGGGCGGTGCTTCCGCAGGAGTTGTATGATATGCTTGGTCGCGCTAAGAAAGCGCACGGGGTTGGTCGTGTTCAGATCGACGGCAACGGTCGATAACCCGGCATCCTTGGCTGCCTTTTCCGCTTGGGTCCCCGCCAGGGTCAGGACTGTGACGTCATGGCCCGCATTGGCCAGGAGGCGGCTCAGGGTGATGGCGTACCATGCGGTGGCGTTGTACCAGCGGACATTGATGACTTGAAATATTCTCATTAATTGCGCCTAGGTGGACTGTTGGATACACAACATGACAGTTCAAGCCGGGGAACGCAAGGGCTTAAATATATGGAACACAGTTTGGTATCAATAATCATGCCCACATACAACAGGGCAGAGTTCATCGGCAAGGCGTTGGATTCGGTGCTGGTTCAGACATACAGGAATTGGGAATGCCGGATCATCGATGATGGTTCCACCGACAATACCCGGGAGGTTCTGGCCCGGTATGACGATCCGCGCATTTATTATCAATTTCAAGAAAACCAGGGCGTTTCCGGGGCGCGCAACACGGGCATCGCCGAAAGCATGGGTACGGTCTTTGCCTTGCTTGATTCAGACGACGAGTGGCTGCCGCACAAGCTCGAAACACAACTGAAGTACATGTACGACAACAGATACGAAATCTGCCAGACTGAAGAAATATGGTTTCGAGGTGGCAAACGGGTCAATCAACCCGCCAAGTACGCCAAACCCGAAGGGTGGTTTTTTGAAGCGTCACTGGAAATGTGTCTGATCAGTCCGTCCTGCACCATGTTTACCCGCAAGGCATGGGAGTTGATGGGGCCGTTCGACGTCAGTCTGCCGTCGTGTGAAGACTATGACATGTGGTTGCGGGCCTGCCTGCACCTTCCTGTGGGGTTGGTCAGGGAACCTTTGACCCTCAAACATGGCGGCAGGCCGGATCAGTTGTCCGTAGCTGTGCCTTGTGCGGACCTGCACCGCATCCGTGCGCTGGTAAAAATCCTGCAAAGTCGAAAACTTGACGACATGCAGCAGGCAGCCGCCCTGAATGCGTTGGAGACAAAGGTTGCCATTTATATGCAAGGGTGTGAAAAGAGGGGGAAAAGTGCAGAAGCAGATCGTGTTTGGAATCTGTTTTGCAAGGTGAGGGACGGGAAAGATATTCCCCTGAATACATTGTGTTAGCGCATACAGGTGGTGAACAATCCCCCTGTATGCTTCATTGTTGACGAATAATGCCTGTCTGGGGCTTGAGGTGGACACGTGCCGGCAATTGCCAAACTCATAGATAAGCTTCCCGAAATAAAACAGTCGAGGCTGGTTGCCTCGGGGTTCGGCATCTGGGTGGCCTGGAAAGGCGAGTTGCACAACTCCATTGACAACACGCTTCAGGAATACGGTGCCTTGTGCGTGGCCCGAGATACGGACCAGGCGTTGTGGTATTGCAACACGGCAGAGGTGTTCCGCGCCATAGCGCGGTTGCAGGTATGGGCGCGCGTCAATCCCATGCAGGTGTTTTGCCAGCTTGTTCCACTGACTTTCCTGGTTGGGTACGACCTCGAATATACCGTTTCCCTTTCCGTTGAGTTGGACCGCCAGAATACGGGAACCCCAAGCGGTTTCGAGGTTGTTGTTCATCCGAAGCTCAAGGATGAAATCAAATCCGTACAAGGGTTGACCACTGAACCTCTGGGCGGGGTCGAGGGGCTTGCAAATGTGGAGTGGTTGCGGCTGGTGGCCGATCAGGCACTGGACTATGAATCTTTCAGGAAATGGTATTTCATAATCAAGCCGTTGGGAAGGATGTCCGACAAGGAGAGCATCCTTGGCTGGCGGGATTTTTCGGCCGACATCATCGAATTGCTTCAGAAGCTCGGACTCAAATATATATCCGACGTCAAGGAGGGAGCCCTCCTCTTTCCTTTGGATAATTTCCGTCTTCTTCGTTCATTTTCCATGGAAATCATGGGTTTGATAAAAGAGAACAAGGAGAATCCGGATAAGAAGAATTGGCCCATTGTCATGGTTGCCATGCCCCAGGGAAATCTCCATTTTACGGCGGATTTGTCGAAAAAGGTGGAGTTGGATTGGAACCGGATGAGTGCCGATTATCCTCATGTTCGCTTCATGGACGGATTTCTTCTGTCTCCGTGGTTTCGTATGAACGAAACCAGGTACGGCACGAACCAGGTTTCGTTGGATTCCTGGTGTACCATCAGTCTCAAGGAAGGCGAGGAGGGCATGGGGTATGGGACCATGCAGGTGGCCTTGCCCAACGCAATGGTGGGAGAGGACGGGGCTGAGTGTTTTTATTGTGGTCTGAAGAACCATTCGCCGAAGCAATGTCCATCCAAACACATCGCGACACTTCAGCCGCAAGTATGGAATCTTTTGGCCAGGGCCAACGTCCAGGATTTTTCCGAAGGTTTTGCCGGCATTGATGCGGATGTGAGCGCAGATAATTTCGTCACCGATATCGCCCGATTGATGGAGTCCAAGGACAGCCTCAAGAGCATCTTGGCCCGGGCTGTTTTCGAAATCAATTTCCCGGCCCAACTTCGGACCCAGAAACTCGTCTGGCGCAGTCGCAGCAAGGAGTGGGACGAAGGCTTCAAGCAGTTGGCCCCACAGGAAGGGGAGTCTATTTGGGATGCCTTGGCACTTATCGAGAATGGCGACCTGGAAAAGGCCGAGCACGTGCTCAAGGAAGCCCAGCTGAAATCTCCGAGAAGCTATCAACCCCACGCATTGTGGGGGTTCTGGCACATGGAGATGGGTGACAAAAATCAAGCCCTGTTTCATTGGCAGGAAGCCGAGCGGACCAGTTATACCCCGTTGCAGCAAGGTTGCATGGCTTATTTGCAGGCGCGGCTCATGGAAGTGGGGGGCGATTACAAGGATGCCATCAATCTCTACAAACACGCCAACACCCTTTCGCCGACATGGGTACAGCCTGTGTACCGGCAGGCCGTATGCATGGTGAAGATGGGTTTCTCCGGTCAGGCCATGGATATCCTTTTCGATCTCATCAGCCGTGATCCGCATGTTTTCAATCGGATTCTTGTTGATCCGGAGATGGACAGAGGCCGGGTGCAGCTCATGAACGCATTATGGGAGAAATGGGCTTCGGCTGAAGAGGCTGTGGAGAATACGCGGGCCGAAGTCGATCAGTTGACTGACGACATCTCCAAGCGTTTTGATGAAAATCATAATTATTTCGAGACGGCCAGCGAAGAACTGGATCGCCTCAAACAGCTCGGAACGACCTCCAACTATGTGGCATATTACCAACTTCTTCGGGGGGCGGAGAAATTTCAGGCCACTTTGAACCTGGAGGTCAAGCGGGAGATCAAGCGCATAAACAGCAATATCGAGCACCTGTCGGACCGTGTGCGCGACATACAGAAGGAGGCCGCCTGGTTTCCTTTCCCCAAATTGTTGCTTGAGTTCAACAAGGAATTCAATTTCTGTGTAGACAAGATCAACTGGATCAAGACGCAGCGCCTTCAGGAGGCGGACAATTTCCGCAAGTCACTACGGTTTGTCGAGGAGATAGGGGAGCATATAGACAGCCTTCAGAGTCGGCTGGTCACCCTGCGCATCATCCGGGATTCCACCTTGTTCGTCCTCATGCTGGGGCGGAACTTCATCTGGCTTGAAATCATTGGTCTTGGTCTGCTGCTCGTGGGGCTGCCGTCGCTGATATATTTTACCAGGGATATTCAGGGAAATTATTTTCTCGATATGATCAACGATCCCGGTCAACGTTGGGAGATTTCCAAGGGATTGGTCATCATTTTGAGCATTTGCTCCGTGGCGTTGGCTGCGGTCAAGAGTGCTCTTACATTCGACAAGCGCAAGCGTGAACTCTTCGACCAACTTGATGAAGAGATGCGCGGTACGGCTCCAAAACGATATTGATTCATTCCTTTTCCACCTTTTCAAGAACCGCTGTCTCGGGTTATGCTGCAAATCCATAAACCGGATTTGAAGCGGAGGCGTCATGCACAAGCTGGTATTGATACGGCACGGACAAAGCGAGTGGAACCTGGAGAACAGGTTCACCGGATGGACGGATGTGGATTTGACAGAGCAGGGGAAGCGCGAGGCTGTCCAAGGTGCGCGAATGCTCAAGGAAGAAGGTTTCGCCTTTGATGTCGTCCATACCTCTTTGTTGAAGCGGGCCATCCGCACACTTTGGCTCGTATTGGACGAGATGGATCTCATGTGGTTGCCGGTCTCCAACACCTGGCGGCTCAATGAGCGACACTACGGCGCGCTCCAAGGGTTGAACAAGGCCGAGACAGCCCGGAAATACGGAGATGACCAGGTATTCACCTGGCGGCGCAGTTATGACATTCCACCGCCGGAGCTTGAGCCGGATGACGAACGGTATCCTGGGTTGGACCCCAGATACAGCGATCTGACTCCGCAGGAACTGCCTCGTTGTGAAAGTCTCAAACTCACCATAGATCGTACCATGCCATACTGGTTCAATGTCGTTGTCCCTCAAATATCCAGCGGTTTGAGGGTGCTCATCGTGGCCCATGGAAACTCTCTTCGGGGGTTGGTCAAGTATCTCGACACGATGTCCGACGAGGAAATCACTGCTTTGAACATCCCCACGGGATTGCCGCTGGTCTATGAACTCAACGACGACCTGACGCCCATTCGGCATTACTACCTGGGGGATCAGGAGGCTGCGGCCAAGGCTGCCGAAGCGGTTGCGAATCAGGCCAAGGGCGGGTAAGAGAATCCCGGCATGAACGGGATATCATTCACTCGGCAACTGCTCGACTGGTACGACGCCAATGGTCGGAACCTGCCCTGGCGGCAGCGTCCGGAACCTTATGCTGTCTGGGTTTCCGAGATCATGGCCCAGCAGACCCAGATCGATCGTGTGGTGGATTACCATGCCCGGTGGATGCAGCGGTTTCCCGACATTCCGGCCCTTGCCAATGCCAGTGAAGATGAGGTTCTGAATCTGTGGGAAGGGCTTGGCTACTACACGCGCGCCCGGAACATGCACAAAACGGCCATACTCATTCAGGCCGAGTTTGGTGGAATATTCCCTTCGGATTTTGCGGATATCCGTTCCCTGCCCGGTGTGGGCGACTACACGGCCGGGGCTGTGGCCAGTATCGCCTTCGGGCAGTCCGAGCCAGCCGTGGATGCCAACGTACTCCGGGTGTTCGCCAGGCTCCTCGATGTGGCTGAGTCTGTCCGGGACAAGGCCGGACGCAACCCTATCGAAAAGCAGGTCAGACGACTTATCCCGGATGATCGGCCCGGAGACTTCAATCAGGCTGTCATGGAGCTGGGCGCTTTGGTGTGCCGCAAGAGCCCCCATTGCGGGAGATGTCCCGTTCAGGATCATTGTCAGGCATTGGGGGCAGGCACAGTGGCCCTCAGGCCGGTCCTGCCTGCCTCCAGAGAAATCCTTCGCATCAACATGGCCACGGGCGTGCTCGTGCATCAGGGGAGGATGCTCATTCAGAAGCGCAAGCCCGGCGATGTGTGGCCCGGTCTGTGGGAATTCCCCGGCGGGGGCATTGAGGAGGGGGAAACTCCTGAGCAGGCCGTGGTTCGCGAATTCATGGAAGAGGTGGAACTGACGGTCAGGCCTGTGGAGAAGATCACGGTGATCAAGTATAACTACACCCGTTATCGTGTGACCATGCATTGCTTTTTGTGCCGGGTGATCGGCAATGAGGCACAGCCTGTCTTCAACGAGGCAGTGGAAGGCGGTTTCATGGCTCCCGACGACTTGAAGAATTTTGCCTTTCCTTCCGGGCATCGAAAGCTGGCGGTGTTCATGCAGTCTGATGACCGATTTGCCTCTCTCTTCCCTGCTTTCTGATTATCTTTTAATTTCAAGCTGATGTGTTGATAGGCACACCATTTGCTTTCCTACGTGTGGAGGCCTTTGTTCAGGCCAAAATTTTGACGTAGGAGTGCTGCATGTCTTTTGGCAAGATCGGCGAATATGACGCCCTGAAATCCGTGCAAGGTGCAACCGGGACCGCTCCCGGCGTGCAGGGAGGTGCGCGTCTGGCGCATCTTCAAAGCGCTTTCGACAACCAGATGAACATGGCGCAGAATCTTTTTGGAGACGGGGCGGAGGATTACGGCGATGAGCCTTCTGCCGGCTCTTTCGACGTCTCCATGATCAATGATTCAAGGATGCTTGAAGCCTTGGCGACTATTTCCCGGCTGATGCGCAACGAATCCGGCCTGCAGCGTGGGCGGGCGAATGTTGATGGTCAACCGATGGAACGGGTCAGGGAGGCTTCGCCGCCCGGAAAGGCGTATCATGTTCCCGGAGAGCTGTCTGCCCGGTTTGAATCCGGCGAGGCCGGTGCAGGGGCTGTCGGATATGATCGGGTGGGCGGCACTTCCTATGGGAAGTATCAGATTGCTTCCAAGCCCGGCACCATGGATAGGTTCCTGACCTATCTCGACAAGGAGTCGCCCGAATGGGCAGACAGGCTGCGCAGTGCCGGACCGGCTGACACCGGTTCCGTGGAAGGCGGCATGCCCGCCGCATGGAAGGCCATTGCCGCAGAGAATCCCGCGAAGTTCGAGAAGGTTCAGCACGATTTCATTGCACAGGAAACGTATATGCCCGCCAGGGAAATGATCCTCAGACAGACGGGGCTGGATTTCGACAATGCGCCGTCCGCCCTACGTGAAGTGCTGTGGTCCACTTCGGTCCAGCACGGTCCCACGGGCGCTGCCAGGATTTTCAATAAGGTTATTGATCGTTTTGTAGGCGACGGGCAGGATGAGGATTTCAATTCCATGCTCATCAAGGGCGTCTATGATACCAGGAAAGGGCAGTTCGGGTCCTCTACCGAGCGGGTGCAGCAGAGCGTCGCCAACCGAATGGATACAGAGAAGCGACTTGCCCTGAATATGCTGGAAAACAGGACTCTCAACCGGATCGTTTAAAGCATCTAGCCGGAATAATGTGATATTATACCGGTAACAAGTCTTGTCTCAAGACGGTAATGCGCTCAGGGGAGACAACGGTTTGGTTCAGGAACAGGGGCATGGGGGAAACCATGCCTCTTTTTTTTTGTCCGTGGGGCTGTGGGGCAAAATCAGCTGAGCGCGTTTTCCAGGGCAGCATCAAGGTCCACGCGCAGGGTGCCGAGCTTGCGGTCCACGACCACCTGTCCGAGGTTGAATCCCTTGACCTTTCGTACGTCCTTGACCAGGGCGTACATGATGTCCGCTTTGCCGTCGTCCTTGCGGTAACTTTTCAGTCCGCACAGGATGGCGGCCTCGGTTAATGTGGTGTCCGGCACTTCCTGGCTCGGATGGTCACGTTTCAGGATGACGTGAGAGCTGGGACCGTCCTCGGCATGGAACCAGTAGTCGAAAGGACTGGCCGCCTTGCTCAGCATGTCGTGGTTGGCTTTCTTGTTCTTGCCCCGGATGATGGTGAAACCATCGGTGGAGCGGAACAGGGCCACGGCCAGCCCCCTGTACCGTTTGGGCAGGACTGTGGGGCCGTCCGCAGGAGGGGCGGTGTTCTGGGCTACGGCTGGGTGCACCTCGAGGGTGCCGTTTTCGGCCTGTTCGAGTTGCGCAAGCAGCAGGCGGCGACGGCGCTTGAGATGGGGGAATCCTCGTTGGGCCTTACTCGCCAGTTTGAAGTAATTCTCCATGTTCTCGGTGGGAGAAAGAAACGGATTGAGCGGTACCGTCATGCTCTCGTGTACCGGATGGATGACCGTAATCTCTTCAAGTCCCACGCTGTCCTTGAACCGGTAGAGTTCGGCCTGTAATGCCTCGGCCTTGATCTGTTCGGTCGAGAGTTGGGTCAGGCGGGCCTCTTCCTGGTCCAGGCGGGCCAGGCTCCGTTGGATTTTCTTTTTGCCACGCTTGAGGAGGGTGGCCTGAGGTTTGTCCTCTTCCATCTCAAGAAGGGGAAACAGCGTGCGTTCGCCGTAGGCGTTGGCTGCGTCCAGGGCCGAAGCAAAGCATTCTTCCTCTCCGCTGGCAGTCCAGGCCAGCGGTGGCGCCCAGCCGTCTTTGGTCCGAGGAAGGTGGAAGGTGCTGCTGCCGCCGGTGGCCACGGTGAAGTAGAGAGAATGCGCCTCGTCCTCGGGAAGTGCGCCGACGGCCTTGCGCAGCAGCGGCGAAATGTGCGGATAGCTGCGCCAGATGTCCGGGTCGTGCCGGACGTCTTCCAGGGCGGGCCATTCGGGCTGTTGTCCGAACCCCTGGTCCAAATCGTCGGCAAGGGTCATTCCTGTCCGGCAGTCGAGGACCAGGAATGTCTTGCCGTCAGGGTCGGTTCTGGGTGTCAACTCAAGAGCTAGGCGCAAGGATGGCCAGTCCTGGTGGACGGCCAGGATTTTGCGGTTTCTGAGCCGTTTGCGGAACCACATGGCCATGGCAGGAGCCGTCGCCGGATTGGCCGGTTTGACGGCGGATAAAAATAAATGGCCCGCCAATTTGGCGGGCCTGAAGAGCAGATGTAACGGCTCGCCCGTGTTCTGGATATTCAGGACCCAGGTTCCGGGCATGGGAGAGAAGACCTTGTCGATTCGGCGACCGGTCAGCGTAGACCCGAGTTCGGCGCAAAGGAAGCGGAAGAAATTGGCTTCCATGGCTGGCCCGGTAAGTGCGAAGGTCGGCGGCTAGTCGCCGCGAACGGCCTCGTCTTCTTCCTGTTTGCTCTTGCAGTTGATGCAGAGCGTGGTCATGGGTCTGGCTTTCAGGCGCGGAATGGCTATGTCATCGCCGCAATCCGTGCAAATGCCGAATTCGCCGTCTTCGATACGGTTGATGGCTTTCTGTATCTTTTTGATCAGTTTTCGTTCCCGGTCGCGCAGACGCAAGGTAAAGGCCCGATCGCTTTCAGCGGTCGCCCTGTCTGCGGGGTCGGCATACACTTCACCTGATTCCGTCATGTCTTCAATGGTAGCCTCGCTTTTCTTGAGGATATCATCGAGCATTCCGTTCAGGGTTTCCTTAAAGTACTTCAGATCATTCGTTTCCATATTACCTCCCCTCTGAGAGTGAACGTTCTGTTGAGGAGCTAAGGGTATAACCCCTTTTGTACTGAATTAAACCGCGTTGGTATACCAAAAAGGTTCTAAAAGTAAAGTCTTTCCATTAGGCTAAAAAAATCAAACAGTTCAAGTCGCTCGGAAAAGTGGAAAAAAAATAAAATCCGCTTGACAGCCAAACAGGGCACGGGTAAACAGTGGTTCGCTTTTGAGAGCGGGAATAACTCAGTGGTAGAGTGCAACCTTGCCAAGGTTGAAGTCGCGGGTTCAAATCCCGTTTCCCGCTCCAAATTATGGCGACATAGCCAAGTGGTAAGGCAGAGGTCTGCAAAACCTCCATTCTCCGGTTCAAATCCGGATGTCGCCTCCACTAAGCGGGAATAACTCAGTGGTAGAGTGCAACCTTGCCAAGGTTGAAGTCGCGAGTTCAAATCTCGTTTCCCGCTCCAGAGAATTAAGCCGACCTCATTGAGGTCGGCTTTTTTGGTATTTGTCCCGAATGCAATCCACTGGATGCCGGTATTGTGGGTGTTCTTAATAAAATACATTTTTCATGAGCATTTTGGCATGCGCGGTATAGTCCGTGCAGATGTGAACTCGACGGCAACATTTTCCCAACCGAGAACTCCGCCATACAATTATGAACAAGATAGACATCCAATACCGAAGCACGCAGGATTGCGGCACTTTCGCCACGGGGCTGACCTGGTCTCCTCTTGCGTCCGCGGGTATCCAGGCCAGGAATTTCACGGCAGCCATTCAGACTCTGGGAGCGGGTATCGCCCCGGATTTTTATTCGCCTGACAGTCTGGCGGTGATTGTGGAGCGGCTGTGCGATCCTGAAGAGCCGCTTTCCGACACGGGGCTGCTCAATGTTGCCGTGAAATATTTCTTCTCCTACGTGCACGAAGGCGCGCACAACGACCCCATTCCCTATGCGGAGTTGGCGGAGTTGTACGAGCAGTTCTCTCGGCATCAGAGCATGAATGAACCCACCGACAACATCGAGATCATGAATCGGCTCAGGATGTGGTCCTCCGTGTTGCGAGTGCTGGCGGATGCGCCTCGTGCGGCCCATGTCATGCGTGCGGTCATCGGCCGGGCGGACATGCGGCAGGGGGGAGGCGGCCCGTTCGTGGGTGTGGACATCGGAGCCGGTACCGGCATCATGCTTCTGGCCTTGCAGATATTGGCCAGACGCAATGGTTTTACCGACATCCAGACCTTGGGATACCAGACCGACCCCGTGTCCGGCGAGCGTACCCACGATCTCGTCCATTCCTTGGGGGCGGGCAGCGTCATGTTGGCTGATCCCACCAAGGAAAACGCCTATGGCATGGTGCGGGGGCGGACGGCCAACTATGTGGCCAACGAGGTCATGGCCGGGATACAGCAGTCGTTGTGTGCCGAAAACTGTTTCAACAAGTATAGGGCGTTCTTTGCTGCGGTGGGCGACAGCGTAAGTAATGCCATGTTCTTTCCTGAAGGGGTGATTGCGCACAGCGCCGCTACCCATGCTTCCGTGATTCTGGCCAGTGAGAACGGGTTCCAGCCGCCGATTGAATTCCTGGGCGACAAGTTCATTCCCCAGGGGTTGATACTGGAAGGCAAAGTTTTGCCTATGCACAAGCTGGGTAGGGATTTTTACCGTTATTTGACGTGATGCCAATTGAGATGAACATAAAGAAATCGGCCCGGATCATCCGGGCTTTTTTTATCCGAACAATCCGATTACGACTGCTCCGGCGGTCATGATGGCCGTGCCGAGGAGTCGGTAGCGTATGCCCTGTTCGCGAAAGAGGAGCCAGCCGTACAGGACCGAGAAGATGCCTGCCATGCGTTTGATGGTGATCATGTAGGCTGCCGTTACCATGGATATGGTCAGGTTGTGGCATATGAGTTCCAGGAAAAGAATGAGTCCCGCACCGAAACCGAGCAGGGGTTTACGAAGGATTGCCTTGAGGGAGGCCTTGCTGGTTACCACAAGGATGAGCGTCAGAAAGATACCGTATACGCAGAGCAGGACAGTTCCGGCGAACAGCGGGGAGGATTCGAGGATGATGACCTTGCCGCCTACGGAAGTCAGTCCGTAGAGGGCGGCCACGATCAGCATCATGACGGAACCGGGTTCATGCCAGATGGCTTTGAGGGGGCCGAGAAAACCGTTTCTCACGGCATCCAGATTGATGATGTACCCGCCCGCGACCACAAGAAGTATGCCTGTGATGCCATTGGAATTGATCTGTTCGTTCAGGATCAGATCGCCTGTGAACAACACGAAGACAGGGGTGAAGCTCAGGAACGGCAGGGTCAGTGACAGCGGGGATACGTGGATGGCCCTGAAATGGAGGACAATGGCTGCCATGATCAGGGGCAGGACCCATGCCAAGGTCGGGACGAATCCGGGGCCGATGGGCGGTATGTCGATGAAGAGCAGCGTGACCACGCAGAACGGCATGGCATAGATTATGGGAATGAGGGCTAAATCCCATGGCGAGACATCGGGGAAAAAGCGCTTCACGTATGCGGAATTCGTGGCCAGGAAAAAGGCGGCGCCCAGGGAGAGCAGAAACCAGATCATGAGTATTCTTTTACCGCACCATCGCTTCGGGCAGAGCGGTCAGGGAATGGTATGGGGTGGATCATGGTGTGGGCTATACCTCCTGTTCAATATAATGTAAAACTAACTTGCGATTTGCAAAGACCGGATGTAAGGACCGGTAAAGTTAAAGAAAAGGAGCCTGACGCGTCATGTTAAAACCGTCTGTCGGTATTGCCCTGGAAGGGCTGCCCTATATCATCATCGCTGCATTCACCACTCTGATCTTTGCCGTTATGGGGTTCTGGCCCGTGGCTCTGCTCGGACTGGGCGTCACCGCATTCATCGGTCATTTTTTCCGTGATCCCGAACGCGTCGGTCCTGAAGATGCCGAGGCGGTCTCCTCTCCGGCGGACGGCAAGGTCATCAAGGTCAGTCGCGAGACCGATCCGGTCACCGGCGACGTCCGGCAGGTCATTGCCATATTCATGAATGTCTTCAACGTACATGTGAACCGTATGCCGGTCAGCGGCAAGGTCGAGATCATACGCTATATCCCCGGCAAATTCTTCAACGCCTCCTTTGACAAGGCCAGCAAGGACAACGAGCGCAATATCGTGGTCGTCACCGGCAAAGGAAATCAGCGGTTCACCATGGTCCAGATCGCCGGTCTCATTGCCCGGCGCATCGTTTGCTGGGCGGAACCGGGTGATAAGCTCAAGCGCGGTGAGCGGTTTGGCCTGATCAAATTCGGTTCAAGAGTTGACCTTTACATCCCGGATGGCTATGTTCCAGTTGTCAGCGTTGGTCAGAAGGTCGTCGCTGGCGAAACCTCCCTGGCGGAAAAGCGTCCTGTCTGATCTGAGAAGGGTTCATTAACTAGTCGTTATGGTTGAAGGAAGTAATGTGACACGCCACAAAAGCGTCTATCTTCTGCCGAACATGCTGACCACGGCCAGCCTGTTTGTCGGTTTTCTGGGATTGATCCGGGCCATTGATGGAGACTATGCCTCCTGCGCCCTGTGCATCCTGGCGAGCTGCGTGTTCGACGGATTGGACGGCAAGGTCGCTCGTTTGACCAAAACCACCAGCGAATTCGGCGTCCAGCTTGATTCCCTGGCTGATTTGGTCGCGTTTGGCGTGGTTCCGGCTACCATGACATATCTGTGGCTCCTCAAGGATTTCGATCGCCTGGGCCTCATGGCCGCGTTCCTGTTCATGACCTGCGGCGCGCTCAGGCTTGCCCGGTTCAATGTCCAGGTAGCGTCTACATCAAAAAAGCATTTCGTAGGCCTGCCCATTCCCGCGGCAGCCTGCACGCTGGCGACGCTGGTGCTCTTCACCGAGTACATTCCCCAGGAATATATGCATTCGGTGGTTTCCATCGGCACCTTGGTGCTTGTCTATGTGTTGTCCTTCTTTATGGTCAGCACCATCCGCTTTTATTCCTTCAAGGAAATCAGTGCGTTCAAGGCTCATCCCTTCAGTTGGATGGTGACCGCGATTCTGCTTTTTTCCTTGGTCGCGTCCCGACCCAAGGTGCTCGGTTTCGTTATCTTCATGACCTATCTTCTTTCCGGGCCGCTCTACACCCTTTTCCTACTATCCCGTCGAAACAAACGACTACTAAGGGATAGCTCCAACGAAGAGCTAGGCTAGCTCTCTCTCATCCCATATTAGTACGTCGTACTGACCCTTATCGCCACGCACCCGATGTGGGTTTTCGCGTTTGGCGGTTGCATCCCTATTCGCAAACATTTATGAACAAATCCCATCAGGGGAATTATCCGGAGGATACCATGGCTGAAAGAGTGTATGTATTTGATACTACCTTGCGTGACGGCGAACAGTCTCCCGGCGCAACCATGAACCTGGATGAGAAAATCCGCATGGCACGCCAACTCGAAACCCTGGGTGTGGACATCATCGAAGCGGGTTTCCCAATTGCCAGTCAGGGTGATTTTGAAGCGGTACAGGCCATTGCCAAGGCTGTGGGCACAGTCCAGGTCGCGGGCTTGTGCCGTGCGGTGACCGGCGATATCGATCGCTGCTGGGAAGCCGTCAAGGAAGCGAAGAATCCGCGTATCCATACCTTCCTGGCCACCAGTGAAATTCACATGAAGCACAAACTGGGCAAGACCGCAGACGAAGTCATCGTCATGATTGACAAGGCGGTTCGCCATGCCCGGCAGTATACGGATAACGTGGAGTTCTCTGCCGAAGACGCTTCCCGTTCCGATTGGGATTTCCTGGTCAAGGTGGCCGAGGTGGCCATTGAGGCAGGGGCCAGTGTGGTCAATATTCCTGACACCGTGGGGTATACCCAGCCCTTTGAGTACTATGAGCTGATCAAGTATCTCATGAACAACGTGAAGAACATTGATAGGGCCATCCTCTCGGTTCATTGTCACAACGATCTCGGCTCCGCAGTGGCCAACAGCTTGGCCGCCGTGAAAGCGGGCGCCCGCCAGGTGGAGTGCACTGTTCTCGGCATCGGTGAGCGTGCAGGCAACGCGGCTCTTGAGGACCTGGTTATGGCCATCAATACCCGCAAGGAACTCTATGATGTGGAAACCGGTATTGATACCGAACAGTTGTTTCCGTCATGCCGTCGTCTCTCCCAGATCATCGGCATGCCCATTCCTCCCAACAAGGCCATCGTGGGCGCCAATGCCTTTGCCCATGAATCCGGCGTGCATCAGGACGGCGTTCTCAAGAACCGTTTGACCTACGAGATCATGACCCCGGCCTCCATAGGCAGAACGTCCAATGATATCGTCATAGGCAAGCATTCCGGTTCCCACGCGGTCAAGAACAAGGCTGAGGAATTGGGGTATGCCCTGGACGACAAACAGATTCAGTTGCTGTTCAAGGCGGTCAAGGACTTGGCCGATAAGAAGGAGCAGGTTTTTGACGAAGACGTCGAAGCGCTCATCCTGGAATCCGTATATCGCCGCAAGGACCGGTTCCGCTTGGTGGATATGTCCGTGTTTTCCGGTACCGGGGACGTGCCGCCTCATGCCGCCACGGTTATGGAGTTCGGAGCCGAAGGCGAGGCTGAAGTTAGGCGGACCAGTAATTTCGGGGAAGGTTCCATTGACGCGGTCTTTCAGTCCATCTACTCATTGGTGGGCGTATCGCCGAAACTGGAAATGTATTCGGTCAACGCCGTGACGGAAGGATCGGACGCCTTGGCCGGCGTGGCTGTGCGCATCGAGCACGATGGGGTCAAAGCCGTGGGGCGCGCCAATGATGGCGATGTGGTCAAGGCTAGCGCTTTGGCCATGATAAACGCACTCAATCGTTTGGAAAAAGCCAAAGAGGAGAAATAGATAATGGGTCAGACATTAGCAGAAAAGATTTTGCAGAAACACACGGACCAAGAGGTCACCGGTGCCGGACAGATCGTCCAATGCAAGGTGGACATGGTCCTGGCCAACGATATCACCGCTCCCCTGGCCATCAAATCCTTCAAGGCCATGGGCGCAAAAAAGGTGTTCGACCGGAATAAGGTCGCCCTGGTCTGTGATCATTTTACGCCCAACAAGGATATTGATTCGGCGGAACAGGTGAAGGTGGTTCGGGAATTTGCCGAGGAAATGGGTGTGACCCATTATTATGAATGCGGTGAAGTCGGAGTGGAACATGCGCTCCTGCCCGAGAAAGGCATTGTCGGTCCCGGTGATGTCGTGGTCGGCGCAGACTCCCATACATGCACCTACGGCGGCCTGGGCGCGTTCGCCACCGGCATGGGATCCACCGATATCGGTGCGGCCATGGCGCTGGGCGAGACCTGGTTCAAGGTCCCCCCGACCATCAGGGTGAACCTGACCGGCACGCCGAAGCAGTATGTCGGCGCAAAGGATTTTGTCCTGAACCAGATAGGGCAGCTCGGTGTTTCCGGTGCCTTGTACAAGGCGCTTGAGTACTCCGGCGAAGTCGTGGACAATATGTCCGTGGAAGGCCGTATGACCATTGCCAACATGGCCATCGAGGCGGGCGGCAAGGTCGGCCTGTTCCCGGTGGACGCCAAGACCATGGACTATGCGGCCAAGGCCGGCTTCTCCGGCGGCGAGGCGATGGTCGCTGACGCCGATGCCGTGTACGAGCGGGTATTGAACATCGACGTCACCGACATGGACCCGCAGGTGGCCTGTCCGCATCTGCCGGACAACGTCAAGCCCGTGGACGAGACTTCCGGCCTGAAGATCCATCAGGCGGTCATCGGCTCCTGTACAAATGGTCGCATCGAGGACTTGCGCGTTGCCGCTGCCATTCTGAAAGGACGCAAGGTCGATCCCAAGGTGCGCTGTATTATCCTGCCCGCCACTCCGGCCATCTGGAAGGCGTGCATGAAGGAAGGGCTGATGGAAATCTTCATGGATGCCGGTTGTATCGTCGGTCCCCCGACTTGCGGCCCTTGTCTGGGCGGCCACATGGGCATTCTGGCGGGAGGCGAGCGCGTCATTGCCACCACCAACCGCAACTTCAAGGGCCGTATGGGCTCTCTTGAATCTGAAGTTTTCCTTTCCAATCCGGCCGTGGCCGCTGCCAGCGCCATTGCCGGTGAGATCATCAACCCTGCCAAACTGTAGGAGGGAACTAGAATGAAAGTTACCGGAACCGCTCACAAAGTGGGCGACCATATAGATACCGACGCCATCATCCCGGCCCGTTTCCTTGTGACCACCGATTCCAAGGTGCTCGGCGAGAACTGCATGGAAGGGTTGGAGGCCGGATGGGTCAGCCGTGTGAAAGAAAACGACGTCATGGTTGGCGGCAAGAACTTCGGCTGTGGTTCGTCGCGCGAACATGCGCCCATATCCATCCTTGGAGCAGGAATCCCGGTCGTGCTGGCTCACAGCTTTGCCCGCATCTTTTATCGCAACGGCTTCAACATGGGTCTGGTGCTGCTCGAGATCGGCGATGATATCGAAAAATTAAACGATACTGATGAGATAGAGGTTGATACCGCCACGGGTACTGTCAGGAATCTGACCTCGGGCGTGACCATCCAGGCGGCGGCCGTGCCTCCGTTCATGCAGGAGATCCTGGATGCAGGCGGACTGGTCGAATACGCCAAGCGGAAGTTGGCTTAAACGGTAGACTTGAAACCGCTTTTGGCGCGGTATGGTCGAGGAGTCGCCTTGGCTTGACCGGCTTCCCCCGCGAAGCGGCAACAAAAGTTTTGGAGAGTCCGGCGAAGGCGAGCGCCGATAGGCACGCCCAGGGCATCTCACACCAATAGGAGATTTACATGAAGATTTGTGTACTGCCGGGTGACGGCATCGGTCAGGAAATCATAGCCCAGGCCCTGCGTGTGCTCGAGAAGGTGGGCGGCAAGTTCGGTCGTACCTTTGAAACCACGGAAGCGTTGATCGGCGGTTGCGCCATTGATGCCGAAGGCGTACCGCTGCCTGCCGACACCGTTGCCAAGTGCAAGGATTCCGATGCGGTGCTGCTCGGCGCCGTCGGTGGCCCCAAGTGGGACACCATCGATCCGGCCATTCGCCCGGAAAAGGGGCTGCTCGGCATTCGCAAGGAACTTGGGCTGTTCGCCAACCTGCGCCCGGCCAAGTTGTTCAAGGAACTGGCCGAAGCCTGTTACCTGCGCCCGGACATCGTGGCCAGGGGGTTGGATGTCATGGTCGTGCGCGAACTGACCGGCGGCATCTACTTCGGCGAGCCTCGTTTCGACGGCGAGAAGGACGGCGAGCGGTTCGGTTACAATACCATGACGTATTATGAGCATGAGATCCGCCGTATCGCCAAGGTTGCGTTCGAGGCCGCCAGAAAACGTTCCGGCCGTCTTTGTTCCGTGGACAAGGCCAATGTCCTGGATGTTTCCCGCGTCTGGCGCGAGATCGTCATCGACGAGCACAAGAATTATGCGGACGTCGAGCTTTCGCACATGTATGTGGACAATGCGGCCATGCAGTTGGTGCGCGATCCGTCCCAGTTCGACGTGATCGTCACCGGCAATCTGTTTGGTGATATCCTGTCTGACGAAGCGGCCGCCATCACCGGTTCCATCGGTATGTTGCCGTCCGCATCCCTGGGTGAATCCAACCCCGGCCTGTATGAACCCATTCACGGCTCTGCCCCGGATATTGCCGGTCAGAACAAGGCCAATCCTCTGGCCACCATCTTGTCCGTGGCCATGATGTTGCGTTATTCCTTCGACATGGTCGAAGAAGCGGATTGCATCGAACAGGCCGTGGAAAAGACCTTGGAGCAGGGATACCGCACAGGGGATATCCTCCAGCAAGGGTGCAAGCCCGTGGGTTGCGCGGAGATGACCGAAGCCGTATTGGCGAATATGTAAGTTTGATCAATTCATGTAAAACGGGCCGTGTCGCTTGGCGATACGGCCTGTTTTCATTATTCGGTTGGGCTACTTGGGGTTGTTGGCCTTGAGTGCCAATTTGCTGGTTTCGAGGTCGATGAAGCCGAGTGTCAGACATATGCTGAGGAAGTCCATTTTCATGACCTCCATTTTTTTGAGCGCCTGTTCATTCTGCTCCATGGTAATCATGCCCTGGGAAACAAGATAGCGGCTGACCTTGACGGTTGCATCCTCTTCTTCAAAGTCCAGGTCCTCGGCTGAGATGGTCTTGATGCCCTGGGATTTGTTCTTGAGGGTGGCCAGTTTTTGCTCCTTGTCGACAGCTTCCCTTTTCAATTCTCTTTTCTGGCTGACCATGAAATCATATCTGGCCTGTACTTCCTGTTGCTGACTTGTCAGTCTGTTTATGGTCGTAACCCTGTGTTGGGAAATCAGCCGGAAAATGACCAAAAACAGAAGAAGTATGAATCCGAGGATGAATCCTATGGTTGTCATTGCTGACCCCGTTCTTCCAGGATTTCTATCTGCTCATCGATTTCGTCGATTCTGATTCTGAGGTCGATGATCTGTTGTTCGAATATGTCGGATTTGGCCGTAAGCTGAGAGGTCAGGTTCCTGACTTCGTTTTGCTTCCGTTGTATGAGGTCCGCACTGTTGTGGTGGTGCAACACGAGTACCGCCACCAGGACGAAGGCGAACATGGCAAGGAGAAGATATATGGTGCTTACTTCTAACATGTCCAAGATAAAGAATTAAATTGTGTTTATCAGCGTTTGAAGAATCGGGATGATTACTTGCCGGGGCTCTGTTTGGCAAGTGAATGTGTGCATCAGATCGGCTTTGTCATAGTGCTGAAACAGGGATGTTTGACTGGATTCGGGAGATCTTTTTATCCTTGGGTAATTTCTTTACTTCGATTTCCAGTTTCAGGGCAGTGCTCTTGTCGGCTACTTCCGTGATGGCAGCCAGTATGACCGGACGACGGGAACGGGTGTATTTTGAAGCTGTCCCCGAGTTGTGCGCGTCCAGCCTTTTGTCTATATCGGTGGTAATGCCGCAGTACAGACTGTTGTCGGTGCATCGGAGCAGATAGACATACCATGGCTGCATGTCCAAAGTGTAGCCTGAAGCGGGAGCGCGGTCAAAACAGTTGCCAATCTTCTGCGCCCATTATATCTCCTATCGCAAGCAATAAAAGGGTATTATTTTCATGTCACGAATCACTGTTCAGAGTCTCGGGAAATCCTATGGCGGGGAAGCGGTTTTTTCTGATGTCGCTTTTGAAGTGACACCGGGAATGCGTCTTGCCCTGACCGGTCCCAATGGGTGTGGCAAGAGTACGCTGCTCAAAGTGTTGGCTGGTAGGATAGAGCCGGATGTGGGGCAGGTGACACTCTCCAAGGGGGCGCAGGTAGGGTATGTGGCTCAGGAAATGAAAGGTACGGTGCTCGAAGAGCAGTTGTTGTCCTGGGTCCTGTCAGCATTGCCGTCCTGGAAGGAATTCTGGAAGGCATGGGAAAAGGCCGTGGCGGACGGCGACGATGCCCGCATTGCAAAGCTCTCTCACCGTCAGGCGGAATTCGAGTCTTTGTACGGATACAACCCGGACCACAAGGCGCGGGCCATTCTGACGGGGTTGGGTTTTGACGACGACGAACTGTTGAAACAGATCGGTGAACTCTCCGGCGGTTGGAGGGAGAGGGCCAAGCTTGCACGGGTATTGTTGCAGGGGGCTGATGTCCTGTTGCTCGACGAGCCCACCAACCATCTCGATCTTGAAGCAGTGGAATGGCTTGAGGATTACCTCCTGAACTTTCGCGGGACACTGGCCTTTGTTGTGCATGATCGCATTTTTCTCAACCGGGTGGGAACCCACGTGTTGTTCCTCGGTGCGGGCAAGCCCGTATTGCGCAAGGGGTCCTTTGATGAATTCCTGATTTGGGATGAGGAAAATCGGGAGCAACGCCGCAAGGAAGCGGCCAAGCTTTCGGCCAGAATCGATACCGAGTACAAGTATATCAACAAGTTTCGGGTCAAGGCTCGCAAGGCGGCCCAAGCGCAGAGCAAGCTCAAGAAGGTGGTGAAGCTCGAGCAGGAGCTGAACCAGATAAAAGAGGCGCAGGCAGCGTCTCATCGGGGAAAGAGCCTGAATTTTCGTCTGCCCGAACCAAAACGCGGTGACAAGGTCCCGGTGGCGGCCGTTGACCTCGAATTTCATTATGAGGGTGGACATTCTGTCTGGTCCAAGCTCAATTTCCAGCTTTTTCGCGGTAAGAAGGTGGCTGTGGTTGCGCCCAACGGTGCCGGTAAATCCACCTTGCTCAAGCTCATCACCGGCGGACTTGCCCCGTCGGGCGGGCACGTCAAGATAGGGTCCGGTACCGATGTCGGCTACTTCAGCCAGCATCAGCACGAGATTCTCAATCTCGACAATTCGGTCATCTCCGAGATCCGTCGGCTTTCCGACCCCGGCCTGACCGAACAGCAGGTCATGAGCGTGCTTGGCCTGTTCCTGCTTGGCGAGCCGTTTTTCGAACGCAAGGTCAAGGGGTTGTCCGGCGGTGAAAAGAGCCGTTTGCTCCTGGCGACCCTGTTTCTGGCTCGGGCAAATCTTCTCATTCTCGACGAACCCACCAACCATCTGGACATCGAGACCCGCGAAGGCCTCATACGTGCCCTCCATGATTATGAGGGGACGTTGCTGTTCGTGGCCCATGACCGCTATCTGTTGAACGAGGTGGCCGAAGAGGTGTGGGCGCTGGATGAAAACGGAATAGTGCCGTATCTGGGCGGGTTCGAGGAATTTCATTCCAAGCAGAAGCAGGAGGAGGCGTGCCGGACCGGACTGGCATCCTGCAAGCCGGAGGAGGTGCTGGAGAAGCGAAAGCTCTCCAAGGAGGACAAACGCCGCCAGGCCGAGGAGCGCAACCGGCTGTACCGGCAGCTCAAGCCTTTGAAGAAGAAGTACGACAAGCTGGAGACGGACCTGGAGAAGGTCCTTGAAGACCAGGCCCGGCTGGAAGCCAAAATGAACGACCCCTTGACCTACGAAAGGCCGGAGGAGGCGCTCAAGATCAATGCGGATTACAAGGACGCTTCCGAGTGGGCTGAAACACTCATGGAGCAGATGGCCGTATTGGAGGAGCAGATGGAAGCGATCACCAGTTTGCAGGAAGAGGAAGCATGAAGCCTGTCCTGAACGTGGTTGCCGGTATCATCTGGAGGGGAACCGAGTACCTTGCCGTTGAACGCCCCGAGGGCGCGCGCATGGCCGGGTGGTGGGAATTTCCCGGTGGCAAGATCGAAGCGGGCGAGTCCCGTGACCAGGCCCTTGTTCGGGAATTTCAGGAGGAGCTGGGCATCACGCCTACGGAATTCGAGTACTGGCGGGATCTGGAACATGAATACGACGAGTTTGTCGTTCGGTTGTCTTTTTTTCATGTGCGTAAATATTCCGGTCAGTTACTGGGTCTTGAAAACCAACGAATGGCCTGGGTCGATCCTGCACAACCTCCCTCCCTCAGATACCTCCCCGCTGACATTGCCATAGTCGAAGCCCTTCATCGGTAGTTTTCCCTACTCTTTGCCCGGGAATCCCGGTATTTCTCCATTGAAGGTTGCGCCAAGAAGGAGTATGTAACTTCTCTTGCCCTTTCAGGGTCGTACTGCATATTTTGCTGAAGGAGTAGTGCTTTGCGCGTTTGTGATCTGATCGAAGGGAAATCCCCTTTCATCTCTTTGGAGTTTTTTCCTCCCAAGGAAAAGGACGCCTGGCCCGAGTTTTTCGAGGTTGTGCAGGAACTCAAGGTGCTGGAGCCGCTGTTTGCATCCGTAACGTATGGTGCCGGCGGCGGAACCCAGGACAACACCTTGGAGATCGCCACCAGAATGAAAAGGGATCATGGCATTGAGCCGCTTACCCATCTGACCAGCGTCGGTGCATCGGCCGAAAAGCTGGACGGTTTTCTTCAAAGTCTGCGCGCGGCCGATATTGAAAACGTGCTCGCCCTGCGCGGTGATCCGCCGCGGGGTGTCGAAAATTTCGACTTCAATTCCCAGGAATTCAAGCATGCCACAGATGTCATAGAATTTATTTGCCGGAAATACCCGGAAATGTGCGTGGGCGGGGCAGCCTATCCAGAGCCGCATTTCGAGTCCTCAAGCATCAGGTCCGACCTGGAAATGGTCCATCTGAAAGTGCAAAAGGGTGCGCAGTTTTTGGTTACTCAGTTGTTTTTCGACAACCGACTGTACTTCGATTATGTTGAGCGCCTGAGAGTCATGGGGTCGAACGTGCCTGTCATTCCCGGCATTCTTCCCATCATGAGTCTCAAGTCGGCAAAATTCATTCTCGGTTTGTGTGGCGCCGCCATTCCCGGCAAATTTTTGAGCGCCCTTGAGCAGGCACACGAGAAAGGTGGCGATGACGCTGTCTACGAACTCGGCATCGACTACGCGACCAAACAGTCGCAACAGCTCATCGACGGAGGCGCCCCCGGCGTGCATCTGTACACGCTCAATCGCGCCAAGGCAGTTCTCGAAATCGGACAGAATTTAAAGTTTTAGGGGGGAGGGTTCATCATGAGTAAGGATTTAGTGGTGGCAGTCTGCGGCGCAACCGGTGCCGTCGGACAGGAGATGTTGAAGGTTCTGGAGCAACGGGATTTCCCCTACGGCACGCTCATTCCCATGGCTTCCGCCAAGAGCGTGGGCAAGAAGGTGTTCTGCAAGGGTGAGGAACTGTCCGTGGTGGAGTTGACGGAAGATTCTTTCAATGGCGTGGATATCGCCCTGTTCTCCGCTGGCGGGGCAACCAGCTTGAAGTACGCCCCCGCAGCGGCCAAGGCCGGCTGTGTGGTGGTGGACAACTCCGCTGCCTGGCGCATGAACGACGAGTGCCCTCTGGTGGTTCCCGAAGTGAACCCGCAGGATCTCGACTGGCACAAGGGCATCATCGCCAACCCGAACTGCTCCACCATCCAGATGATGGTCGCTCTCAAGCCCATCCACGACGAGGCCAGAGTCAAGCGCGTGGTGGTCTCCACCTATCAGGCCGTTTCCGGCACCGGCCAGAAGGCCATCGAGGAGCTGGAAAACCAGGTGCGCCGCCTTATGTCCGGCAAACCCGTGGTGGCTGAAGTGTATCCGCATCAGATTGCCTTCAACTGCCTGCCGCATATCGATGTCTTCCAGGACAACGGGTACACCAAGGAAGAGATGAAGATGGTGCACGAGACGGTCAAGATCATGGGTGATCCGACCATCAAGGTGACCGCCACCTGCGTCCGGGTACCCGTCTTCTACGGCCATTCCGAGTCCGTCAATATCGAGACCGAAGAGAAGCTGACCGCGGACGACGTGCGTGCACTGCTGGCCAAGGCCCCCGGTGTCATCGTTGAAGATTATCCGGCCAAGCTGGCCTATCCCATGGCGATCAACGCCGCCGGGGAAGACGCCACTTATGTCGGCCGTATCCGTGAGGATGAGACCATCGACAATGGCATCAACATGTGGATCGTTTCCGACAATATCCGCAAGGGTGCTGCTCTGAATACCGTCCAGATCGCCGAAACGCTGATCGAACGCGACCTCGTTCGCGTTCCCTAGGGATAAATATCGTGACCAAAATAGTCGATTCCAAGGATTACATGGAAGCCCTGCTGGCCGTGGACAGACCCGGAGCAGATGAAATTCATGCCTTTTACGAGCACCGTGTGGGCGTTATCTGCACGGACCCGAAGATGATGCTCATGCCATGGGACGACCACCTGGTGCACCGTGGTGACGGCATCTTCGAGACCATGAAGTTCATCGGCAAAAAATTGTATCAGCTCGAACCGCACATGGCCCGGATGCAGCGTTCCTGCGAGGCTATCTATCTAAAGCCGCCCTGTTCCTGGGAGACCATCCGCGACTTGATCGTTGATGTGGCTCGTGCGGGCGGGCGTGAGAACGGCATGGTCCGGGTGCTTCTCGGGCGCGGTCCCGGCGGGTTCGGTATCTACCCGTCGGAATGTCCTGAAGCGAGCCTGTACGTGGTGTCGTATGATCTGCATCCGAAACCGGAATCGGTGTACGAGAAGGGCGTGACCGCCTTCAAGACATCCATCCCGGCCAAGCAATCGTACCTGGCGGCCATCAAATCCATCGACTATCTGCCGAATGTGCTCATGAAGCACGAGGCCGAAGAAAAGGGCTATGATTTTCCCTTCTGCTTTGATCAGAACGGCCTGCTGGCTGAAGGGGCCACGGAGAACGTGTGCATCGTGGACGATTCGGGAAGGTTGATCATCCCGGAATTCACCAACGCCTTGGCGGGAACCACTCTTCTGAGAGCTGTGGACCTGATCAAAAGCGAGATGTCCATCGTGTTTCGGGGCATCAGCGAAGAGGAATTGCTCCTGGCCCGGGAGATCATCATTGTCGGCACCACGGGTGACGCAATACCGGTGGTCCGGTTCAACGGCAAGCCCATCCATGACGTGAAGCCCGGTCCGGTAGCCAAGAGAATCCGTGAACTGCTCAAAAAGGATCTGGTTGAGACCGGCATCGATTTGTAACGAAGCCAGTAAATCGAAATATGAAGGGCTGCCCGGTTGGGTGGCCCTTTTTTTGTCAGATGGTGGTGTCGGAATTCATGACTGCCTGGTCGAATTGGCGGATGGCCTGCTCTGCCATGAGGTCGGTGCCCATGGTCCGCATGGCGTAGTCGTGCAGCATGTGGGTGACGTCCATGGGGCCGGGAATGCTCATGAAATGGTATGCCTCGGCCCAAGCGTCGCCGCGCAGGTAGGCCAGAGCCCAGCGCACGGTGTGTTCATGAAAGAACCCGGAGTTGTTGATGACGATGATGGCCTTGCACCGGCCGTCTTCCGCCCGTTCGCGGAACGAGATCTTGCGGTGTTCGCAGGAAGCCAGGGGATAATTGACGTGATAGAAGACGCTGCCTGCCAGGGATGCTTGAATCCACAGATCCCAGTCGCGGTAGAAGGTGTTGTCCCGGAAACCCGCGGTGCTTTCCCAGGCCCTGCGTGTCAGGAGTACCCCGGGACCGAGGAAGCCCCGAGCCTGAAGCAGTCCGTCCCTGAACTTGGGCAATTGGACCATGCCCGGTCCTGCGGAGCGATCGTTTTTGGGTGCGAGCCGAATGTAATCGGCATAGACGATGTCTGTTTCAGGGTGGTCTTCCAGAACCGTCATGGTTGTGGTCATGAACTTGGGGTCGAGACGGTAGTCGGGCCGCAGGAATACCAGTATTTCGCCGGTTGTCATGGCTGCGGCTCGGTTACGTGCTTGAGAGGGGGTGGTGGAGCGGTCGAAGACCTGGAGGCGTATGGAATCCATGCCGGTGATGGCCTGCCATACCCCCGGATCGGTCGGAGCATGTCCGCCATTTCCCGCAATGATGATCTCCATGGCATCCAGTCCCGTGGACTGCCTGGAAATGGACAGCAGCAGTCTCGGCAGGCTGGCGTGGGTTTCCAAGTCGGAAATGATTATGGAGACTGTACTCTTGCGCATGGGTCGCCCTTCCGTGGGATAGCTGTTCGTCACGAGTTGTCTGGCGCGATCCATGCGCACAGTTTGCCTTACTCGTGATAATCTTATCGACGGTTAAATGGAGAACTTTAGACATTGAAGAGTGTTTTATGAAAAAAATGTTGGATGGAATTCGAACCCTTGGCTTGCGCGAGGACAGGGGTTAACGTATGTATTTAAAGGCGTGAGACAATGTTGCAACCGGTCGGCATATCCGGTTCTTTCGTGTATCCCTTGACCCCCCGGTGGTATCTCGTGGCGATTTTCAAGTGCGACTCCTGTGGTTATGAACGCAACGTACCCGACACATTGTCCGGGAAAAAGGCCAAGTGTCCTGGTTGCGGTCATGGCGTGACCATCGTCGATCAGCTTCCCGAAGACGAATTGCCCTATGATGTGGAGTTCGAGGAAGATGAGCCTTCCGTCGAAGCGGAAAGCATAGAATCTGTGGATATGCCTGATGGTGCCCCATTGGAAACGGCCATCAATCTTGATGACTGTGACGCGGTCATTGCCCCGGATAAACCTGTCGATATCATTTGTGCACAGTGCGGCCATGTCCAGGAGTCCGGGAAAGAGCGTGTATGCTCCAAATGCGGCGCTCCACTTGATGAGGTGGAGGATATTCCTGACATCGACGAAAGCGACATCGATGTCAGCGATCTGGCCGAAAACGAGGCTCCCCAGGTGTGGGATGCCGATTTTCAGGGCAGCTCCGATGAATTGGAGTCCATCGAGGAGACAAAAGACCCGGATCAATGGCATCTGTTCCAGGGGGCGTTTACGTTCAATCTTTATGCGGGCATTGTTTCCGGTGTGCTGTCGTTGTTTTTCGTCTATTCCCTGTCGCTGCTGGCGTCCTCGCAATCGGGCATGTACGACTTTCTGCCCTACGTGCTGGGCACTGCCTTGTCCGGTGTTATTGTCGGCAGTATTCTTTATTCACTGCTTTCCCGGATTCCCTTTGCCTTGGTAGGCCCTGAAACGGTTTTGACTGCCGTGCTCTTCCTTTTCATAGGCAAGATATGCCATTCGATGACCGGCGCCTATGCCGTGGAACTTATTTTGCCGACTATTTTGGCGGGAATAGCCTTGATGGCATTCATTGCCGGATTCAGTCTGTTTGTTCTCGGAAAATTCAGAATCGGGGAGTATGTCCGATATATACCGCTTCAGATAATAGGCGGTGTCATTGGAGGCGTGGGCGTATTTGTTCTTTTGGGGGCATTCGACTGGATGGGGCGGTATAATCTCGATTGGAGCAATATCTATACCCTGGCCCTGTCCATTTCCACGAATGTCCGGTTTGAGCAAGGGCTGCAGGTCATGGGACCGAGCATGGTTTTCGGGCTCGTGCTGTTCCTGGCCATGTCCCGATCAAAGAATTCACTGTTGCTCTTGGCGATGATCCTGGCAGCGTCCGGTGCCGGCTATGCCGTAGGAATATGGGGCGGTGACGCGGCGTTCAGGAGTCTGGCTGATCCAGTGGAATTTTCAGAAGGTTCCCTGTTGATGCATCTTGTGGATGTCTTTGATGCCGATCTTTCATTGAGCAATATTCAGTGGGCCATCATAAAAAGCCAAGGTCTTTACATTGGCGCCCTGACCGTCTTGATCGTGTTGACGGTCATGTACCGGGTAACTCGACTGGAACTCATCAGAGGAAGGGAGAGTGATCTCAACAAGGAATACAGTGCTCTGGGCGTGACCAATATGGTGTCCGGCCTGTGCTGCGGCATGCCGGTTTCCCTGTCCTTCGGCCGGAGCGCAGGCAACTATGAATCCGGCGGTCGGGGACCCGTGGCCGGTATTGTCGCCGGTTTGGTCTGCGCCTTTGCGCTGTTTTATGCGGATTTCGTCCTGCCCATGATCCCCAGGTTCGTGCCGGAGGGGCTGCTCATATACGCAGGCCTTGATCTCATCCGTGATTGGGTGTTCAGGACCAAGACCGCGTTCACCAGCCGGTCAGAGATTTGGCTGCTCAGGTTGACGTTCCTGGCGACCGTTTGTCTGGGATTGCTTGAAGGTATCGGTTTCGGGGTGGGCTTGGCCCTGATGGTCACCGTCAGCCGGGCCAGTCGGGGCGGGGTCGTTCGCAATGTGCTCTCAGGTTCCGGGTATACCAGTAATGTCGACAGGGCGTCAGCCCAACAACGGATTCTCAAGGAGTTCGGCGATCATATCCACATCATGCGCCTGCAAGGCTTTTTGTTTCTGGGTTCCATGGAGAGGCTGCTCAAGGATGTCCGAAAGCGTCTCGACGACAGGAACCAGTTGCCGGTTGAGTATCTGATACTCGACTTCAAGCTGGTGAACGGCTTTGCTTCGGCCACGGGCATAGGATTTTTCAAGTTGCGTCAGTTGGCCGTTGATTATGATCTCGATCTGATCATAACCAGTGCGCCTTTGGAACTGGAAGAACATTTGGAAGAAATTGGGCATGTGGGCGAGGAAGACGGTTTGTTCAAGACATTCCTGAACCTCGATTACGCCCTGGAGTGGTGTGAGAACCGGGTTCTGGATTCCGAGAACATGCTTGAGATGAAGCAGATGACGTTGCCGGAATTGCTGGCGCCTGTATTCCCGGAACCGAAGTATATTCCGGCCCTGATGAAGGTGCTCAAACGTGAGGTGGCTGAAACCGGTGAGGCTGTCTTCCGCCAGGGCGACAGGTCGGATTCCATGTTTTTTGTTGAATCAGGCCGGTTGGATGTAGAGCTGGAATTGGAAGGCGGCAAGATCCTGCGGCTCAAGAAAGTCGGTCCGGGTGCCGTGTTCGGAGAGATGGGCATCTATACGCTGGCTGCACGCTCTGCTACGGTACGGGCTGCCGAGAAGTGCGTTCTCTACCGGATGACATTGGACAAGCTTGACGCCATCGAGGCTCGAGCACCCAAGTTGGTCACGGCTATCAACCGCTTTTTGATCAACCTGTTGTCAACGCGCCTGGCCGATGCCAATGCCAAGGTCCGGGATCTGATGCTCTAGACTGCCTTGGTCGGTCAGGTTTCTGGATGAAGGTTCAGGTCTTCAAGGACATATTGCCTGAGTGCGTTTTCCCACCTGCGGGGAGTCACGCCTGTGGTCCGTGTGAATTTGGATAAATCCAGCACGGAATACGCCGGACGTTCCGCCCTGGTGGGATATTCCGTGGAGGGCACGGGCGAGACCATGCAGTCCATTCCAGCCAGGTTCACGGCCATATTCGCCAGTCCATGCCAGGAGGTTTCTCCGGAATTGGCCAGGTGGTATACGCCCGTTGCATCCTTCTCCAGGAGCCTGATCGTGTTTTCCGCTATATCCGGGGCATAGGAGGGGGAGCCGATCTGGTCGTTGACAACGGTCAGTTTGTCGCGGGATTTCGCTAGTCCGAGAATTTTTTTCACAAAATTCGTTCTTCCGGGGCCGAAAAGCCAGGAGATACGGATGATAAGAATCCGATCATATCCGAGTTTGAGCAAACCGCGTTCGCCGTCGGCTTTGCTGATGCCGTATACCGAGAAGGCCCTGGTTTCGTCGTATTCGGTGTACGGGGAGGATTTATGTCCGCTGAAGACAAAATCCGTACTGTAGTGGACAAAGGGGATGGACCGTCGGGCTGCAAGGGACGCCAGCAGGGGCGGGGCTGTGGCGTTGAGGGCAAATGCCATGTCCTGATCGTCTTCGGCCAGGTCGACTTGCGTGTAGGCGGCGGCATTGATCATGATGTCCGGGTCGTTCCGGTTCAGCCAATCTTCCACGGATTTGGGGTTTAGTATGTCGCAGTCCTGCCGCGACAGAGGGAGTGCCTCCGCACCAGCGGAACCGAACGCCTTTGTCAGGGCCTGTCCCAGCAATCCGGTTCGGCCTCCAAATACGGCAACCCGAAGTCCGTTCATTTGCATCAGGAACGCTCCTCGTACCAGCTGTCCATGAACGTTCGATATTCCCCGCTCTGCACTTGTTCGAGCCAGGTGGTGTTGGCTTCGTACCAGCCAAGGGTCTTTGCCAACCCTTCCGTAAAATCCAGGGTCGGAGCAAACCCCAGCTCTTTTTGCGCCAAGGAGAAGTCCATGGCGTAGCGTTTGTCGTGGCCTGGCCGGTCGGTGACGTGGGTGATCAGCGATTCGGGTTTGCCCAGAATGGAGAGCAGGGTTCTGACCACATGAAGGTTGGTTTCCTCGGCATTCCCGCCGAAATTGTAGGCTTGTCCTTCACGTCCTTTGGTCAGGGTCAACTCTACGCCCAGGCAATGGTCGTCAACGTATATCCAGTCCCGGACGTTCAACCCGTCTCCGTAGACGGGAAGCGGTTTGTCCTTTTTGGCGTTCAGAAACATGAGCGGAACGAGTTTTTCAGGGAATTGGTAGGGGCCGTAATTGTTGGAACATCGGGTGATCAACACCGGAAAACCGTATGTTTCGAAGTAGGCGCGGGCCATCAGATCAGCCCCGGCCTTGCTGGCAGAATAGGGGCTGTTCGGGGCCAGTGGAGTGGTTTCGGTGAATTTCCCGGTGGGGCCGAGGGTGCCGTAGACCTCGTCGGTGGACACGTGGACGAAGCGACCGATATTGCATTGCCTGGCGCATTCCATGAGATTCTGTGCCCCGCTCACATTGGTGGTGACAAAGGGCGAGGGATCGTTGATGGAGCGGTCCACATGGGATTCAGCCGCGAAATTGACCACGGCATCGATGCGGCGGCCGGACAACAGGTCCGTGACCAGATCCCGGTCGCAAATGTCGCCTTGCACGAAATCATAGCGGGTTTCGCGCTCTTCCAGGTCCATGAGGTTCAGCCGGTTGCCTGCATAGGTGAGCTTGTCCAGATTGACGATGGACCAGTCGGCATGCTTCTCCAGCATGAGCCTGATGAAATTGGTGCCGATAAATCCGCAACCGCCGGTAACGAGTAATTTCATGTAATTATGCCAGCCCTGAAGTGAGTGGTTTGTGGTCCGTGGTCAAACCGAAGCCTACAGTCCTGCGGGGAAAAGTTCAAGATGATAGAGGGTCGTCCACGATCAGGTCCGTCTGTCGAAGGGCCTCAAAGAGCAGGATGCCCGTGGCCGTCGACAGGTTCAGACTGCGGACCTGTCCCCAAATGGGGATGCGTACCTGCGGGTGCCCTTTCATCATTTCAACGGGCAGTCCCCTGGTTTCGGGGCCGAGTATGATAGCGTCGTCGGGTTGAAAGTCGAAACGGTGATGCGGTGTCCGGGCCTTGGTGGTGGCCATGACCAGACGGCTGGGACATACCGTCCTGAGAAAATGGTCGAAATCCGGGTGTACCGTGACATCTACGTGCGGCCAGTAATCAAGCCCGGCCCGTTTGAGGTGCTTGTCGTCCACGGAGAATCCCAGCGGTTCAATGAGATGAAGCGGGGTTCGGGTGGCTGCGCACAGCCGGGCTATGTTGCCGGTGTTGGGTGGTATCTCCGGTTCGAAGAGGACGATGCGCATGAAGGCTTAAACGTCCAGTTTGATGGTGGCTTTGCCGGGAGAGTAGCCCTTGAGGGTGCGGATCATCTCGCGGATGGAGGCGGAAATGATGTCTTCCACAAAAGGTTTCATGCCGACGGGGGAGCCGTTGATGTCGACTTCAATGGAATTGTGCATTGCCAGACATGCTCTTGTCGTGGCCCTTCCTGCAACGATGTCGGCCGCCAGGGTCCGACAGTCCGGGCGGCCGCAGGTCTTGCAATCCATGCCGGGCAGGAAGAATCCTTTTTCCAGGATTCGGGCAGCCAACAGTTCGATATCGTTGAGTGTCTGGATATTGTCCACGCTCTTGTCGCCGTAGCTGGCGACGGCAAGCTCCGGGGCGAGCCAATCGGTGCCGTCGGCGAGATCGCCGTTCAGGCAGAGAATGCGGGGAAGGAAGCCCAGGTTTTTGCCGCCTTCCACAATGAGAACGTCTGCCGTCAGCAGGGGGAGCAGGTCAGGGAGAAACCGGTGGTCTGTCCAGTGGACAAAGGTTTCCTTGGGACCGAATCCGGCCACAGTGTCGCAGATGGCGGCATATTCGGTGGTGTCCGTATCCTTCCAGTCGAATCCGTGGTGGCTGAATTTGGCTGCGGATACGGTCAGCCCCTGGTCCTTGAAATGACGTGCGAGTTTGAGGCCTAAGGTTGTTTTGCCCGATTTTTTGGGGCCGACGAGGGAAATTGCCTTCATGTAATCCTCCGGACAGGAGTGTTATGCGGTCGTAATGATCTTTCCGTTTTCAAGAAAGAGGGTGTGGTCAGCGACTGCATCAAGCCATGCCATATCATGACTGGCGATGACAAGGCTCGCACCGTATTCTTCGCGGGCGGACAGTGCGGCTTGTTGGATCAGGGCCGCGCTTTTTTTGTCCAGGCTGGCGGTGGGTTCATCCATGAGCAACAACTTGGGCTTGAGGGCCAGACGCGCTGCCAGGGCCACCCTTTGGACCTCTCCCCCCGAAAGCTCGAACCATTGCCGTTTGCAGAACGTTTCGGGGTCAAGTCCGACAATTTCAAGGGCGCGGGACACCTTGGCGGGGATGTCGTTCTTGTTGCGGATCTTCAGACCGTAGGCAACGTTGGCGTAAACCGAGCGTTTGAGCAGATACGGTTCTTGCACGAGCAGGGTCACCTGGCGGTTGACGGTACTCGATCTGGCCGCAGCCGGAAGACCCAGAAAACGGATAGTTCCCTGTGCCGGGGATTCCAGGAAAGCGAGCAGTCTGAGCAGGGTGGACTTGCCTGAACCATTGGGACCGGCCAGGCCGATGATGCTGCCCTGGGCTATGTCCAGGTGGTCCACTGCAAGTACGGTGCGGTCCGAATAGCGCTGGCGAATGTCGGTGAGCGTTATCAAGGGGATCGTCATTGGACGGCCCTTTTCTTTAAACCGGCTGCGCCGATGTTGACCAGAAGTGCCACTGTAAGGAGGACCATGCCCAAAGCGATGCCCACGGCGAATTCGCCTTTGCCTGTTTCCAGGGCAATGGCCGTGGTTATGGTGCGGGTGTGCCATTTGATGTTGCCGCCCACCATCATGGAGATGCCCACTTCGGACACGATGCGGCCGTATGCGGACATGGCTGCAAGCATGATGGAGTATCGTGCTTCCAGAACCGTGGCCCACATCATTTGGCGTGGTGTGGCCCCGAGGGTGATCAGGGTCATGGGCAGGCGTCGGTCAAGGGCTTCTACCGCCGTGGCGGTCATGGCAATGATTATGGGCAGGCCGAGCAGGGTTTGGCCCAAGGCAACGCCCGGGATGGAAAACAGCAGGCCCGAGCCGCCAAGGGGGCCGTTGCGTGTGAGAAATGCGTATACGAGCAGGCCGATGACGACCGTGGGAAAGGAAAGCAGGGTGTCCACTATGGTGCGGACGACTTTTTTGCCGGGAAAAGACTTGTATCCAAGAAGAAACCCCAAGGGAACGCCCAGAGACATGCCGCATGTCATGGACAGCGTTGAGGCATACACGGTTGCCCATATGGCGGAATATGCCTCGGCATTCCCTGTGAAGAGAAGAACGAATCCTTGCAGGAATCCTTGAAGTAAATAGTCCATTTTTTTTGCTTTATTGCGGGGGAGGAGGGGGAAATCCTCCTCCCCCGGAAGGTCGATTAAGAGAGGTTATTTTGCGTTGGGAATGAAGAGGGGCTTGCCCAAAAGCTTGAAGTCGCCTATGGCCTTCTGCGTTTCGGCCGAAGCCATCCACTCGATGAACTGGGTGGCCAGGTCGTATTGGGCGTCCTTGCACAGCTTGGTGTTCACGGCCAGTCCGCTGTACTGGTTGAACAGGGTCTTGTCGCCCTCCACGAGGACTACCAGCGGCGGGTTGCCGCCATTGGTGTCGGCATACTTGATGAAAGTGCCGCGGTCGGTCATGGTGTAGCCGTTCTTTTCATTGGCGATATTGATGGTCGGGAGCATGCCCTGACCGGTCTGGACATACCAGGCGGCCTTTTCGGGAATTTCCATGCCAGCGGCCTTCCACAGGGAAAGCTCTTTCTTGTGGGTGCCGGAGTTGTCGCCACGGCTGGCGAAAACGGCCTGTTTCTCAGCGATGGTCTTCAGGGCGTCGGCAACGCTCATTCCTTTGACCCCGGCGGGGTCGGCAGCCGGGCCGATTATGACGAAGTCGTTGTACATCAATTCCTTGCGATCCACGAGTACGCCTTTGTCGACATAGGTTTTTTCGGATGCGGGGGCATGCACCAGCACAACGTCAACATCGCAATTCTCGGCCATGGCCAGGGCTTTTCCGGTACCCACGGCAACGAATTTGATCTCAATACCTGTGTCCTTCAAGAATTTCGGAACGATCAGTTCGTCCAGAAGACCGGTGTTGGCGGTGCTGGTGGTGGTAGCCATCATCAGGGTTTTGCCTGCAAATGCGGGCAGGGCCATGGTAATGGTAACAACAAGTGCAAGTGCGGTAATAAGCAAACGTTTCATTATTTCCCTCCAAGGAAAACAGTTATATCCAGATCCCTCAATCTGAACCATTTTATTGCATGTCGTCGCGGTAAAACTCACCTGATTTCTTGACCTCGACATTCAATAACTCGGATGCGCGTTTCGTGGCATAGTCTTCAACATCAAGGTAAAAATGCAGGAATTGCTCCATGAGTTCCCTGCCAAATGGCGACAGATTGAATCTTTGACCTTTCCCCTTGGTCTTTTCGACCAGAGGCTGGCCGATACGTTCTTCAGCGTTTTTAAGTTTCCCCCATGCTCGGCGGTACGACATACCGAGTGCTTCTGCTGCCTTGCGCAGAGAACCGAGGTTGTCAACGTGTTGAAGCAGCAGTGTGCTGCCTATACCGATATAGGTTTTGTCTTCCTGTTCGAGCCAAACGCGTAGCCTGAGAATGGTTTCCGGTTCATGCTTCATCAAAAAACTCCTGATGTCCTTGTGGAATAAAGTGTCTCTGTAAGACTTCTGTAAATTAGATTATATATGGAATCAATAAATTATGCAAAAGTTAGCATAATGCCCCAGGTGACAGTACTTGTTTACAGTGTAATGGTTTCGAAGGTTTGCGAGCATAAATCCACTACGAGCATCTTCCCGGCCAGTGTCGAGGTGTGGGAGAGGATGTTGACAGTTTCGGATGCCATCAGGGACGCTATAAACGTTACTGCCGGGGCAGGGCAGCCGAGTTCTTCTTCAGCGGCATTATTTGTGCCCATGATGTCGGCGGGGCCGATCTGGCCGGGCATGACCACGCCTACATAGCCAGTCCAGCCTGCCAGGGCGCCGGTTACCAGGGGAATACCCGCCTGTGAGGCGGCCTGTTGCAGGTGGCGGCGCATGGTGAGACCGCCAAGAGCGTCCACGGCTAGATCACAACCTTCAAGGAACAATGGCAGGGATTCGGGCGTCAGAAATTCATTGACCGTTTCAAGGCATGTCGATGGGTTGATCTCCGCAGCCATGAGTTCGGCTGCACGGACCTTTGGTTGTCCCATATTGGAGATTCTAGACAAGGCCTGACGGTTGAGATTGCTTGCTTCGAAGACATCGCCGTCGGCGGCGCGTATGCGGCCCACACCGAGTCGGAGAAAATGTTCCAGCAGGGTACCGCCCAGTCCGCCGATGCCAACCTGGGCCACGCGGGATTCGAGCAGTCGGATCTGGGCTGCCGGAGTGATGGATTGCATGTTGCGCAGATAGCGGTCCGGGAAAATGCCGAGTTGCAGGGCGAGCGCTTCTATTTCACAGCCCGGCATGTCATGTGCGCGAACAAGTTCATTGATTTTGTTCAGGGCAAGGATATTCCCCTGTACGCCCCAGGGAAGCGATGTTTGGCGTGCATGACCGCGAATGTCGTCATGAAGGGACGGTTTCAAGACCTAACCCCCGCCCACGGGAGGGAACAGTCCCACCCGATCTCCGTCCTTGATTTCGCTATCCAGTTGGGAGCGCAGGGAATTTATAAACATGAGGGTGACTTCCTTTTCCGGTATGGCGAGCTTTTTCACAAGCGACCGGACAGTCTCGCCGGACTCGATTGGATAATCGTCACTGTTTTCAGGAAGGAACTTGGCCAAGGTCGCAAAACATTTAATTTCTATTCCCATGGGATGGAATTTAGACGCTTAGGCTTGTGGGGTCAACGGTAAAAGAAAGGGCCGGGGGAAAAACCCGGCCCTTGTGGATATCGAATGGATTCGGCTTTAGACCTTGGCGCCCTGAAGCTCGTCTTCGTCGTAGTCCCAGACCACGTTGTGAGGCGGCAGGGGGTCGGTTTCGAAGAAGCGGGGCAGTTTGTCATCCATCTTGGTGAAGCCCGCGCGCTTGTTGAACTCCTGTTCGTCTTTCATGGTTCCGGCACCGAGGGCGATGAGGTCGTCAACGGTGAAGGTATTGCCGGTCCAGGACTGAACCAGGTCAGCCATGGTCTGGACGCCGTTTTCGGAATCCAGGACCGCAAAGGCCACGAACAGGCAGAACCCCATGGAGTCGATGGCGGCGGTTGCGACCTGCAAGTTCTTGGACAGTTCGATGTTGCCTTCCTTCTTGTGCCCGTCGATGGAACCACCGACACCCAGGATGTTGGCGGTGACACCGTAACCTGCAGTGTGGTCGGCACCCATGGCCGTTGTGGCATAGGTCACGCCGACGCCCTTGACCGCACGCGGATCATACGCGGGCATGGACTGGCCCTTGACCGTGGGCAGGCGTTCCACGCCGAAGGCACCGCCTGCGAAGTCCACGCCGTTACCCATGATCATGCCCATGGGATCTTTGGTGCCGACTTTCTTGAGCAGCTCAATGGCGGCCTTGCCGTCACCCCAGGGGATGATGCCGCCGTCCATGGCAATGGCCACGGTATTGCCCATTTCGATGGAGTCCATGCCTTTTTCGTCGCACAGACGGTCCAGGGTGGCGATGTCGTCCATGTCTTTGATCATGGAGTTGGCACCGAAGGCCCAGACTGTTTCGTACTCGAATCCGGAGGTAAGGTAATTGCCGTCGGCATCATTGTACTGCTGGGAGCACTGGATGATGCAACCGGCATGGCAGCCCTCAGTGGTCTTGCCGCCGCGAGCATTGATGATCTCGGCAATTTTTTCGCCGGAGATTTCCGCCGCATGGTCGATCTGGCCAAAGCGGAAGTTCTTGGCGGGCATCGCACCGGCTTCGTTGACGACGTTGACCAGTACGGAAGTGCCGAAACCGGGCAGACCTGCGGAAGTGACCGGGTGGCCTTTGAGGATGTCGACCCAGGTCGAACGGGCTTCCTTGAAAGCGGCTTCGTCAACTGCGGAAACCTTGTTGGAGAATTCAGGGTCAAGGACTATGGCCTTGATTTTTTTGGAACCCATGACGGCACCGGTGCCGCCGCGGCCAGCAGAACGGGCGGGGCGCTTGTAGGGATCGGTGAACTGGATGGTGGCTGTCTTGCGGACGGTTTCACCTGCTGGGCCGATCATGCCGGCACACAGCTTGTTGCCGTATTGAGCCAGCAGTTTGTCGTGAGCCGGATAGGTGTCCAGGCCTGCGATGTCGGAGGCGTCACGGAATTCGACTTTGCCGTCTGTGATGAACAGGGTGGAAAAAGGAGCCTGCTCGGCGGGTTTGTCTTCCAGGATGATGGCCAGCAGTCCCATCTTGGGCATTTTGTGAGCGAACAGGCCGCCGGAGTTGGACTCCTTGATGCCGCCGGTCAGTGGAGATTTGGTGCCCACGGAGAGGCGGCCGGAGTTGGCTGCGGTGGAACCGCCCATCAGTCCGGTCGCAAAGACCAGTTTGTTTTCAGCGGATAGCGGGTGGCAATCTGCCGGCACTTCCTTGTTGATGATGCGGGAAGTGAGTGCACGGCCGCCAAGGTTGACATAGGGACCGGCGTTTTCAAAAGAGTACTCTTTTGTTCTGCAATTGATTCTAAGAATGCTTGGCATTGGTTTCCCTCTGCTTTTTAAAAATTAGCGTTTCGCTTGACGCATAGCACCTAAACTGTCTAGGTAGAAATTACTACCCCGCATAACAATAAAATGTCAAAAAAAACAATGCATTGTGCTCATGGTGGCATAATATTCCAAAGTTGTACAATACTGCATGTCTGATATGGTGAATAATAATGAATAATAATGTTGAAAGGTTGAGAATCGCAATGGTTGAGGATGCGGTGGCGGGCTGGAACTATCTCTTACAAAAGGGGTTTGCGCTCGAAGCTGTCTCGGGTATGTCCATGCGACTTTTTTTGCGGGAGATTCTCGGTTTCGATGACAACTATATCGACACTACGGTCAGGACGATATTCTTGAATAACAGTCCGGTGGATGATCTTGAGACTGCCAAGATCAACGATGGCGATCGTATTGCTTTGGGCAGTGCCATGCCCGGCTTGGTTGGTATCGTCATGGGGCGAAACAACCCGTACAAGAGTTTTCGGAGCGATATTTCAGTGCGGGAGGGGTCATTTTCTATCAATGAAGTGCCCGCTATTGTCTCGGTGAAGATTTTCAGTACACTGGCAGTCGAGTCTGGCCGGGACTTGCTCCGGCGCGGTATCTTGGTTGATGCGAACATGCTGGCGTCATTCCTTATCGACAAGAAAGCCCAGATTGTGGAAGCGGACGAAGTTGATGCGGACACCATTTTGGCGAAGCTTGAAGCCATGAGCGGGAACATCCCCATCAGTGTCGAGTTTGTTTGATCCTGCTGGAGTTAGGGTACGAAAAAACGGACACTTGCAATGCAAGCGTCCGTTTTGTTTTATCAAAGTGGTGGGCGATACGGGATTTGAACCTGTGACTTCCACCGTGTGAGGATGGCACTCTGACCAGCTGAGTTAATCGCCCACTTTGATTTTTACCCAAGGCCTTCGCCTCAAGGGAAAAAATGTATATCCACAAGAATGGCTGTTTGCAACTCTTTTTTATTGATTTTTGGCACACTCGGCGCTGATGCACTCCTGACCTTCGACCATGTCGCGGTTGTAGCAGGTCAGGCCGCAACGTAAACAGCGGCAGGTTTCATGTTTGGTTTCCTCTTCACTGAGGGTGCCTTCGATTTCTTTGAACGTACAGGTGCGTTCATTACATTCTATGAGTTCCGGCAGTTTTGCACGGTCGCGCAAGCCTACGTCGTGTACATCGGTGAACATGGTATATGGAATCATGCTGCGCTGTGTCCGGTTCGGGGCGTAGGGCGTTTCACCGTTGAGGTAATGGTGAATGGACCGGGCCGCCTTTCTGCCTTCTCCCAGGGCGGTGATGACCAGGGCCGGGCCGGTGTGCATGTCGCCGCCCGTGAAGACATTGGGCATGGCGGTCTGCATGGTGTCGGAATCACCGGCCAGGGTGCGCCACCGGGTTTCCTCGAGAGAACATGCCCCTGACTCGTCGTAGAGGCAGGAAAGTTCGGGTTTTTGGCCGATGGCGGTGTAAACGGTGTCGGCTTCAAGCAGGGTCTCCGATCCCTCTATGGGCACAGGCCTGCGCCTGCCGGATTCGTCGGGTTCGCCCAATTCCATCTTGATGTATTCGATGTGCGTGACGTGCCCATCGTCGTTTTTGACAATGCGCGTGGGCGCTGCCAGGAAAAGATAATTGACGGTTTCTTCCTCGGCTCCTTCGATTTCTTCGATATTGGCCGGCATTTCGTCTTTGGTGCGTCGGTACATGAGGGTGACGTCGGCTCCCAGGCGGACACTGGTCCTGGCCGTATCGATGGCGGTGTTGCCGCCGCCGATGACCACGACCTTCTTGCCGATGCCGGGGTCGATGCCGAGACCGACCTTGGTCAGGAATTCGGTGCCGGTTGCCACGCCCTTGGCGTCTTCGTTCTCGATGCGCAGGTTCAGGTTCATCCACGCCCCGATGCCGAGGAATACGGCTTCGTATCCGGCTTCCGTGAGTGATTCGATGGTGAAGTCCTTGCCGAAGAACTTGTTGTTTTCGACGTCGATACCGAGATCCAGGATTCCCTGGATTTCCCAATCAAGAACCGCTTTTGGCAGCCGGTATTCCGGGATGCCGTATCGAAGCTGGCCTCCGAGTTTGGGCATGGATTCGAAGATGGTCGGGCTGTGGCCCAGACGGCGCAGGAAAAAGGCGCAGGAAAGGCCGGCCGGGCCGCCGCCGACCACGGCTACTTTGCGGCCCGTGTCCGGGGCGCAGGAAATGGGCAGCCTTGTGCCGGAATTCATTTCCCAGTCCGCCACGAAACGTTTGATCATGTTGATGCCCACTGCCTCATCCACATGGCCTCGTCGGCAGACTCCCTCACAGGGGTGAGGGCAGACGCGGCCGATGGACAGGGGCATGGGGATGCGTTCACGGATGGTTTCCAGGGCACCTGCGTAGTCACCGCGCGAGACCTGTTCGATGTAGCGGGGGATATTGATCTGGCCGGGGCAGCGCTGGCGGCACGGGGCCAGACAGTCGGTTTCCTGGTTGAGGTGAGTGATGCGGGCGGTCATGCCCCATACGGTGATCACGCCGCGCGGGCAGACCTGTTCGCAGCCGCCGCAGGCAGTGCACAGGGCAGGGTCCACCACCGGGTAGCCGTTGGGACCCATTTCGATGGCTCCGAACTGGCAGGCCGTGACGCAGGTGCCGAAGCCGAGACATCCTTCGGGGCACATCTTGGAACCGCTGTAGAGCAGGTGTTGGGCCCGGCAATCCTTGACGCCCGCGTATTGATAGACATCTTCGGCCCGAATGCCGCCCGTGCAGTCCACAAAGGCAATCTGTTTTTCCATGGAAGAAAATTCAAGCCCCATGATGGCGGCCACGTTGACGGCGACCGAGTCACCTCCGATGACACAGACGTTGGCACCGGCCTTGCCTTCGACCACTCCCTGGGCGGCTCCGGCGCAGCCCGGATAGCCGCAACCGCCGCAGTTGGCACCGGCCAACACGCTTTCAACCTGAGCGATGCGTGGGTCTTCATATACATAGAGTACCTTGGATGCCACAGCCAATATGACGGCGGCGGTCAGGCCTATGCCGAAAAGGACGAGTACGGAAGCGGTGATCATATCCATATGCTCCTAGGATGCCATGCCCTTGAAGGCGAAGAATGCGAGCGACATGAGGCCTGCCATTATCAGGGCCAGCGGGGTGCCTTTCATGGCCACCGGGACCCGCGCCAGATCAAGCCGTTCGCGGATGCTTGCCAGGACCACCAGAGCGAGCATGAAGCCGAAGCCGGACGCTATGGAGAAGAGCAGGGTCTCGATCAGGGTGTATTCTTCGCGCTGGCAGATGATGGCGATACCGAGCACCGCGCAATTGGTGGTGATCAGCGGCAGGAAGATACCCAGCGATTTGTAGAGAGGCGGGATGGCTTTTTTCAGGAATATTTCCACGAATTGGACCAGTGAGGCGATGACCAGGATGAAGGCGATGGTCTGGAGATATCCGATGTCGTTGGGCGCAAGCAGAAACTTTTGTACGCACCATGTTATGACAGCGGCCATGGCGGCCACGAAGACCACGGCCAATCCCATGCCGATGGCCACGCCCGACTCCTTGGACGTGCCGACAAACGGGCAGTTGCCCAGATATTGCGCCAACACGATGTTGTTGACGAAGATGGCGGCGATGACGAGTACGAAGTAATCCATGGTTGCTCCTTACATTCCCGGCTTGGTGGCGCACATACCGCAGCTTTTGCAGTCGTGAACCGGGCCTTGGATGGCTTCCAACCCCTTGGACTTGCGTTGCCAGTTGGTCAGGGCGTTCATGCCCGTCAGGAGGATGCCCAGGCAGACGAATGCTCCCGGCGCTTCAATCATGAAGGTGAATGGCTTGTACCAACTGCCCATTATCGGCATCCCGAACCAGGTGCCGTAGCCCAGGAATTCCCGGATGGAGCCGAGGAAGGTCAGGGACAGGGTGTAGCCCAGGCCCATGCCCATGCCGTCGGCCACGGCCAGGTGGATCGGATTCTTGGAGGCGAACGCTTCGGCGCGGCCCAGGATGATGCAGTTGACCACGATGAGCGGCACGAAGATGCCGAGTTGCTGGTAGAGCGGGTATGCATAGGCCTGCATGAGCAGCTCCACGCAGACCACCAGGGAGGCGGCGACCACGATGAAGCAGGCGATGCGTACCTTGGAAGGGATGATTTTACGGAGTAATGAAACCAGCAGGTTGGACAAGGCCAGGACAAAGATGACGGCCACGCCCATGCCGAAGCCGTTGTAAGCCGTTTTGGTTACGGCCAGCACAGGGCACAGGCCGAGTACCAGCTTGAACGGAGGCAGATCCCGCCACAGACCTTTGGAGAATTCTTTCCAGAGTGCACTCATGAGCGTTTCCTACGATCCCCAGGCATCGGGGAGTTTGTCCTGGATCTTATTGAAAATCTGCACGGCTTCGTTGATGGCGGCCACGGTTCCGGTGGAGGTGATGGTCGCCCCGGAAATGGCCTGGATGTCGCCGCCTTGTTTTTTCAGGGCAATGGAGGCTGTGGTGTGGTTCTTGAACTGGTCGCGGTACTCCGGTTCCACTGCCCGGGCACCGAGGCCGGGTGTTTCCTTGAGCGTGGTGATGCCGATGCCTTCAAGTCTGGAACCGTCCAATGCGAATCCGACCATGACGCCGATGTCGCCGCCGTAGCCCTTGCCGAAGGTCTCCAGGGCCACGCCGGTGAGCTTGCCGTTTTTCATGGCCGGGAACACGGTGACTGACTTGCCGGGCAGGTCGAAAACCTTGCGATCCTTGACCGGGTTGTTGTCATGGTCGGTGAATATCTGATCCAGGGCCGGACCCTGCACATAGGTCATGACCTGCTCCTCGATGCGAGTCGACGTGGCTTCGCGGACCGTGGCCAGGGTCAGTCCGGACAGGCCGCAGATGAGCGACAGGACCAGGATCATCTTGAGCATTTCCATGACTATGCGCCCTCCGTGCTGTTGGAAAACGAGTATGGACCGCCAAAGGGTTTGGGGCGAATGCGGTCAAGCAGGGGGGTGAACAGGTTGGCCAGCAGGATGGCGAACGGGACGCCGTCCGGGTAGATGCCGTAGACCCGAATGATGATGACCATGGTCCCGGTTATAAGCCCGAACAGTATGGACGGTATGCGGCCTACCGGGGTCGATGCCGCGTCCGTTGCCAGGAAGAAGGCGCCGAAGATAGCGCCGCCGGCCAGCAGATGGAACAGCGGCGGCGCATAGGCCGCAGGGTCGATGAGCTGGTATATCCAGGCCGTGAGGAGCAGTCCGGCAATGAATCCCGTGGGGATTTCCCAGGTGATGTGGCGTCGCAGGAGCAGATACGCTCCGCCGATGAGCAGGGCCGCTCCATGGATTTCTCCCAGTCCGCCCAGTTGATGCCCCAGGAGGAGATCGGAGTAATTGATGCTGCCGATGGCGTTCAAACCGAAATATTTCAGCTGTTGCAGAGGGGCGGCCATGTCGGACATGAGCATGGTTGCGTTGGTGTCCATGACATCTGCCCAGGAAATGCGGCAGATAGCCCAGCCGATGAGAGGGGAACTCAATGGATTGGCACCCAGGCCCCCGAAGATCATCTTGCCGAAGGTTATGCTGAAAAAGGCGCCGATGGCTACCAGCCACCAGGGCGCTGATGCCGGAAGCAGGAAGGCGAAGAGCAGGCCGGTAAGAAGGCCGCTGAAATCATCCACGGACTGTTCGCGTTTCGTGAGTTTGTTGCACAGGGCTTCGGTGGCCACGGCCACGGCGCAGGACAGGGCCATGACCCGGAGCGCGTCCAGTCCGAAGACGGCCACGGCCATGATGACCGCAGGCAGTAGCGCCGTCACGGTGTCGAGCATGTAGCGTCTTATGGACCTTCCACAGTGGACATGCGGGGGGACGGCTACGGTCAGTATGGGATGGAGCGGCTTCAGCATGGCGTGTCTCCGGTCTGTGCTTTTTCAATATCTTCGGCGGAGGGAGCCGATGGATTTCGGGCTCCGGCGAGCAGGGCCAGTTCATACTTGGCCAGTCTGATGTATTGGAGCAACGGACGTTGCGCCACGCACCAATAGCCGCACAGGCCGCATTCGATGCAGGAATGGATATGGAATACCTCGGCCCGCTTGAACTGTTTGAATTCGGCGCATCGACTGATCATGCCCGGCATGATGCGGGCCGGGCAGTGACGTTCGCATTCTCCGCATCCCAGGCAGGCGTTGTCTGTAGGGTTCAAGCCTTCAGCCTGTTTCAGGATGTGCAGGCCCATGGTGGTTTTGTCCACGCCCTGTTCGAGATTCACGGCTGTCTGTCCGCGCAGCGGGCCGCCCATGATGATTCTGTCGCCCGGTTGGACCGTGCCGCCGGCTTCGGCAGTCAGGAAGCCAATCGTGGTGCCCACGCGAACGAGGTGATTCTGTCCGCCGATGGTCATTATCGTTTCCGTCAGGGGGCGGCCGGTTTCCATGGTCCGGCCGATGAAATAGAGGTCTTTAACCGAGAGAATGGAGGCATTGTCCGGTCTGAGTCCTGGAAGGACTTCCTGTCCGGTGACCTTTCTGATGACCAATGGGTCGAGTCCGCTTGGATAAACAGGCGATACGTGCAGAACTGTGCAGTTGGCAAAGGCGTTGGCACGATTGCCTTTGGCCGCAACCAGAAACATTCTGGATGGTTCCACTATCCGTTGGACCGTTTCCAGGCCCAGCTCCAGCGTTTTTCTGTAGTCACGCAACAGGGGTTCGTAAATGGTGATGCCCGGTTCCGGGGGAACGCCGTTGATGATGAGAGTGGCGGCCTTGTAAAGGGCTCCCACGTCGACGCCCATGCCCTTGAGCCATTCCTTGAGGATGCTGCCGTTGTCCGTGCACGGGGTCTGGGGTTCCGCATTACCCTTGGCGCTCACTTCGATGAGCATGGAGTAAGGCAGTATCTCCCGGATGGTTCCGGCCTTTGGGGCATGGAGGTCACCCTGGTCGGGGTCGTTGGCAACGGCGACCTTGGTGCCTGACAGGACCTGGTCCCCGACGGACATGACGGGGGTCATGCCACTCATGGGCAAGCGAAGCTGATCGGGGCTTGAGGCCGTGATCAGTGGGCCGGTTTCACCTGAGTGGAGGCTGAAGTTGTATGTGGTCATGTTCCTCGGTCCCCTATTGCATATGACATTGCTTGCAGGATTCGTCGTCGAACGGTCCGCTGCCGGTCTTTTCATGGCAGCCCCTGCATTGTCCGTGGAAAGCGTTCATGGAGGTGGGCACGAGTTGTTCCACCTGGACCGTGTGACAGGAGGTGCAGGCCTGCGGTTCGGCTGCCGGATCGGGTGATTGGTCTCGTACGTGGCAGTTGGTGCATCCTTTCAGTCCTTCCTGGTACAGGTCCTCATGGCAGTCGGTGCAACGGCCATGGGCGGCGTCACGCAGGTTCGGTACCGAGTTGCTGCCGTCCATGTGGCAGTTGGAACAGGCCTGAGGTACGGGTTCAATGGAAGGGTCGTGGTGACAGGCCTGACAGCTGTCCGTATACTCGGTCTTGTGGTCTTCATGAGAAAAATTGTCGATGGTTGCCTTGGCATGGTGGCAGGAGAGACAGTGTTTATCGTCAATGGCTTCCTGGTGACCGACGATAAATGCCTGGTCAAATTTTTTGACATGGCATTGGGTGCAGGCTGGAGGATTTGGGTCCTTGCCGGAGGTGTGGTGGCATGCAGCGCAGTCCTGGTCCATGGCCTGAACGTGGTCGGCGTGGTCGAGGATGACCTTGCCTCCCTTGTTTTCCAGGAGTACCCGAACCGGCGGGTCTTCCGAGCTGGTCGGGGTGAAATATCCGCCGACAGCGATGAGAAACAGGATTGCTGTCACGATGGTGATGGGGAAATACCGTTTTTGCAATGAATCAACCTCTGGATTAAGGGCTTAATATATACTTGTAGCTGAAAACGGGGGGGCAAGTCCATACCCTATTCTTTCAAACGGGCGTATGAATGGTTTTCCAACAACCTCCGGCTCTGAGAAAGTGTTATTATTTTCGTAGGAGACCAAATGTGAACATGAGTCCGAACATGACCACACCGGTCCACCATAGGAACAGGGAGAATTGTGTCGAGAAGGCGACGTAGGCGGCCTTGACTATTATATCCAGAGGGAGATTCTCGAGGGTAGTAAGGATATTCAGGCCGAATACACTACGGAGAATGTCCATCAAGCTGATGGAGGGCCATGTCTTGTAGATGACCCAGAAGATCCCCTGATAGGCAAGGGTCAGAAGACATCCCCCCCAGGCGAGGATTCCGATTGTTTTGAGCATGTGATGTGTATATATAATTGCAGGCGGGATAGCTATCGAATATTTAAGGTTTATTGGAGCAGCGCATGGATATCGGCGTCGGGGATAGTATCATTGTGGAAGTATCCACCTTTGAGGACCGCTTTCTTGGATTGGTCGCTGACATAGCTGCCGACGGTCGTCTCAAGGTGTATGTGAGTGTGCCGAAAGCGGTCATAGATCGCCTGGCAATCGACACTTCTGTGCTTGTCCGGTACGCCTACGATGGCAAGCTGATGGGATTCAATTCGCGGGTTCTGGGCTGGAAAAACTCTTCGGATGTACTTATCGAATTGGCCGCTCCGAAGCAGGTGTTCGATGCAGAAGACCGGCAGGAGCCACGTTGTTCATGTTTTTTCCCTGCGTTTGTGGCCGACGGGGAAACCCTGATTCGTGCAGTGGTTGAAGACATGTCGGTGAGTTGCTGCCGTGTTCGTTTTTTGGAACAGGAGCCGACCGGTCTTTCGCAGGAGCCGGGAAGCCGGGTACGGCTGACATTTCATCCTTTTGATATGGACGGTGTGGGGTATGCGATCGGATGCTCTGTGCTCAAGTGTTTCATGAAGGACGGCCAACGATATGTCGTGCTCCGATACGCCAATGACGAACCGGATACCCGCAAGCGGATATCCGGTTTCATTGAAGCCCAAGTCTGTTGCATCATCCCTGGATACAGACTCTAGAGCAGCTCAATTGTGAAAAGTTGAGATGCTCTGATGCATTTTCCCGGGACACCGGAATATGATCTCGGCATCGAGTCTTGTTTCAAGACGAAAATGCGTTAGTCCAGAACCTTTTTTTTGGCATAATTTGCGGCTTCGATTCCGGCTACGCACCCTTCGCCGACTGCCTTGGCCATCTGTAACGGAGGTCCGCAGATGTCCCCGGCCGCATACACGCCAGGGACATTGGTGCGTTGTTTCTTATCTGTTTCAATATATTTCATTTCTTCGTTGAGCTGTACGCCGAGCATGGCAGTCAGCTCCAGCACGCCCTTGGCCCCCAGTTCGATGAAAACACCGCTGACCTCATTGGTGGTTCCATCGTCCAGGAGCACGGACTGCACTGCGTCCTTGCCGCGGATTTCCTTGATCTGGACGCCCTCATGGACGACGACACCGGCGGCCGCGAGTTGGTTGCGCAGCCCCTCGGCCACGTCCAGCTCCTTGCAGTAGAGGTGAACCTTGCTGGCGAAGTTGGTGAGCGCCACGGCCCCGCCCGCTGCTGCGCTGCGGCATCCGGCCACGGCCACCACCTCGTTTCGGAAGAACCCTGCATCGCAGTCCACGCAATAACTGACGCCTTTGCCGAGCAGTTCTTTTTCGCCCGGAGCATTGAGCTTGTTGCGGCTCGACCCGGTGGCGATAATCACGGTCTTGGAAGAGATCATGTCGCCTGATTCCAGTTTGATGGAAAAAACGGGGCCGTCCGGTTCAATGGAAAGCACGTCCTCGTCGCGGAACTCGGTTCCAAAACTTTCGGCCTGCAAACGGCCGGTTTTCAGGATTTCCTCACCTGATATCATCACCTGGCAGCAATAGTTTTCAACATGTGCCCAGTAGAGACTGGAATTGTCCATGCGGCCGAGCATGAGGGTCTTGGCTTTCTTTCGGGAAGCGTGGATAGCGGCTTGCAATCCGCCGGGACCGCTGCCGAGTATGGTTACGTCGTAGAGGGGGGTGGGCATGAGCGCCTCCGATGTTTTGAGTAACGTGTCGCAGAGGTTTAAGTAATCACCTGTGAGCAGTTGTAAAGAGGATGCTACAGGAAGGGGATGGCCAGCATCCGGGTCAGGCGACCGTATTTCCGGTCTCTGAATATGTTCAAGCCAATGTTCATGGCTTCGTGTCCCAGGTCTGGCTGCGCCTTGTAGGTTCCGAACATCCTGTCCCACCAGGGGAAATTGAAACCGAAATTCATATTGGCCTCGCGCATGTTCGTGGAGTGGTGGACCCGGTGCATGTCGGGGGTGACCACCGCCAGCCTGAGCAGTTTGTCCACTGCCAATGGCATGCGGACGTTGGCGTGATTGAACAGGGCGCATCCGTTGAGCAGGATCTCAAAGAGAATGACCGCTCCGGCCGGAGGACCGAGCAACAGGATCACGGTAAGTTTGATGAGCATGGAGAAAACTATTTCGATGGGATGAAAGCGGATGCCGGTACTGGCGTCGATGTCCAGGTCCGCATGGTGCATGCGGTGGATACGCCAAAGCAGGCGTTGTTTGTGGAACAGGACATGCTGCCAGTAGATGACCATGTCCAGGATCAGAAGTGACATGATGTAGGCGACTGCCGGGTGGATTTTGACAAGGTTGAGCAGCCCGAGGTCGTTTTCATGGCAGTAGACGGCCAAGGTGGCCGGGACAAGAGGGATCGTCAATCGTGTCAGACCGGTGGAAAGGATTGATATGGAGAGGTTGGCTGTCCACCTGTGAAATTTGCCGGATGTGAGAGGTCGTTTCGGCCACAGGGATTCGGCCAGTCCCATGACAACGAGGATGCTGAGAAATGAACCTAGGCGAAGCAGGGTCTCCGTGGACACGGAACCTCCATGATCGTTATGGGCCGATATCCTTGGCGGATTCCTTGGTGCCTTCGGGAATGGTCCTCGGTTTGCTCTTGAGGCCTTTGGCCGGGGTCCATGGGTTGCCGTGGATGCGTTGGTAGAGCTTGTTGGCCTCGGTGAAGCCCGGGTTCATGTTCAGGGCGGATACGACTTCTTTTGAAGCGTCGTCGAGTTTACCCATGAAGTACAGCGCCTTGGCCATGTTGAAGTGGATGTTTTCGTCGTGCGGCGTGAGCACCAGCGCCTGACGATACGCATGGATTGCACCCGGATAATCACCTTGCTTTCTCAAGGTGACGCCCAGCGTGTTGAAGGGATTGGGCGTTTCCGCGTCGTATTTGAGAATCTCGATGAACAGGGTCTTGGTCTCTTCCAGTCTGTCGAACTGGGCGTGGACATCTGCGGCCTTGCGCAAAAATTTCTTGAAGGACTCCAGGTCACCCCGGCCTTTGTAGGCTTCGGCAAGGCCCTTGTAGGCCTCGGCGAACAGGTCGTTGATCTTGACCGCCTTCTTGAAGGAAACAATGGCCTTGCCGTATTTCCCCTGAACCATGAATTGGCAGCCCATGTCATAGTATTTCTGAGCTTCGTCCTGATAGGAAATGAGCTCCTCGAACGCTTCTATGGCGTCATCAAAGTCGCCGCGCGCGACCATATCCTTGGCTTCCTTGAGTTCCATTTCTTCGATTTCGGGATAACTGTCCAGTTGGTTGGCAAGAATGAGATATTTTTCAAACGTGTCCAGAGAATAGGGTCTGAGGATGTATCCGATGCAGCCCGAAGCAATGGAATCGAGTACGTGATCCTTTCTGTTCTCCAGGGTGACCATGATGATGGGCATGGGCCGCCCGCTCATGTTCTTGTTGACTATCTGGGCAAATTTGATGCCGGTCATGTCGCTCAGCGAGGAGTCGCAGAAAATCAGGTCCACCGGGTTGTCGGCTATGTAATCGATGGCGTTGGCCCCGGAGCTGAAAACCTGAACGTCTTTGGGACCGAAGGTTTTAATGGTGGCCAGGTCGCGTTTAGCATGCACCTCGATGTCGGTGAGGATGAGGATATTGTTGTAGACGCCAAACGCCTTGCTGTCTTTTTTCTGGGGCATACTATGTCCAAGTCGTTGTTTTATTATCCAGAGTACTGAGTTGGCGTATTTATATCAAGGCTTCACAAATTTTTATAATGAATAAAGATGTGAACCTTTTTTTCAAGAGTCTGAATTTCATCGTTTTTCGGTAGAAGTGAAAAGGCGTGTTCGATCAACCCCCGGCAGGAAAGGAGGCGAATCGAGGTGATGTAATTGAGACTGAACACCCACGATATGAGAAGAAGGATAAAGTCGTTGCTGTAGCGCAGTGCCCCATAGTCGCAGGTGGCGCCGGCGAGAGTCGTTTCATAAATGGTCCTGGAGTACTTCGCAGGGTGCTCTTCGAGGCTGTGGATAACCACCGTGTTCGGGCCATTTTTCTGGCCGAGATGGGCCAGGATTATGGAGAAGATATCGAGTTTGTCTGCATCACGTGTCACGTTCACCATCGTTCGCAGCGGATCATTTGTCCGGGGGTTGATCTCTTTGGCGTTGTGCAGTCCTATCGATGCTCGAATAAGCTTCCAGTCTTCCTTTGAGAATCCACCGGGCAGTTCCTGGCTTCGGAGTGCAAGCACCCCCATGCGTCCGTGGTTGATGGAGTCGACATCCTTGAACGTGCCATATTGGGCAAACTGAGGGAATCGTCCTATGTCATGGTATAGGGCGGATAGGGTTGTCAGTTCGGCGACATGCCCGGTTATGTTCTCTGCACTGATGATGGCACGGGCATCGTCAAGCACTCGGAGCGAGTGATCAAGTTTCAGGCGGATATGGTAATCGTTTTCGGCTTCGCCGGAGAAGTGTTTGGTGGCGAAGCTGGTAAAAAAATCGATGTGGCGAGGCAGTGACATGATCAGTCTTTGAGGCTTTTCATGCGTGTCTTGTATTCCAGTTCCGTAAGTTCGCCCCTGGCAAAGAGCGCTTCCGTTTCCGCTCGTTCGCGTTGCGTTTCCTGTCGGGCCTCTTCTTCAAGCTCCTTGTCCCTGAGCGGGCCTCCGGGGCCGAAGAGCAGGCGCAGGAAGAGAAGGATGACGCCCATGATGAGAGTGATGAATGCCAAGCGTGCTATTGCGGGCAGTACGTGTTCGCCATAGCCTGAGTTAAATGGCCATGCACGCCATTGCGGGCTGTCCAAAAAGTCCAGGAAGCCAGTAAAAAATATGGGCATATTCTTGAATATCATGTGTTGGGTCCTCCAGATGGGGGCGTGATGCGCCGATGCACAGTCCTACTTGTCAATCCTGCGCAGGGCAAGTCCTTGTCGTCAGTATCGGCGATCATGCGGAAAAAACTTGGCCCAACAATGGCTGTTGATCATATGGAATAATGCCCCATTGAATTTTTTTGGATGATGATGTAATTCCCCGGTTGAAAATGGAGGCCTAATGCGTATCTTGATAGTCGAAGATGAATTCACCAGCCGAAAGCTGTTGACCGCGCTGCTGTCCGATTCTGGTGACTGCGATACGGCTTCAGATGGTGTTGAGTGCGTCAGCGCTTTCCGCAAGGCTGTCGAAGAAGGCAAACCCTATGATTTGGTTTGCATGGATATAATGATGCCCAACAAGGACGGGCATCAGGCCTTGAAAGACATACGCGCCATTGAACAGGAAATGGGAGTGCCTTCCGCCGATGAGGCAAAAGTCATCATGATTACCGCCCTCAACGACCCCAAGACCGTGGTCAAGGCCTATTACAAGGGCGGAGCTGCGGCGTATCTTCCAAAACCCATCGAGGTGGAAAGCCTCTATGCGATCCTTCGCGATTTGGCGCTCATCGATTGATTGCCTGTCTCGTGACTTTGTTTTACGAAGCACACATGCAAAAAAACTATTTCGCAATTTTGTCTGTCTGGGCGGGGCGAACGGTCTGTTCATTCCATAGGGCCGTGTTGCTGACCCTTGTGGCCGCTACGCCAGCTCTGGCTCAGGAGGCTCCTGCAAGTCGATCCGGCAGCGTCCTTAATATTCTTCTGCTCGCAGGCATAGCCTACTTCCTTATCCGGATGTTTCGCCGGAGGTCAGGCAACGACAAAGGGCGTCCCGACAGGTGGTCCCGGCCAGACAGTGATGTGGACCGCGGAGCCGATGAGGTCGAACGCCCGGAGCTAAAGACCATGGACAGGCACGAGGCTGCGCGGCAGGCATGGAGCATGCTGAGTTCGGAGGGCAATGCGAAGGCGGCTCCGGCTTCAGCCCCGGCTGCTCCTCCCGAACTGGGTGACGGTTTTAACGAAGCCGAGTTTCTGGAAGGGGCAAAAATATTTTTTTCCCGCTTCCAGCAGTCTGTTGGCGAGCAGGATTTTCAAGCCATCCGGGACTTCATGTCAGATGAAATCTATGCCGCAGCTACAACCGGGACAGGCCGTGAACGGACCGAGATCATGTTGGTCAGCGCCAAGCTCATGGAGATGAAATCCGACGGCAACCGGACCGTGGCTTCGGTTTTTTATGACGCACAGCTTCGTGTGGGTGACACCGGCAGGCCGGTTCAACTGCGCACCGTGTGGGAATTTTCCCGTGATGATGGTGTCCCGAACGGGCTGTGGGTTTTGGAAAAAATCAATTCAATAGATCAATAGATCGACAGCCTCAACGAGAGGCATTCCATTTCGGAGGGAAACGTGGCGGATACCTTTCATAATCTGGAGCAGCCTATTGGTGCGCTCATCGACATTGCTGTGCGCGAGTTCGGCGAGGTCGTTTTCGAGACAGTTTCAATAGGCGGTCACTCTTTTGAGGTGCTTCAGATCAAGCACATGCAGAAATACCTCGACAAGTTGATGGACAAGAACCGGGCAGGGAAGGGCATATCCCTGCCTTTTTGGGCCAAGGTCTGGCCGTCAAGCCTGATACTCGGGTATACGCTTACCAAGTTTCCTTTTGTGCAGGGAAGCCACATCCTGGAAGTGGGAGCAGGCTGTGCCTTGAACAGCATGGTCCTTGCCAAGATCGGGTACGCCGTGACCGTCACGGACATCGAACCTTTCGCCTTGCTTTTCGGGAAGATCAATGCCTTGAAAAACGGCCTGGAGGATAAGATACAGCTTCGACAGGCCGACTTTACGACGGATTCTTTGGGGATGCGTTTTGAGTACATTATCGGCTGCGAGGTGTTGTACGAAGAGGCGGTTTACGAGCCGATGGTTGCTTTCCTGGATAGTCTCCTGGTTGAAAATGCTTCTTCGGAAATTCTTCTTGCCATGGACCAGAAGCGGCAGGGAAGGAAGTTTTTCGACAAGGCATGTGATCTGTTTTCCATGATGAAATCCTGTGCCAATTATAAGGATACCGAGACAGGAGAAGAGCAGGTGGTCAATCTGTTCCGCTTGAAGAGGAAACAGGCGTGATAGAACTCAAGGACTGTTTCAAGACATTTACTACGGATCAGGACAAGGCGTGTAATCCCAAGGAGACCGTCGAGCGGGTCAAAGGTGTTCTCACTGAGAAGTGTCGGGGCGTTTTGGCGCAGACCGACCGGGTGGATACCGGGAGGCTCGGGATTCCCGTGTTCGTCAGCGAATGCGGCCCTGAGGCGCGAGAGATCATGCCCACCCGGAAGCAGATGGGCAAAGGCGCTTCCCCGGAGCAAGCCGAAGCGTCTGCGCTCATGGAGCTGGTCGAACGTTATTCCTTTTTCAGTTTCTGGGCAGACAGCACCAACTTTATTGAAGCGACCTGGTCAGAAGCTGGGGAGAGGTGGCCCGGACAGGTCATGGATATTGATCATGTCATCGGGTCAGTGAACGAGGACATTTCCCGTGAAAAGGCTGTCCGACTCATGGACCTCGTCAGTTGGAAATATCATCCGGCATACAATGTCTCTACGGGGAAAGAGGAGTATGCTCCTCTGGATTGGTTCAAGAAACTCAACGAATTCAACGGATCTTCCGCCGGAAATACCTTTGAAGAATCCATCTTCCAAGGTGCCTGCGAGTTGGTGGAACGGCATGTGTGCGCCCTTGTGGATCGTTCCCGCCAGATAACGCCGACCATTGATCCTGCCTCTTTCAACGACCCGGTTCTGCTTCGGTTGGCAGAGTGTTTCGAAAAGAACGGCATTACGCTCATTTTAAAGGATTTTACCCTTGGCTTCCCTGTTCCCACTGTGGCGGCCGTGGCCTGGGACAGAAAAACTTTCCCTGCCTTGAGTGAGATCGTGTTTACGGCCGGGTCGGCAGCCACGCCGGTCAAGGCAGCCATTCGGGCCGTGACCGAGGTGGCTCAGTTGGCGGGCGATTTTGAAACAAGCAGGGTGTACGAAGCCTCGGGCCTGCCCAAGTTTACCGATCTGGAACAGGTCAGGTGGCTGGAGCAGGGCGTTGTGGTGCCGCTCGAGTCCTTGCCCTCGGTTGAGGATGACAATATATTGAATGAATTGATGACGTTGGCCCGAGGGCTTCTGGAGAAAGGGAATACGCTGTATACCGTGGATACCCGGCATCCCGATCTGATGGTGACGACCAATTACAGTTTCGTGCCCGGTTTTGATTTTCGCGAGCGGACGCCGCATCGATCCATAGGTCTTTTCGTGGGCCGTATTCTGGCCGAAGAAGTGGATTTCGATACGGCGCTGGAAGGTCTTGACGTGGTCGGTGAGATTTACCCCGATGCGTATTTCCTGCCGTTTTTCAGGGGATTGTTGGCCTTGCGCATGGGCGACCCCCTGTATGCCGCCGGGCAATTCGAGGAAGCGGAGCCGATGCAGCCTGCCGCTGAAGAACAGGCCCTCACGGCTTTTTATCAGGCATATGCCCTGTCGCAGGTGGAGGAATGGGAAAGCGTTGTCGGACATCTGGAACGGGCCATTGGGTTAGACTCCGAATGCAAGGAATTCTTCAATCTGTTGGGCGTGGCACATTTCAAGGGCGGTCGGTATCAGGATGCCGCAGCAAATTTCCAGGCTTCACTCGACATTGACAGCGGGTCGCCGCACGATTTGGCGAATCTCGGCTTGTGCCACAAGTTTATGGGGCACCGCGAGGAAGCGTCATATTACCTGCGTGCAGCTCTTGATATGGAGCCGACCTTGGGCTATGCTCAAGAGCATCTTGATGAACTTGTGGAATCCTAGGTTGTTACATCGTTTGTCGATGAAGACGATTAATTGTACTGAAACAACCTAGTGCTTGACAAGGCATGGTAGGGGCAGTAATGTCCCTCCACGGTTTTTCACCGGTTTTTATTTTGGCATCTAAGCAGCGGATCGCTGTTTATACGGATAAGGTTGCTCCGAGAGTTTCGGAGCCACAGCATGATAAACATCCACTTAGGAGGATACAATGGCTGTTGTTGAATTCCAGGGCGCTTCTTTTGAAGTCGACGAAGACGGTTTCCTGCAGAAATTTGAAGACTGGACCCCCGCTTGGGTTGACTACGTAAAAGAGTCTGAAGGTATCAAGGAAATCTCTGATGATCACCAGAAAGTCATCGACTTCCTGCAGGATTACTACAAGAAGAACGGCATCGCTCCGATGGTCCGCATCCTCTCCAAGGTCACTGGCTTCAAGCTGAAGCAGATCTACGAACTGTTCCCGTCCGGACCTGGTAAAGGCGCCTGTAAGATGGCTGGCCTGCCCAAGCCCACCGGCTGCGTCTAGTTCTCGACCGAACTTGACTGTCTAAGGCGGGTGCTTCGGCCCCCGCCTTTTTTTTGTGGTTGAGATCAAGGTCGGATATGTCTGTACTGATGGGAGAAAAGTCGGTATTTTTTCCTTGCCAAGCGGTAGGTCTATGCGTATAAGACCGAGTTCCACGCAATAATAATGACAGGAGATAGTCATGAAAAACGATATCCATCCCACAACCTACAAGGCAAAAGTTCGTTGCCATTGCGGGTACGAGGCTGAATTGCTGACCACCAAAGGCGAAGAGCTTGAAGTGGAAATTTGTTCCAATTGCCATCCTTTTTACACCGGCAAGCAGCGTTTCGTCGACACTGCCGGTCGTATTGATCGCTTCCGCAAGAAGTATGGCGATCTGAACAGCCTGACCGCAAAAAACAAATAGCTTTTTTTCGGCGTATGCCGACACCATATGCCTTCGCTGGGGTCTTGTGCCCTTCGAAGGCATATTGTTATTTGGCGACTTTACAAGCATACTGTGAATCCTTACTTGTATGAGTCGGGTGATCGTGCCAAACGCTGGTGAGGTTGGTTTTTTGAGTATCCATTTACCGGAGGGTAATTGATTGAATTTGCGATGGATTTTGACGATGGCTGCGCCTCAGGCTGTTGGCGGTCAGGCCGTGATCGAAGGCGTTATGATGCGCTCTAAAGATCGGCTTGCCATTGCGGTTCGTAAATCCGATGGCGAAATCGTTACCGAAATCCGTCCGTGGTTCTCATTGGTAAGGCATCCACTGCTCAAAAAACCTTTCCTGCGTGGTTTTCCGGTGTTGATGGAGACCATGGTCAACGGGATCAAGGCTCTTAATTATTCGGCCATGCAGGCCGCTGAAGGCGATGAGGACGAGGGTGGGGAGTTGACCACTTGGCATCTGGTTCTGACCATGGTGCTCGCCCTTGGTGCTGCTCTGGGGCTTTTTGTGGTTCTGCCTCACTTTCTGTCTGTGGGCATGGAGATGTTTGGATGGGCGGGAGACGTTGATTCACTGAGTTTTCATGCTTGGGACGGTGCCATAAAGATGGTCGTGTTCGTGGCCTACATCCTTGCCATTTCGTTTATTCCGGATATCCGTCGCGTTTTCCAATATCATGGGGCCGAACACAAGGTCATCTGGACCTGGGAAGAGGGCAGGGAACTTTCCCCTGATTCCACCCGTTTCTACAGTCGCCTGCACCCCCGTTGCGGCACGGCCTTTCTGTTGTTCGTCCTGGTCGTCTCCATCATGCTTTACGCTGTGCTGGTTCCGTATCTGCTGACTTTTTTTGTTCCAGAGAATTTCATTATTAAGCATCTCTACATCGTGGGCATGAAACTTATCCTCATGGTTCCTGTCAGTTGCGTGGCTTATGAAATGATCAAGTTCGCCGGGAAATACAGCAAGAATATCCTGTGCAAATTCATGTGCTGGCCTGGCCTGATGCTGCAGTTGCTTACCACCAAGGAACCTGACGACAGCCAGATAGAGGTGGCCATTGCCGCCTTGCAATGTGCTGTCAATATCAAGGAGTGCTGACATGTTTGGCAAGCTTGAACAGATAGCCGAAAAATATGACAAGTTGGAGCAGGAGCTTGCCCAACCCGATATTTTCAATGACCAGGAACGGTACAAGAAGGTCTCCAAGGCCCACGCCGATCTCCGAGAAGTGGTCGAGGTCTTTCGCAAGTACCAGCAGTTTTCTTATGATCTGGAAAACAACCGGGAACTGCTGCACGATTCTGATCCTGATATTCAGGACATGGCCCAGGCCGAGATTGATGAAATCGAGGCTCAATTGTTCGATTTGGAAGAGCATCTCAAGGTTTTGCTGTTACCCACCGATCCCATGGATGAAAAGAATATCATTCTTGAAATTCGGGCAGGTACCGGCGGCGATGAGGCGGCTCTTTTTGCGGCCGATTTGTACCGCATGTACTGTCGCTACGCTGAGATCAATCGCTGGAAGGTCGAGGAGATGAGTTCCAACCAGACCGGTTCCGGCGGATACAAGGAAGTGATCGCTTCCATTTCAGGCGACAAGGTTTACAGCAAGCTCAAGTATGAGTCCGGCACTCATCGCGTCCAGCGTATTCCGGCTACCGAGTCCCAGGGGCGTATCCACACCTCAGCGGTCACCGTGGCCATCATGGCCGAGGCCGAGGAAGTGGATGTGGACATCCGTAACGAGGATCTGCGTGTGGACGTGTTCCGTGCATCCGGTCCCGGCGGCCAGTCGGTCAACACCACTGACTCCGCCATCCGTATCACCCATGTCCCCACCGGGTTGATCGTCATCTGCCAGGATGAGAAATCCCAGCACAAGAACAAGGCCAAAGCCATGAAGGTCCTGCGCTCCCGACTGTTGCAGTTGGAACAGGACAAGGCAAAAGCCGAGGAAGACGCAACTCGTCGCAGTCAAGTCGGGTCCGGTGATCGTTCCGAGCGCATCCGCACCTACAACTACCCCCAGGGCCGGGTGTCCGATCACCGTATCAATCTGACGCTCCACAAGTTGCCCCAGATACTGGAAGGGGAGTTGTTGGAGTTGACGGAAGCATTGATCAGCCATTTCCAGTCCGAGGCAATGAAGCGTCAGGGCGAGTAGTCGTATTTTGCGGTGAAACGGTTGTGTCCCGCTCTATCCCGAATATTCTCAAGGATTGTGAAAACCGCCTTGCCAAGGTGGATTCACCTCGCTTGAGCGCGCAACTGCTGACTGCCCATGCACTCGGTTGTTCGCGGTTGACTGTGACCCTGGAGCGGAATCGTATCCTTTCCGATTGTGAGATCGAGGCAATCCACGCTCTGGTGGCTCGCCGGGAAGCGGGGGAGCCTGTGGCGTATATCCTGGGCGAGAAGGAATTCTATGGCCTGGATTTTTTCGTTACGCCGGATGTGTTGATTCCCCGTCCTGAGACCGAACACATAGTGGAGGAGGTCGAACGGCTCTACCCGAAGGACCGAGTTTTCCGTTTTGCTGACCTCGGAACAGGCTCGGGCATTCTGGCCGTAACCCTTTGTGTGCTTTTCCCCGGTGCTCGCGGTGTTGCTGTGGACATCAGTCCGGCCGCCCTGCATGTGGCGCAGAGGAATGCCCACAGGCATGGCGTGGACGATCGTATTGATTTCCAATGCCTTGATTTTACCAAAGAGGCTCCCGGCGGGGAGTTTGATCTGATCGTGTCCAATCCTCCCTACGTTACCGCGGCGGAGTTCAATGCAGCCAGTCACGAGGTCACGACTTTTGAACCAACAGGTGCCTTGGTCAGCGGAGTTGACGGCATGGATCACATTCGTGCCATGTTGCCGGGCATTGAATCCACCTTGAAGGCGAAAGGGCATCTGCTCATGGAAATCGGTTTCAGCCAGGGAGAAGATGTTAAAAAAATCATCTGCCGTGAGTTTTCATTATTTGGGCAGGTTGCAATACTCAAAGATCTTGCCGGTCACGATAGAGTGGTTGTTGCGTCCAAATTATAATCGTAGAAAAGACACAAAAGCTCTCTGTTGTTGTTGTAAAAATACAAATAGTTGTGGAAATGCAACACTTGTTTAGAATAAGTCTAGTATGAAAAAGTTAATAAAATAAGATGGTTGTCGCCAAATTGCGTGGTGGCATTTTTCTTGCTTAAGGATATTCGGTTACTTAACCGGAGGAATAATGTCTCAGACAACCATACAGAAATCAGTACGTTGCACCGGAATCGGTCTCCACAGCGGTAAGCAGGTGGAAATGGTTCTGCGTCCGGCAGCGGAAGATACCGGTATTCTCTTTTCTCTCCGCAACGGTTCCGGGTCGACCTTCCTGACGCCAGCACCGTCTCTGGTCGTCGAGACCGCCCTCGCCACTGTCTTGGGTGATGGGCGGGAGACCGTTGCCACTGTAGAACATCTTCTTGCCGCCATCCATGGTATGGGTGTCGACAATATCCATATTGAAGTTCTCGGCAAGGAATTGCCCATCATGGACGGCAGCGCAGCCTCTTTTGTCTATCTGCTCAAGCAGGCCGGCATTCACAAGCTGAACAAGCCCCGCAAGGTCATAGGCATCAAAAAAGCCGTTGAATTCGAGCAGGACGGCAAGTACATCAAGGCTCGTCCACATGATGGCCTGTGCATCGACTACACCATTGAGTTTGCGCATCCCCTCATCGGTCGTCAGCATATGGAATTGGAAATCACTCCTGACAATTTTGCCAAGAAAGTTGCCAAGGCCCGTACTTTCGGATTTCTCAAGGAAGTAGATTATCTTCATGCCAATGGTTTGGCGCTGGGCGGATCACTGGATAACGCGGTCGTCCTGGACGAGTACACGATCCTTAATTCGGAAGGCCTTCGCTTCACCGATGAGTTTGTCCGTCATAAAATTTTGGACTTTGTTGGCGATATGGCCATTCTCGGTGCGCCCCTGCATGGCCATTTTGAGGTCTTTGCCTCCGGGCATGCTTTGAACAACGCCTTTCTTCGGCATCTTGACGGGAACAGGGACTTGTATCTTGAAGAAAAGATCATCCCCCTTCCTGATACCGCCACCGAAACCCTTGGGCGGGAATGCGTACAGCCTGTACCCGCTGTTGCTTAATCCACATCAATACGATCTGTAAAAAGTCCGCCTTTCGGCGGACTTTTTTTATGTCTTGAACAACATTTCGGTGATAATCCCGCAGTGGCTGTTTCGTGGGAGCTTGGATGTGCCCAAGTGCTGAATCCCGAGGGTGAGGCCTCGGTGCTCTCGGCTGTTGAGATATTTTTGGAGAGACTTTTCATGATCGGGGTGCTGAATTTTCAATTTGTAGGCAAGGGTGTTGCCTTTATAGAGGAACTGCACCCTGACCAATCCCAATGCTGCGTGATCGAATTCGACTATGGTTTCAGAGAGTTTTGTAGTGTCGCCGCTGTCTCGGATGAATGTTGTCTGACGCAGGCTTTCCGGTGCCAGCCAGGGCTGGTAGAGGACATGCCCTTTACGGTCGGCTTCCAAGGAGGCGGAGATGGTGCTGACGCAGTTGAAAGCGTCCATATATGCGGCGTGAATATCAGGGTGTTGCGCAAGGAGCTTCAGAAACCCTGCAATGTCAAGGGAGTTGCCGGCATACCCGGATTCTTGCAGGCCGGTCCTGAATCTGTGCTCAAAGAGGGTTCGGGCGGTGTCAAAGGCGCTGGCTAAGCCAAGGACATTCACGCCGGTTGTTTGGGAGAGAGGAAGTTCTTTGAGGATGATGTCTGGAGTGAGTTGGTTGACGATGAAGAGCAGGTGGCTGCCTTCCTGGTGGCGGGCTTCGATCTGGGCCAGCAGTCGGATGTCGTCGATCTCAACCCAGGCCATGGAATTGGGAAGGTTCTTGAGCAGGATGCCGCGTATTTTCTGGCCTAGTCTGTACTTGCGTCGGAAGGAGTCGGAACGTCTTCCGCTGCCGCTTCCGTTCTGTGAGTCGCCGCTTCCTGTTCCTGATCCTCTTATGCGCATGGTCGTGCAGTGGTCAGGCCTGGTCGATGATCAGCTCAATTTCTTCGAGACCCAGGCCTGTGGATTTTGCGAGTTGTATCGGAGATTTGCCGGAACGGTGACCTTTGAGAATGATTTCTCTCATGAACTGCGGTGACTTGCAGTACTCATTTGCGAGATTGACCAGTTTCTTCAGTTCCACGGCCTTGTTTTCTAGCTGAGCATTCAATGCCACCAACTCGTGTTGGCGCTGTTCAAAGGTGGCCACCAGCTCGCTTTCCAGTTGAGTATTGAATTGCAATCGTTTGATGAAGTCCGCCTGGTTGGCCTGAATACCGGAGAGGAGGGTCTCTGATTTGCGGAGACGCAGAAAAAACAGAATGACGATGACGAGCAGAATGACTTCACTGATGGAGAAGAGAATGATGAGCAGGTCGGACATGGTTTTTTTGCGGCCCCTAACAGAAGTTTCTTAAATCTTGACGTTAACGATGTTTCCGGCCCAGGGGGACGCATTGGAGGCACCGGTGTCAGGGGAATCGTCCACGTCCGCATCTTTCCGTTTTCCATCGGAGGAGGCTTCTTGCCGGTTATCGTTGTGGCCTTCACGGTTGATAGGATCAATTTCGGCCTTTTTCTCAACCTGTTGGACCATTCCCTCGCGCTTTCGCAACTGTTCCTGAATGACGGGGCCGAAAAGTAGCTTGTTGATTTCGGGCTTGGCTTTTTCCGCATGGGCGATCTTCTGCACAAAGGGCAGCTGCGATATGAGAATCGGCAGATCCAGCGGAGTTGAGCTCATTGGTTACCTCACAAGATATTGTTCGAACATCAGCGTATCGAACTGTCCAAATCCCATATATTGGTTGATTATGGCCAATAATTCTTTTTTCAGCTTATCACTATTCTCTTTATCGGACAAAAACTGCAAATCCTTATTCTTGAGGTAGTAGAACAGGGCGTTGCGGACAGCGTAGGTTTCTTGTTTGAACTGTCTGGCCAGTCCGTCATCTTCGGTTGATACGAGTACGCGTACCTCCAGGAAGCGGATTTGCCCCTTTTCATCTTTTTGCTCAACAAGGAATGGGTCGAGTCTGATGATGATTTCCGGGGTCTCGGGTACTACAGGTGCCGCTTCCTCTTGGACCGGTGTTTCTTCGACTGGTGGCGGCGGTGGTGCCTCCGGTTCACGAAGCAGGAGGATGATGATGACGACCAGAAGGATGAAAATGATGGCTGAGGAGGCCAGTACGACCTTGTTTTTGAAGAGGGCCAACAGGCCAGATTTGGTTTTTTTGTCGTCCTCTTCAAAAAGAGGGGTCTCCACCTCGACTTCTTCTATTTCCTCTTCGTCATCTTCGTCTTCCAAAAAGGGGGCGTCATCAAGATCAAGGTCGACTTTCTGTGTGGCCTTGCCTGCTTCGGAATCGTCGAGCTGAGCTTTGGGCTGTTCAGGCACATTGCTCTTCGGGGTAACCTCTTCGGTTACATCTTCGTCCGGGACAAGCAAGACCATAATATACGCCTAACCGGAAATTGGCGGGCGCTTAAGCGAAGATTTTATCGATCTTCTGGCCCAGGGTTTCAGGGGTGAACGGCTTGACGATATAATTGGATACCTTGGCCTGGACTGCCTCAATGATATTCTCCTGCTGCGCTTCTGCCGTGACCATCAGGAAGGGAATGTCGGCGTATTCTTCGCTGCCGCGAACTTTGCGGAGCAGTTCGATACCGGACATGGTGGGCATGTTCCAGTCCGAAACGATGAATTCGATGTTGTCCTTGTTAAGGACTTCCCATGCGGTGGAACCATCGTCCGCTTCAACAATGTTGTTGAAACCAAGCTGCCGCAGGATGTTCTTGATGATTTTACGCATGGTTGAAAAGTCGTCGACGACCAAAACGCGCATATTGGTATTATAACCCATTGAAAGTCTCCTTTACTCGATTTCTACTCGTTGTCATAACGATCTTTGAACGTTTTTCTTAGTTTAATCAACGCTTGGGAGTGAAGTTGGGAGACTCTGCCTTCGGTTATGTCCATAACTTCGGCTGTTTCCTTCATGTTCAACTCCTCACCATAATATAGAGATATTACCAATTTTTCTCGCGGCGTCAATTCTTCAATGAGATTGGCTACTTTGTCAACGATCTCTTGAAATGCAGCAGACTGGAACGGTTCGTCGTCCGTCATGTTTTTTTGGCCGAGAATATTTTCCTGAAAACTGTCCAGGCTCAAGCAGACTTGGTTGTTGAGGGCTTCCAAGCCTTGCTGCACATCCCGTTCCGACATGCCTGTGTGATCCTGGAGTTGTTCCGGGGTGGCGGGAGAGCCTGTTTCATGTTCGATTTGGCGCATGGCTTCTTCAAGCACCTTGACCTTGTGCCTGAGTCCTCTGGAAAACCAGTCCATTCTCCGCAATTCGTCGAGCATGGCACCCTTGATGCGGTTTTCGGAGTAGGTGTCGAATTTGATTCCAAGTTCGGCTTTGAATTTTCCCAAGGCGTCCAACAGGCCGAGACTGCCCGCGCTGATGAGCTCGTTGAGCTCAACGCTTTGAGGCAGCTTCGCTTTGAGCCGCAAGGCAAGAATCCGGATTTTGGGCGCGTAGAAGCGGACGATATTTTCACGGTCTCTGGGTGAAAAATCGTCCCAATGCTTGTCGCCCTGTTCCAGCTCAAGCCACGGATCGTTCCCGGAAGAGGAGTTTCTTCCAGAAGAATTTAATATTGCCATCGGTGTTGGGTGTTACCTGCCATGAGTTGATCGTCTGAGCAGCCTGCCGGACAGCTGTGCTGGCCGGTGTTTTTGGAAATTTGTGGCAAAATGGTGTCTGGGCAATGACTGAATTACGGACATTCTGATCGTAGGGGATGAAGCCTACAAGGTCGAGGGAAATGCCGTCGAGAAAGTGGTCACAGGCATTGAGAAGCTTGAGATAGACTTCCTTGGCGGATTTTTTGTCTTTGACCATGTTGACCAGTACTCGAAACCGTTCCACGCCATGCTGCAACTTGAGCACCTTGATCAGTGCATAGGCATCGGTCAGCGAGGTCGGTTCGGGAGTTATGATCAGCAGACGCTCCTGCACGGCTAGGTTGAAGTACAACACGTTGTCGTTGATGCCGGCACCGGTGTCCACGATGAGGTAGTCGATGTTGTCTTCAAGAAAGTCCATGGCATCCAGGAGGTCGAGTTTCTGTCCCTTGTCCAGGTTGACCATGTCGCTGACGCCGGAGGAGGCCGGAAGGATGCGGAATCCGTAAGGGGTGTCGAACAATATTTTGTCCAGGGTCATGTCTTCGTGGAACAAATGGAAAAGATTGTGTTGCGGAGCAAGGCCCAAGATGACGTCCACGTTGGCCAAGCCAAGGTCGGCGTCCAGGAGGACCACATTTTTTCCGGCAGCACTCAAGGAGTAGGCAAGATTAACCGACATGTTGGTTTTGCCGACGCCGCCCTTGCCGGAAGTTACGGAAAAAACCAGGGGTAAATTCGAACTCATGGCGTGTATCGTACTCCTTTAAGGTTGTATGTCGCCATCAGGCAATGTGCGCATGAACAGAAGTCGCCAAATCATTTCTTCAGTGGCCGGTTCAATGCTGTTTTTCAGGCCGGAACCGTACGAGAGAGCGGAAACCGGCAGCCCACTGACGAACGCCATGTTCAATATTGAACCGAATGTACAGGCTTCATCGAGTTTCGTCCAGATAACGCTTGCAAGTTGTTCACTTTTATATTTGTCGATAAATCGTTCAAGTTGGGTCGAGCTGTAATAGGGATTCAACACAAGATGAATGGACAGCTCCGGGCAGTTGCTCATGCCGTAAAGGTGCGACCATTCCTCAAGGGTGGTCTTGCCGGGCAGGCCGGGCAGATCAATGAGGACCATGTCGAATTGCTTGGATTCCTGGTGCAGAAGGGTGAAGTCGTCACGGGTGATTATTTCCCGGAAAGCCAGGCCGCTGAGTTCCGCATAATGCTTGAGCACAAGCCGTCCTTTGCCGCGTCCGCCGTCGGCGGTGGCCAAGCAGATGCGTGTCTTGGGATGCTCTTTTTTCATGCGGAGCGCCAGACGAATCAGGCTGGATGTCTTTCCTGCTCCACCGGGACCGGCAAAGGCGTGGAACTTGTTTGACCAGCTATGGGCTTCGAACGGGGTTGCCTTCACCATCGGGTCCAAGGCGGTCATGATGGAAGTGTCCGGTCTTTCTCTGAGATCACAGAATAATTTGGCAAGAACCCTTTCATCCACTTCTTCTCGCTCAAGGTACTCAAGGGCGATCTTCTGCTTGGGTGAGAGCTGTGTCAGATCCATCTGGGGTTTCATGAGCGCCAATATCTGGTCTTTTATCTGAGTCCATTCCCGTTGCCAGCCTACGGTGTTCTGCAAAGCAGATTCCACAACGCCGTCTTTGGTGTGCCTTTGGGGGTGAGTGGGTTCGCTTTCAACAGCGGCAACGATTTCGCAGCATTTACAGCCGTTTTCCATGACTGTCTTGTTGGACAATATGACGGCTTCTTGTCCCAGGACTGCCTTGACCTTGGCAAACGCGGCGGTAGAGGTGGAGGCTCTGAACGTCTTCATTCTCATAATCTGATCCTAGAGTTCAACGGTTGCGGCTGACTGAATTTTGACATCTGCCGGGATCTCGGCCTGGGAGATGACCGGCAGGGTCGGGATGAACCGTGTCAACAGTTGGGCGAGTTGTGATCTGATCTGCGGGGTGACCAGCAGGATGGGTTGTCCATCCGATACCATGGCATCTTCCGCAGATTTATTTATTGATTTGATGAGATTCTGGGCAATGCCGGGCTCCAGAGCAAGGTAGCCGCCTTGTTCGGCAGGGCGCATGGCGTTGTTCAGTATTTCGTCGATCTGTGGGCTCATGGTGATGATTGGGAGTACGCCTTCGTCACCGAGATAGGGCTTGACGATGGTGCGGCCCATCTTGGCTCGAACGTATTCCGTGAGCTGTGTCGGATCCTGAGTGGCAGGACCATAGTCGGCCAGGGTTTCAACGATGGTCAGAAGATCGCGGATTGAGACGTTTTCTTGCACCAGAGCCTGGAGGACTTTCTGTACGCCACCGACGCTGAGTACGGACGGCACCAGGCTTTCAACGGCCTTGGGCGCGCGCTTCGAAAGGTTGTTGAGCAATTCCTGGGTCTCCTGGCGGCCGAGGAACTCGTGCAGGTTGCGTCGGAATACTTCGGTGAGGTGTGTGGCGATGACCGTGGACGGATCGACCACGGTGTATCCTGCCAACATGGCCTCTTCCTTTTGGGCCTCGGGTATCCAGATGGCCGGGAGGTTGAAGGCGGGTTCCACTGTCTCGACTCCCTGGATGCGCTGTTTTGCATCGCCGGGGTCCATGGCCAGGAAATGGTCGATGAGCAGTTCCGCACTGGCCACGGGATTGCCCTTGATCAGTACGCGGTATTCGCCGGGCTTGAGTTGGAGGTTGTCCCGAAGGTGCAGAGAAGGGACGACAACGCCCATATCCAGGGCAAACTGGCGACGGATGGAACGGATGCGGGAAAGAAGGTTGCCGCTTTGTTCTTCGTCCACCAGCGGGATGAGGCCATACCCGACTTCCAGTTCCAGTTGGTCGAGAGGGAGAAGGGCCTGCACTTCCTCTGGAGTATCCAGGGTTGGGGCGTCCTTCTTTTCCATTTCCACTATGTCTGCGGCCAGGGAACCCTGTTGCTTGGCTGAAAGATGGCCTACCGTGTAAACGATGATTGCCAGGGTGAGAAACGGGATGGTTGGCATGCCGGGGACAATGCCGAAGATGACCATGATGCCGGCAACGAGTTTCAGTGCCCTGTGGTGGAAAGAGAGTTGACCGATGAATTCTTCACCCATCTTAGCCTCGGCGGCGGCGCGGGAGACGATGATACCGGCGGATGTGGAAATGATCAGCGAGGGAATGGTCGCCACCAGACCGTCACCGATGGTCAGGAGGGTGTATGTCTGGGCCGCATCCATCCATTCCATGTCCTGCTGGAGGACGCCGATGAGAAATCCGCCGATGATATTGATGGCGGTGATCATGAGACCGGCCTTAACGTCACCCGAAACGAACTTGCCTGCACCGTCCATGGCTCCGTAGAAGTCGGCTTCTCGGCGCAGATTTTCACGTTTTTCAGTCGCCTGTGTTTCATCGATGAGGCCGGAGTTCAGATCCGCCTCAATGGCCATCTGTTTACCCGGCATTGCGTCGAGGGTGAAGCGGGCGGCGACTTCTGCGATACGTGTGGTACCGGAGACGATGACGGTTTTGTTCAGAATGAACAGGATCATGAAAATGACGATGCCGATGACATAATTGCCGCCGACAACAAACTCTCCGAAACTCTGGATGACCGACCCCGCAGCTGCGGTTCCTTCGTCGCCATGGAGCAGAATGGCGCGGGTGGTGGCCACGTTCAGAGCCAGCCTGAGTAGGGTGGTTACCAACAGGAGAGAGGGAAAGATGGAAAATTCAAGAGGAGAGATCATGAACATCGAGGTGACCAGGATAACCAGTCCCAAAGAGATGGAAACCGAAAGCATGAAGTCTATGAACGCAGTGGGCAGAGGAATGAGCATCACGAAGAGGATGACCACAACGCCGCCGGCAAGGAGTATGTCCCCCTGCTTGGTGAACCGAGAATAGTCAATTTTGGGGCGTGGTGGCTTCGCGATTGATTTGGCCATGTTTTTGACACCTCTCGGTCGGTTGTTTTAGGGACGCGGGAGGTGTTTCGGTCTTTTCTAACCTACCGTCGCTTCTTGAATTTTTCCAGCTTTGCCAGAATAGCAGCCACGGCTTGAAACAATTCCTCCGGGATGGTTTCCCCGATTTCAACTTGTTTATACAAAGCCTGTGCCAAGGGTTTGTTTTCTTCGATGGGTATATCGTTTTCTCGTGCAACTTCTTTGATTCGCTCGGCAACCTTGTTGGTTCCTTTGGCAAGCACCAGCGGTGCCGGGGCGACCATTACATCGTATTGCAGGGCGATAGCATAGTGTGTCGGGTTGGTGATGACCACGTCTGCCTTGGGAATGTCCTGAAACATTCTTGAAGTCATCATTTCCATCATCTTCTGGCGTTGTTTCTGTTTGACCTTCGGGTCGCCTTCCGCCTGTTTAGCCTCGTCCTTGACCTCGTCCTTGGTCATTTTGAGTTTTTCTTCATAGTTCCAGCGCTCATACCAGAGGTCGATAATGGCAATGATGATCATTGGAATGAGAGCATAGCAGACCATCTTGTATCCCGTGGTGAGAAGGAAGGTGATGATGCCCTCGGTATTGGCATGAAAAAGAGGCGTGAGATTATTGATTTCCTGTCTGAGAACGATGTAGGGGGCAATGCCGACGGCCATGGCCTGAAGCAGACTTTTTGCTAGCTTGATGAAGGCGTCAGGGCTGATCATCAGTTTTTTGATGCCAGACAATATGTTGAAAAGTTTGTCGAATTTTGGCTTCATCGGTTTTGTTGTCCAGAGTCCGCCAACTTGAAGTCGTAATGTAATATAAGCAATGAAAGCGATAGTCACCATGAACGGCAGAACGAGAAGGGCCATCTTTTGGATACCCCATGTGAACAGGGCGTAGGCCATGGATTTGTCCACGGTCATGTTAATGGCTTCGCTGAACGTCCAACGATATATTTCCGTGAATTGGTAGTAGTAGAAATTGATCATGAACCGAAGGGTCAAAACACCTGCCAGCAGGACCATTACCTTGGTGACTTCCTGGCCTTTGGCGACGTTGCCTTCTTTACGCTGTTTGTCACGGCGTTTTTTTGTGGCTTTTTCGGTTTTACTTGGATCTTCCTGACCTATCATGTCTGCGATCCTTAGGGAGCGACGGAAGCGCCGAATCTCATAACGTTTTCAAACAAGCCGTTAAGGCCTTGCAAATAATCGCTGACGTATATTGACATGATGCTGAAAATGAAGCCGAGAAAGAAGAAGCCCACAGTGATTTTGATGGGGAAACCAAGAACGAGCACGTGTAATTGCGGGGCGGCTCGGGATATGAGCGCCAAGGAGAGGTCCACCAGGAAAAGCGCGGCCATGACTGGTGCGGCTATTTTGATGGCCAGAGTGAACATCAAGTTGGAAAATTTGAAAATGTCATTGGCCAATGTCGGGTTGAGAAGAAGTGTTCCCGGAGGAATGTGTTCGAAACTCATGCCCACGGCTTTCAGCAGGAAGAGGTGCCCGTTGAGTACCAGAAAGGTAAGCATGGTACACATGTAAAGAAAATGAGCCGATACCGCGTTGCTTGTGCCGGTGATCGGGTCCATCACGTTGACCATGGCGAATCCCATTTGGAATCCGATGATCTGTCCACCCAATTGCACGGCGGCGAACAGAAAATTGACGAGCAGTCCGAGGATGAGGCCGAGGATCAATTCACCTATGAACATGATGACGATGTTCCAGCCCGTAGGCATCAGGGAGCCGGGGAAAGACAATTGGGGCCAGAGGGCCATGGATAGGACCAGAACCAGTGCGGCCTTGACCGGTTTGGGAATGGAATTTCCTCCAAAAAAAGGCATCAGAAAAAGGACTGTGCTGATACGAAACAGCGTCAGAAAATAGCTGAGCATGTCGCTCTGGTTGAATCCGAAAAGTTCCATTATATGCTCATTGCAAAACCTGAACCAGACAGGAGTTGCTGGGTGTGTGCCTTAAAGAACAGGCCCTTTTGGAAGGTGAGATTCCAAAAGGGCCTGATGAATTCACAAACTCGAATCCGATTAGTTGAGTATGTACCGCTTGGGGTTCACCGGAACACCGTTGAGCCGTACTTCGTAGTGGAGATGGGGGCCTGTACTGCGCCCGGTACTGCCGACATAACCGAGCAGTTCTCCTCTGGTGACCACCTGCCCGTTCTTGATAGTGATGCGGTGGAGGTGGGCAAAACGGGTGGAAAGGCTGGCGTTGTGTTTCAGGCGAACACTCAGACCGTAGGAGCCATCGCGGCCGGAGAAGGTGATGGTGCCTCGGGCAGGGGCATAGATGGGAGTACCTCGGGGAGCAGAAATATCTATACCCTTGTGGAATTCGCGTTTCCCGGTGAAAGGTGATGTCCGCCAGGCGAATCCGGATGTCACCCAACCGGAGGTCGGCCAAATGGAAGGCGTGGCTTCTAGGATATTCTTGTTGTTGCGCAGGGTGTGCATGATTTCTTGCTGCCGGACTTCTTCAAGCCGAGCTTCTACGTTCAACTGACGTAGAAATTCATGCATCTTGCGGGCCAGGAGTTCCTGTCGGTAGAGAGGAAGGTATCCTTTGGAGAAATTTTCGTTGGCGGAACCGCCCTTGGGGGCTGCAGCCTGGTTGCCGTCCTGGTCAAGGTTGATCATGACACGCAGTTTGGAGTCAAAATCGCGGATGCGGCTCAGGTTGTTTTGAAGAGACGATATCTTTTGGGAGAGGCTCAGGAGTTGGGTTTTTTGTTCTTGGACGGTTTTTTCTGCAATGTTCAGTCCTTGTTCCACACGCGAGTGTTGCGCATATTTTTTCCAGAGAATGACGTTCCCTGTCGCCATGGTGATGGTCATGAGGAAAAGGGAAATGATAAACCAACCTCGTAGTTGGAATTTCTTGCAGGAACCTTCTTTGTCTTTGAAGACAACTATATGGTATTTTCGGAAAAGCATTACCTTTCCAGTAGGTTACAATGTTAAATTTGCAGCCGTTTCTGATCTTTGAGTAGTTTTAGTCTAGACTTTTTTACTTGTCAAGTCAACCTGTTGGCGGGTTATTGCGTTGAATACATTGTTTTTTATTCGTTTGTCATTCCGCCACATGGTTTGCAGCCACGCGTTGATTTCATCTCTTTTGGTAGACCCGTTGGATGGGCAGATGTTTTCCCATATGGGAAGTTCCCATTGTTTTGAGGCCGTTATGACGGTTTTCTTGTCCAGAAACATGGTGGGTCTGATAACGTTGAGGTTGCCGTCAAAAAAAGGTTCGTTGATTGACAGTCCGGCGACCCGGCCGTTTTGCAAGATGTTCATAAAAAAAGTCACCACATTGTCATCCGCATTGTGGCCAAAGGCGAGATGCGAGAGATTGTAATCCCGGCATAGCTCGAAGAGGCGTTTTCTCCGTTGCATGGCGCAAAAGAAGCAGGGGGAGTTCTTTCGGTTTTCGCTGGTGTGCGCCCGTGGACCAAAATCGGTGAGCTCCATGTGGGCGGATATACCGTTTTCGGCGCACCATTGCGATAGGGGGTTGTGGGATTCCGGGGCGAAACCCGGGTTGACGTGCAGAACCATCAATTCAATATGAAAAGGCATGATGGCCTGACGGATGGTCATGACCTTGAGCATCAGAAAACTGTCCACGCCGCCGGAAACGGCAAGACCAATGCGAGCGCCTTCGGAAACCATGTTGGTTTGTTGCATGAGTTTTCCTGTGGCGGACACGCATTTTTTTTGCGCAAAGGTCAGCTTGCCCCATGAGGCCATCTGTTCATCTCCTTCCGGTTTTGTTAAAGTGCGGCGTTCCGGTCAGGCAGTTAGAGCATTCCTGCTTGACTTGCAAGTACTCATGAGGCAATTTAACAAGCTTTCGTGCCGCTGCAACGATTGCTTTGGCATGATTGAAACCGGGTTCCTTTGGAGGATGCCTGATTTGAAACGGAAACTGTACTTCGCGGGCATACCCCTCCTCGTCCTCTTGGCCGGGGCTTTCTATTGGTACAGTTCGCTTGAGCGTGACCAGGTCCAGACATCCCGTTGGCTGTCTTCCTTGGAAGAGGTCAAGACCGTGCATGTGCAGACCGCCAAGGGAACGTATTCGCTGATTGCCTCAAAGGGGAAGCAGTGGGAAGCGCAGGTGCCCGGTATCTCCTGGAATATTGCCGCCAAGGGCGTGCGAGGCAGGGTTTCAGAGTATCTGACCCGGCTTGAAAAGTTGGTACCGCTCCGCTCCTTCAGCGGTCCGGCGGCGGATGAATTTATTGAGTACGGCCTGGACAATCCCGGGCTTAAGATCATTCTTCAGTTTGATAAAAAAAATGCACAGTCTTTGACCATTCGTTTTTTTCCCGGACAATCGGGAAGAGTGTACGGGTGGAATTCGGAAAGTCCGGATCTGGTGTACGAATTTGACGAAAAGGTTTTCGAGCAGTTCTCGTATCCGGCTATCCATTTTCTTGACACTCGCGTTTTCCAGTTTGACGAAGAGGGTGTCAATCAGTTGCAGTTGGTGCAGCCCTTTGGTTCAAGCTGGTTGGTCAAACGGCAAAAGAAGGGCTTTGTCTTTACCTTGCCGGGGTATCTAAAGGATGAGGCTGTTTCCGATTCCGAGATACGGCTCTACATCCATGCCTTGGCCTTGCTCAGGGCGGGTAAGTTGTTGTTGGAGCCGATTCTGACGGAAAAAGAGATGGCTGCTCTGACCATCAAGATATGGACGGAGGGCAGCAACGAGCCTTCTATGGTAGAGTTTTTCAGTATTGAGGAAGACCCGAAACATTATTTGGGTAAATCGTCGTGGCTGACAGTTCCGTTTCTGCTTGATGCAGAGAGTGTTGGGCAATTGGCTAAAAGTGCTTTCGACGTTCAAGAGAGAAATATTGTTACCCTTGACATAGGTCAGGTTGCCAAGATCATAATCGACCATGGCAGCAAGCAGTATATTCTCAAGCGGGATGATTCGGGTTGGCGTGTTGTCGGAGGAGAAAAGGATGTCCCGGGCATTGACATGGCGCTCTGGAGATTTACTGAATTGCAGTTTGAAGCGTTGCCGCTCAACAACCTGTCAACGACTGCTGTGCAGCTTATGCGCTGTCAGTTCCGGGACATTGATGGTGAATTGCTTAAGAAAATGATTTTTTATGCGGATCCAAAACTGCCTCAGGGGCAGTGCTGGATGAAAGATGGAGACGGTATGTTTTATCCCGTCTCCAGCCGGTTGCTGAAGGATTTGCAGGGCATGTTTCCTGCCGGTGCAACCGGGAATAAGGGATAATACCGCTTCATAATGAAGTAAGGAGAATATCATGGCACGGATTACCGTTGAAGATTGTCTGGAAAAAGTGAGCAATCGTTTTCTTATCACCCAGATGGGCATCAAGCGCATCAAACAATACCGCGAAGGGTATGAACCTCTGGTGGAATCCAAGAACAAGGAAGTGGTCAGCGCCCTGCGTGAAATCGCTGCGGGCAAGGTTATTCCGGCAATTTCTGAGCCCGAAGTCAGCCTTGATCTTCCCACCTCTGAGGATGTGTAAGTAGTATAGTCATGTCCAAACTCGACTATTATGAAGTCCTGGGTGTGACCAGGGATGCATCTCAGGATACGATCAAATCAGCTTACAGGAAACTCGCATTCAAGTTTCATCCTGATCGCAATCAGGATGACCCCGATGCTGAATCCAGGTTCAAGGAAGCCGCAGAAGCCTACGAAATCCTCGGAAACGAGGAAAAACGCCAGTCCTACGACCGGTTCGGTCATGACGGTGTGAACGGCAATGGTTTTTCGGGCTTTTCCAGCAACGAGGATATTTTCGGAGCCTTCAGCGACATTTTCGGTGAAGTCTTCGGGTTTTCTTCAGGAGGCCGGGGTGGGGCCAATCGTCCGCGTGCCGGGTCCGATCTGCGCTATAATCTGGAAATATCGTTCCGCGAGGCCGCCAAGGGGGCCGAGGTCGGCATCAAGATTCCCGTGGAGGTTTCCTGTGAGAGTTGCAATGGCACTGGAGCGGCTCCGGGAACTTCTCCGGAGACTTGCTCGCAGTGCCGCGGAACCGGCACCATGCAGCAGGCACAGGGCTTTTTCCGTATTTCAGTGACTTGCCCCCAATGTCGGGGAGCAGGGCAGATGATCACCGATCCCTGCGACGAGTGCATGGGGCGGGGCACCGTCATTCAGGATAAGGATTTGAACGTCCGTATTCCGGCGGGCGTGGACAACAACTCGCGCCTCAGGTTGCGGGGTGAAGGCGAGGCTGGTGTCAACGGAGGTCCTCCAGGTGATCTCTATGTCGTTATTCGGGTCACTCCGGACGATACCTTCGAGCGTCAGGGTCAGAACCTTATCATCAGTCGTGACATCTCCATGGTGGATGCCGCGCTGGGGCATCGCCTGGAAGTGCCGACCCTGGAAGGCACTGTGAATCTCGATGTTCCCAGCGGAACCCAAAGCGGCGAGGTCTTTCGATTGAGAGGATTGGGACTGCCCCATCTGGGCAGCACTCACAACGGCGACCTGCTTGTTGAGATCAAGGTCAAGACGCCCTCTCGGTTGAATAGCCGTCAGGAAGAGTTGCTCAGGGAATTCGCTGAAATCGAATCCGGTAAATTGACCACCAGAGCCAAGGACTTCTTCAAGAAGGCCAAGGGCAAAGTGATGGGAGAATAGCTCATGGCAGATGGTTTTTCTCATATGGATGAAAGCGGAAACGCCCGTATGGTGGACGTTTCTGATAAAAATGATTCACAGCGTACGGCTATTGTCCGCTGTTTGGTCCGACTTGCGCCAAAGACATTGATGCTCCTCAAGGAAAACGCGTTGCCCAAGGGTGACGTTCTGACCACTGCGAAGATCGCTGGCATACAGGCGGCCAAGCGGACTGCCGACCTTATTCCCATGTGCCATCCGCTGCCCATCAGCTATGTCGATATTCGTTTTACGGTTCTTGATGCTGAGTCTGCCATCGAGCTTGAGTCAGAGGTTCGGACCACATACAAGACTGGAGTTGAGATGGAAGCATTGGTGGGCGCTCAGATAGCGGCTGCCACCATCTACGATATGTGCAAGGCGGTTCAGAAGGATGTCGTTATCGACGCCTGCCGTCTGGTGTACAAGTCCGGGGGCAAAAGCGGTACCTTTCGAGCCGAGTAAAGTGCATTCCATCATGCAATAAAAAGCCGCCCTCCGAATGGAGGGCGGCTTTTCTTATGAGTTCTTTTTGGGATTACCAGACCGAGCGGGTTTGTACGCCGTGGGCGGCCATGTATTGCTTGATTCCCGGAATGGTGTATTCGCCGTAATGCACTATGGAGGCGATGAGTGCGGCGCTTGCCTTGCCTTGAGTGACAGCGTCCACCATGTGCTGTGGATTGCCCGCACCGCCTGATGCGATGACGGGGATGGTTACGGCTTCGGACACGAGGCGGGTCAGTTCGAGATCATAGCCTTTCTTGACGCCGTCTGCATCAATGGAGTTGAGGCAAATCTCTCCAGCCCCCAGCGCTTCGCCGGTCTTGGCCCATTCGAGGGCGTCCATGCCCATGAATTTGCGACCGCCATGGATGACGATCTCAAAACCGGAGGGGATGTCCTCGGACTTCTCGACGCGTTTCACGTCCATGCCGAGTACCACGCATTGGGAACCGAACATGGCCGCACCTTCGCTGATGATATCAGGGTTCTTGACCGCGCCGGAATTGACCGAGACTTTTTCAGCACCGGCAATGAGCACGTCGCGCATGTCAGCCACGGAATTGATGCCGCCGCCCACAGAGAAGGGTATGAATATCTGGGAGGCCACTTTTTCCACTACATCAAGGAATATTCCACGGGCTTCATGGGAGGCGGTTATATCATAAAAGACTATTTCGTCCGCGCCTTCTTCGTAATACCGTTTGGCGGTTTCCACCGGATCACCGATGTCCACATTGCCTTCGAACTTGATGCCCTTGGTCAGGCGTCCGTTGCGCACGTCGAGGCAGGGGATGACACGTTTACTGAGCATCTGCGGCCTCCTGGCAGTAGTTGTGGAAATTTTGCAGCATCTTCAATCCGGGGCGTCCGCTCTTTTCCGGGTGGAATTGGACCGCCCACAATCCTTGGCGTCCGTGGACAGAACAAAAATCAATGCCGTAACGGGTGATGCCTATGATGAACTCTTCCTTGGGAGCGGGGTAGTAGCTGTGAACAAAGTAGAAGTCCGCATCGGGATCAATGCCGGTAAAGAGTTCACATTCCTGCAGGAGCTCGACCTGGTTCCAGCCCATGTGGGGCACTCTGATGGAGACGTCCTCATAATCCATCCAGGACGGGTTGAATAATCTGCATTCCCCCGGGATTACTTCAAGTGCCTTGGTGTCATTTTCTTCTGAATAGTCCAGCAAAATCTGGCAACCAACACAGATGCCGAGCACCGGTTTTTTCTGCCAGATGAGTTTCTTGATGACTTCGTCCAGCCCACCGGATTCAAGTTCTTCCATGGCCTGACCCGCAGCGCCTACGCCCGGAAAGATGATACCGGTAGCCGAATCCAGCTTTTCGGGATCATTGGTTATTTCATTCGGGATGCCCAGGTGGTCGAGTGCCCGACGGACACTGGTCTGGTTTCCTGCTTTGTAATCGAATATGGCGAGCATCGGTCCCTCCACTTTTTACTCGTTATGCTACAGCGACTAGTAAAAATGTCGGGGGAAAACAAGGGGTTTTTTGCATTTGGCAAAAATGTCGATTTCAGGAAGCCGTTATTCTGAAGCGGCGGTACTTGTTTATAAAAGAAACTGGCTTTGTGCGGTCAGGAAGCCGGGAAGACTACTTGCCGAGAATGCGCAACAACAGGTCGCCCGAGAAGGGGCCGAGCTTGCGTCCGAGACCCTTGAGGCGAATGGGACGGCCCACCACGAAATCTTGCGGTAGTGTCACTTCGATGGTTTTCGGCCCCTTGCTGAACGTCTGTTCGACGGTGATGCGGATTTTGCGACCAGGCAGGAGGCGGCTGGCCGGATATTGCACGGTCTGTTCGAAGTCCATCTGTCCACTGAACCATCCCCTTATGCCCCTGGTGAAATCGAGATTCAGGGTGCGTTCTCCCCAGTGGAGTTGGAGATTGCGTTTCTTCAGTTCAAGTGGCCCCTTGTATCCAGGCTGTTCCTTGCGGATCTGGCTGTAGATGTCCTCGAACACTTTTTTGGCAAAAGGGTCGCTTAATATGGTTTTGAGAACCTCTTCTTCCTTATAATAATATTTCTGGTTCTTGGCGCGATTGGATCGACTGTGTTCGGGCTTGGCCGAGGCGCCCTTCTGCTGCTGTCGGGCGTAGGCCTTGGCTCCTTGTTCCCGGCTGGCGGTGGGGCCTTCCGGTTCAGGTCTGGCTGACCCGTTCTTGGCATTGGTCTCCAGCAGTCCTTTGGCCGTGACGTAAGCTTCGTTGACTTTGCGGAACAGTTCGCTGGCGCTTGGCTCAGAGTTCAAATCCGGGTGGTATTTGAAGGCAAGTTGGCGGAAGGATGTTTTTACCTCGTCCAGAGTCGCTCCAGGTGCGAGCTTGAGCACTTTGAGACAGTCCTGGAGATTCATGCAGTGTGTCCTTGTTATTCGTCAGAAATCAACGCATTTGGAGAAGTGTCGGGATCATAGCGCAAAAGGTCTTCCTTTCGCAAATAGGCTCGTCCCTGTCTGACGAATTCGTCATGTCCGGCTTCAGGGTTCACGCCCGGACAGTAGTCCTGAATCATTTCCCAGCTTGTTTCGTCGACGAGATTGCCCCTGAAAAAGGGCCAGGCCCGGCAGATGTCCGGGCGGCCCGGATGCACGTCACATCCTTCCTTGAAAAAAATGCAGTATTTGTCCTTGCCGGAGTTGAGATGGAGTTTGCCCCCACGCTCATGGGTGTACTGTGTGACAAGGTCATTCACGGATATGCCGAGGTGCTCGGCCAGTCTCTTTTGGTCCTTGAGTGTCATGATGATGCCGCCTTCGCCCTGGCAGCAGTGGCCGCACATGCGGCATTCAAAAGCGGGTTTCTTCATCCGGTGATCCCCAAAGCTTGCAGTTCGACCTTGGTGCAGTGATTCTCGACCACGTGAATGTCGCTTCCGGCCAGAATGTTTCTGGCTTCCGGACTGACAATGCCTGATTGCATCCAGAAAATCTTGGGCCTCGGGTCCATCCGCAGGGCTTCACGGGCATGTTCCGGGCAGAATTGGGCCGCTCGGAACAGGTCCACCATGTCCACGGGAACCGGGATGTCGTTGACGCTCGGGTATGCAGGGAGTCCCCACACCGTTTCTCGTTTCGGGTGCACCGGAATGACGTTGAATCCCATGTCCATGAGTGCGCGTCCGACAATGTCCACAGGTCGGCCAGGTTTGTCCACAGCTCCGACAACGGCTATGGTCTTGACCTGTCGAAGCAGGGGGGCTAGCTCTTTCATATCAATCAGCATTGTTCAGATCCTCTCTTGAGTGAGAAGGCCTTTGTACAGCAAACACCTCCGGTTGCCTAGTTGATATATCAGAAGGAGTACTCATGTTCGAAGCCATATCCCGCATTCCTGCTGCAGAGTTGACCCGTCGTCAGGACGCAGTCCGCAAACATCTTCAGGAGATTGCTCCCCAAGCGGGCGGCATTCTGGTTTTTTCCCGGTTGAACATCTATTATCTTACCGGCACCTTCGGCCAGGGCGTGCTTTGGCTGCCCATGTCGGGTCAGCCTGTGCTCCTCCTGCGCAAGGGAGTGAACAGGGCAAAACTTGAGGCGGGGGTGGAGCATATCCTGTCGTTCAAGTCCTATTCGGAACTAGCTGGTCTGTGCTCTGATGTCGGCAGCCCCTTTACCGGGACCGTTGCCGCGGTCATGTCCGGCCTGACCTGGCAGCTCGGGTCGATGTTGGCCGCCAAGCTCAAGGGGTATACCATTGTTCCGGGCGACCATGCCGTGGCCCTGGCCAAGATGGTCAAATCCGAATTCGAACTGGAGATCATGCGCCGGTGCGGAGAGAAGCACCACCGTTGCCTCCACGACATCCTGCCCGGCAAGATTTGGCCAGGCATGACCGAGCGGGAAATCTCTCATGCTGCCTGGGAGACTTTTTTTTCTGAAGGGCACATGGGGGTGTTGCGGATGCAGGCCTATGGTGAAGAGATTTTTCTCGGCCATGTGGCCGCCGGCGATTCCGGGAACTACCCCAGCGGGTTCAATGGTCCACTCGGATTGCGCGGAGAACATCCGGCCTCGGCGTTCATGGGTAATGCGAATAAAGTGTGGCAGTTGGGCGAACCGCTCATGCTCGACATCGGTTTTCAGCTTGACGGGTATCACACGGATAAGACACAGGCCTATTTTGCCGGGGCGGAAGGGACCAAGACCGATGAGATACGCAAGGCCCACGATTTTTGCATTGAAATGCAGGAGTGGATGTGCGCCACGGCAAAACCCGGCGTGACGCCGGAAGATCTCTATGTCCACTGCATTGAACAGGCGGACAAACGCGGATTTAAGGAAGGGTTCATGGGGTTGGATGAAAACCAGGTTCCTTTTGTGGGACATGGTATCGGTTTGACCATCGATGAGTTTCCGCCCATTGCCAAGGGGTTCAATCAACCGCTGGAACAGGGGATGGTCATTGCCCTGGAACCAAAACAGGGAATTCGCGGTGTGGCCATGGTCGGAGTGGAGAACACCTTTGAGATCACACAAGACGGTTGTCGTTGCATTACCGGCGATGTCTACGACATGACGGCTATAGGGTAGCTTGTTTTTTTGTGTTGTTATGATCAAAAAAATATGAAATACGTATATGCGAACCTATAAAATAGTTGTGCCCTATAACGCGGTTGGGAGTCATGGCCTACTCTCAGGTTTTTTCGGAGAAATCGAATTATCTCCTTTCCATAACGGACGGAGAGATTTCGGACATGGATTCATTCATCACATGGGCCAGAGCCGTCATCTCCAAGGCCAGAGAGGCAGGATTTTCAAAAATACTGTTCGATAACAGGACGTTCAGGCTCAATCTGTCTTCGTCAGATGTCAATATGTTCTCCAGGATTACGGATGCTGTCGGTATCAATGGATCGGAGTTTCGCTTTGCTGTCCTTTTTTGTCCCGGCAACACTGAGGCGTGTCATTTGGCAGAGATCGTTTTTGCCGATAAGGTTGACGGTTATATGGAATTCGGAAATCAGCAAGATGCGCAGGAGTGGCTCAATATGTAAGCCACAATCAGATATGATTAAAAAAAAGGCTCCCTTTCGGGGAGCCTTTCTTGTTGAATTGATGACAGGCGGCTATTCGTAGGCCGCTTCAAAAATGGCGATGACATCTTCCATGGTCATGTTTACCGGGGTGATGTCGAACAACGCCCCCATGACCGTCAGGGCGTTTTCGGCCAGAGCCGGTATTTCTTCGCGGGTAACGCCGTAATCAGATAGTTTTTCGTCGGCCAGTCCGATGTCCGTGATGAGTTTGTCCAGGGCGTCAAGGAAGGCCACCCCGGTTACTTCCTCCTCTAAATCTTCCTGTAAGGTGTCGCCCATGGCCAGGGCAAGGTCTCCCAGCCTGTCTTCTCCGCGCGAGGCCAGGAAGCCGAAATACGCCTTGGATATGAGTACCAGGCCAGCACCGTGGGGCAGGTCGGGGTGGAACGCGGACAGGGCGTGTTCCAGGGAGTGCTGGGAGATGCAGGAGGAATAGGATTCGCACAGGCCTGCTGCGGTGCAGGCCCAGGCCATGATGGTTCGGGCCTCCAGGTTGTCTCCCTCTGCCACGGCTTGGGGCAGGGTGTGACTGATCAGATGGACTGCCTCCAGGGCGAGCATGTCGCTGGCAGGTTGGCGGCAGGTGGCCAGGTAGGCCTCGGCAGCGTGAAAAAAGGCATCCATGCCGGTATAGGCGGTCTGCCTGGGCGGCACGGACAGCATCAGCCTGGGGTCGACGATGGACAGGGTCGGGAATGTGGCGTCATTGCCCCAGCCGACTTTTTCCCGGGAATCGGTTCCTGACTTGGTAATGACCGTCCATGGGTCGGCCTCGGTGCCGGTTCCGGCCGTGGTCGGTATGGCCACGATGGGCAGGGCGTCCTTTTCCGGTGTCTGGCCGCCGCCGGTGCCGGATTGCATGTAATCCCAGTATTTGCCCGGATTGGTGGCCATGGTGGCGATGGACTTGGCAGAGTCGATGGTGGAGCCGCCGCCCAGGCCGACCACAAAGTCAACGCCGTTTTCGCGGCAAATGGCCGCTGCTTCATCCACGAAATCAGACTCCGGGTTGGGTTTGATTTTGTCGTATACGATGGTCTGAACGTCCTGTTTGGCGAGCAGGCTTTGGACGCGGGACAGATATCCCTGCCTGACCATGACGCCGGATTCACCGATGACGATCATGGCCTTTTTGCCGCGAGGCAGGTAGGGGGTGTCGCCCAGTTGGTTCAGAGTGTCGGGGCCGAAGATCAGCCGCGTGGGCATGAAATATTGGAAATTGAGCATTAAACTCTCCTTTGTTCAGAATTTTTTATAATGATTTCAGTATGCTTTCAAGCTGTTTTGCAGTGAAGAGGTCTCGGATGACCAACGGGGTGTTCCCCTGGCCTTTCTTGAAAACGGCTGCCGTGGGAAGACTGCGGCTGCCCAGGGCCAGAAGAAGCGCTTCGGCCTCGGGGTCGCGCTGGGTCATGTCCACTTTTATGAACCGGACAGCATAGTTCGTTTCCCAGGAGATCACGTTTTCATTCGTCATGACCGTGGCTTCCAGCACCTTGCAGGTGGGGCACCAATCGGCAGTAAATTCTACCAGAAGGGTTTCGTTGCCGATGGTCTGACTCAAGGTGACCGGATCGAATGAATCCCACGGGTTTGTCTGATGTTGTGCGGGGGTGGTCCAGACTACGGCTGCAGCCAGCAGGCATAGGGCTCCAAGGCGGATAATTCCGCGAACTGCGCCCCTAGCATTCCTGGTCTGAAGCCAGAGCCAGCCACCGAATAGGACGGCCCACAGCGGGGCGAGGATACGCAGACTTCCGCTGCCGACGGCGATGGCAACGAGATAGAAAGCTGTACCCAGCAGGAAGAAGGCGATGCCTTTTTCCACGTATTTTATCCATGGTCCGGACTTAGGCAGGAACCGGGCAAGTTTCGGGTTGAGTATCAGGAGCAGGTAGGGCGTGGACATGCCCAATCCGATGCAGAAGAAGACCGTGGCGATGACCATTGGTCCTTGAATGAGTGCCCACCCGAGCACGCCGCCCAGAAACGGGCCGCTGCACGGAGTAGCCAGGAGGGTGGTCAACATGCCGGTGAAAAAAGCCTGTTTTCGGGGACTGTCGTGGCCTGCACCGAACTTGAGGTCAACCACAGGCAGGTGGAACAGGCCGAACAGGCTCAACCCCAGCGCTCCCATGATGGCGGCCACGCCCAGGACCAGCCAGCGGTTCTGGAAGAGTGCGCCCCAGGCCGAGCCCGTGCTGCCGAGAACAACGGCCAGAAAAAGGAAGAACGTCAGCACGCCGAGTACAAAGAAAATGTTGTGTTCGCGAAAGGCGCGAGTCGGGTCTTCACTGCTGTCCGCGCCCGCTGAGAGCAGGGAGGAGAGCTTGAGGCTGACCACGGGGAGCACGCACGGCATGATGTTCAGGATGAGTCCGGCCAGCAGGCCCATGAGTACGGCCGAAAGGAGGCTGCCCACCTCAAGGCCGGGTTGTAAATACTCGGGGGTGAATTGCCATTGGATGATCGCGGTTTTCATTTCGTCAGCATCGGACAGGATCAGGGGCTGGACAGCCGCTTGCCGGCGAACTTGTTGCTGGAACTCCTGCCACCAGGGCCGCTCGTCGGCAGGAGGCAATGATGTCGCGTCCAGATTCGTCTCGCCATACTGTAATTCCAGGCGGCCGGGAACGCATTTTGTCGGATGGCACAGGAGAAGGTCCAGGTTCATGGTCACCGGAAATGGCGATTCCATGCCTCGCGGGATGAGAACGAAGAGTACGGTCTCGTGGAGGAATGCGGTGACGGTCACCGATGGGTCATAGGAATCAGGCTTTTGTACGCCCTCGGGATAGAATACCTTGAGCGGTGATCCGTTGGCGGTTGCGGCTGTGAGCTGGGTGGGTTTGCCCACCTCTCCCGGGATGTTGGAATACGCGTACCAGTCATCCTCGATATTCAAGGTGACGGCGAGGAGAATCGCTCCTGGTTCATCTTCTCCCAGTGTGCCCATGGGGATGGCATACCCTTCGACCCGTGTTTCCATGGGTAGGGAACTCGGCTGAATCTGGGCATAGCACATGGACGAGACCAGAGAGAGGGCAACAGTGAGAAGCAGAGAAAAAAGCGGCTTGGTTACGGGCATTTAAAACCTGTTTGAAAAAAGTGAAATTTTCTGGTTGACTTTTCCGGGTCCGACTTATAGTTATTCACTCCGTTGAGCGCAAGCGCAACACCGAGTGGGTCACTAGCTCAATTGGCAGAGCAGCGGACTCTTAATCCGGAGGTTCAAGGTTCGATTCCTTGGTGACCCACCACTCTGAAACTCAATGAAACCCGTCGTTTAGGCGGGTTTTTTGTTTTGCCTAACAATAAGTATTTCAAAGAGATGCATTTATCCGTGCGCTACAACGAAAATGCTTGAATTATCTACAATGAGTACGTCTTTCCAATCCATGGTGCAACCACCATATGCATTAACAATGCTGGTGTCTTTGATGGACCAGTTGAGTTCAGTTAATTAATCCAAGGTGTTGAGCAAGGGTGAACATGGCGGCTAACGAAGTGTATTGCTGTGTGTTTTTTCTGCGTAACAAAGTTGTCCGGGAAACCGGAGCAGCGAAAGTCGTCACCCTTCTGGATTACGGATGTAGGCCCGTGGTTTTTCTCTGAGAGATCGCCTGCCTTGATGGCCACCTTGAGTGTCTTGAGGGTTACGGAGTCGGATCAGCCAAGCATTTGTGGATGTTGCTCAGTAGTTCTTTATCCATCTTTTGCGCATGGCTCCGTTGTCCATTGTCCAGGCCAGCGTGTGCAGTTCCAGGAGCCGGTCTGGGTCGCGTAGCAGGGTCATTTTTTCTTTTTGGGTCAATGCGTTGGGACCCTTATTCAGCATTGTGTCCACCAAGCGATCATGCCGGGCACACGTGGCGGCGCTGTAATTTCGTTTGTGGCGGGAAAGCAGGGCCCGTCTGAGCCCGTTGACCTTGGGGTCGAGCAGTGCACGGAGGAATCCGGCCTCGCGTGGCAGGCCAAGGGGGACAGGGATTTCTTCCATTTCTTTGGTGAAGCGGGTCACGTCCCGGATTTCCGGTGCCGGGTCGGTTTCTTCAGGAATCAGCAGCAACCGTTTTTTTCGTAGCCAACAGCCCAGCCCGTGGTGGCTGGTTATGACGGAAAGAGGCATTGAGAGTACGATAGGTACGACAATGGGAGCGATCCACCAGAAAAAATTGGGTGAGTAAAGCCAGACAATGCCTCCCCACAGCAGCCCGAACAGTGTGCCGCCGCCGTGGAATCGGGCTGCATCCCACCATGTGGTGGGGCGGTCATCCCGCTGTTGCGATCCCCAGCCGATCTGTCGCCCCAGGAGCGTGATACAGACGAACTTGCTGTGAAAGAGCATGCGGATGGGGGCTAGTAGAGCGGAGAACAACACTTCCAGAAGTATGCTCAGCAGCAGGCGAAAAGGGCCGCCGAACAGGCGTGACTGTCGGGTTTTCAGGACGATCAGGAGATAGCTCAGTATTTTTGGCAGGAAAAGCAGTACGCCTGTGGTGGCCAGCAGGACCAAAGCCCACATCGGTTGCCAGACCGGCCAGGACGGGAAAAGGGATTTCGTCGCGGTGAAATAGCTCGGGCCGACAATGGCTTGAACAACCGCCTCGGTCGAGGACAGCATCAGGAACAGGAACCAGAGCAGGGCCGAGGCATAGCTCATGGCTCCGTTGAGAAAAAGGATGCGATGGGCTGGGAAAAGGCCTTCGGTGAACAGCAGGCGCAGGTGTTGCAGGTTGCCCTGGCACCAGCGGCGGTCCCGTTTGAGTTCGGAGAGCAGGTTCGGTGGGTTTTCTTCCCAACTGCCGGGCAGGTCAAAGGCGAGCCAGACTCCCCAGCCTGCGCGGCGCATGAGCGCGGCTTCCACGAAGTCATGGCTGAGGATGTCCCCGCCAAGCGGCGGTTTGCCCGAGAGTCTCGGCAGTCCGCAATGGCGCATGAACGGATTGATGCGGATAAGGGCGTTGTGTCCCCAGTACTGGGCGTCGCCCAATTGCCAGAAATGCAGTCCGGCGGCAAACATGGGACCGTATGCGCGATTGGCAAACTGTTGCAGCCGCCCGAGCAGGGTGTCTCGGCCAAAGCAGGCTGGCGCTGTCTGGAGTATGCCGATGTTTTGCCGCTGTTCCATTATATGAACCATGGCGTTCAGCGTCTTGCCGCTCATGACGCTGTCCGCATCGAACACGGCCATATAGGTGTAGGCCTTTCCGTGTCGGCGGCAGAAGTCGGCGACGTTGCCGCTTTTGCGTTTCAGGTTCACCTTGCGGTTGCGGTAGAATATGCGGCCCTGCGCGCCCAGTTCCTCAACCAAATCAGCCCAGGCGGATTCTTCCTCGATCCACTTGTCCGCTCCGCTGGAGTCGCTCAGAATGTGGATATCGAATTGGTTTGCGTTCGGCGTTTGCTGAAGAGACAGGTAGATGGTCTTAATCCCGGCCATGACCCGAGGCGTGTCTTCGTTGCAGATGGGAAAAAGCACGGCAGTGCGGACGGTTGTATCCGGTTCCAGGGGATCGGACAGAACGTGGCTGACCGCAAAACGGTCATAGCGGCGCAACAGAGTGAACCAGCCCATGAGCGCAGTCCAGAATCCGACGGATATCCAGGCGAAGAGTATGGAGTAGACAATGATGATTGCCAGCTCCAAAGGTGTGGCCCCTTTGTTGGGCAGGACGGAACCGACATAGGAACTGGCCAGCGCTGACGGAATCAGGATCAGCAGGGTGAGCACCGAGCGCCGTTTTCCGGTTGAGATGCGCCACGGTGGAGCTTGCGTGTTGTTCTGCATATTATGGCTCACTTGTATACATGCAGCAGCAGGGTCATGGCCAGCAGCAGGCCTATGATCGTCAGCCAGGCCCATTGCGAGGCCAAAGCGCGCATGCCGGAGCGCGACCGGCCGAGATATTGAGCGGGCATATGCCAGCGATCAATGGGTGGGTATCCATGGGGGAACGCTTCATGATCCTGAGTCGGCAGTCGGGAACGCAAAGCCGTCAGCGTCTGGCTGGGAGTGGCATCCACGGGAAGACTCCGCAGAGTTTCCAGGGCCAGTTCCAGGCGTTTCTCCATATCCATGGGAATTTGATTCAGATATTCCAGCAGGAAACGAGCTGTTTGCTCCCGCTGCGAACGGTCCGCCGTTGTGGCGTGATCAGGGCTGGTAGGCATAGTTCCAGGTTTCCGTCAGAGTGGTGTCGTTGATTTTTAAAAAGGCGCGGAGATCAATGGGAGGGGTGCGCTTGGGAAGGACCTTCTCCAGAGCAGACGGCTCTTTGTCGGGGCGAACCAGAAAGGAGAGGCGCCAGCCGCCGGTATGTGGATTCTTTTCCACGTGTTGTTCGGAAATGACCGCTCCCTTGCCGCAGGTGACTACTCCCGTGACATTGGAAGGCGGATTCAGGACACTCAGAGCCTTACTGTTGAAATCGATGACGTAAAGTTTCCCTCCACCCTTTGCGTCGCCGACTCGGGTGTCATTGACATACCCCAGAGGCGGGTGGGTAAAGCGTCCCTCGTACCACTTGAGTTGGTACTCATAGGTTTGTGGTACGCCTATGGGTAGGGCGTCCTTCGGGGTCCAAAAGGCGACGATGTTATCGTGGATCTCTTGATTAGTGGGGATATTTACCAGTTCCACATGACCACTGCCCCAATTCCCGCGCGGTTCAACCCACAGGGATGGGCGTCGTTGGTACTTGGCCTCGATATCCTGGTAATGTTGGAAGTCCTGATCTCGCTGAATGAGGCCGAATCCACGGACATTGTCTGCCTGGAAAGAATTCAATTCCAGATTATCCGGGTTGTTCAGCGGACGCCAGAACCATTCGCCGGAGTCTTGTTTGATGAGAAGTCCGTCCGAGTCGTGTACCTCGGGACGGAAATCGCTCACCTTGCGCGCATCGGTGTTTTCGCCGAACAGGAACATGCTTGTCAGCGGGCCGATGCCGATCTTGGTTACCGGGGTTCGCAGGAACAGTGTTGCCGTGACATCCATGATGGTGGTTTTTCCGCCACGGATAACGAAGGTATACGCTCCGGTAAGACTTTTGCTGTCCAACAGGGCATGGATGGTCACATCAGTGCTTTTTCTGGTTGGTTTTTCGATCCAAAATTCACTGAAATAAGGGAATTCCTCGCCGTCGGGTTGGGCTGTATCCACGGCCAGGCCGCGGGCCGAAAGACCATAGACCTGTTTCTTGGCAACGGCACGGAAGTAGCTTGCTCCCAAAAAGACCGCGATTTCATCGAAGTATTTTGGTGTGTTGATCGGACCATGGATGCGAAATCCGGCGAATCCGAATTGGGTCGGAATCTGTTCGGGCAGCGTGTGGTTGTCTCCATAGTCGAACATGGCGGGTTCAAAGGATAGCCTTTGGGTATCGCCGTTGTTAACGATATTGATGTCCACCAACCGGTCGTAAAAAATTCCGGGATGGAAGAATTGCAACTGAAAAGGCAATTTTTCGTTTTTCCACAGTGCCATTTCAGGGCGAAAACGTATGTCGCGCCATGCATCATAGTTGAGGTCAAGCAGGGATTGCGGAATCTGCCCGTGCGTCGGGTCGTAAGGGCTCAGGCACAGTTGCCAGGCCTTGTCCACCACAACTTGGCGGGTGAACGGTTCTTTTTCCTGGGCCTGGGCATTGTCGTTGAAAAACAGCCCCAAGACGGTCAAGGAGAAAAAGGCAAACGCCAATGGCAGGAAACAGCGTTCACGACGAAAGGGGCACTTTGAAGAATCGGTGCGTGGGAACATGATGGTATGGCTCATTGATTTATTTTATTCCCTGAACGGGGGGAGTATGCGGCTACCTTGTGAGAATCACAAGACCTCTTCGTTGATTCATGCAACATTGAAAGGAGACACTACGCGATGAAAAACATTTTATCAATTTTGAATCCAGCATTGCACATAAAATTGTTTTTATTTTGAAAATCAAGATATTGTAAATAAAAAATACAATGCAAGCAATTGAATTGTTCATGGCTGCAATGCGAGCGAATTGATTACGTCTATGGACGTGTCAGTCGGTCATGTTGCCTTGATGATAGGCATGGACAGTGTGCCCACAGCGTGAAGAGAGGAGAGGCTTTTTTTTTGGGGGGGACGGCTTGTAGTTCCGGAGAACGTATATGTCTATCCACGGGGCTCCGGAGAGTCGGTCAGCCCAACGGGAGCCGTACGGTCAGACAAAACCCTCTATCGATGCTGGAGGCCTGGATGGAACCACCGTGGTCTTCGATAATCTTCCTGGCAAAAGCCAGGCCCAGGCCATTGCCTTCGATGTCGTTGTAACCAAGGCGTTTGAAGGGAGTGAATATGGTTTCAAGCTCCGCCGGGGACAGACGGTCATACGAATTGACCACCCGGATGGTGATAGCATCGTCGTCGGCGTTGCATTCGATGTGAACGACGTCTTCGTTGGGGCTGTATTTGACTGCATTGGACAGGATGTTGTCCAGCACGATGCGGATGTCCTGCTTGCGGCAGCAATAGCTCGGCACAGTCTCAACAACCCGTTTCACCAGAATGCCGGATTTCCCTATGAGTGGTGTTATGCGTTCCACGGCTTCGTTCAACATGTCGGACATGGAAACAATATCATCGCGTGGCGGCGGCTCCTGGAGGTCGAGTTTGGAGAGCTTCATTATCTTGTCGATGAGGCTGTCCATGTGGTTGATTTCCTCTTCCATCTTCAGGACGTGTTTGTTCACGCCATCTGTGCGGCCGGATTCCAACCGTTCCTGGATGATCTGCTGGGACACCCGGATGCGGGCCAGCGGGCTTCTGAGTTCGTGGGAAAGGTTGGCGGTCAGCTCCCGTCCTCCCCGGACCATTTTTTCGAGACTGTGGGCCATTTGATTGAAGGTCTTGGCGAGAGTGCCCATCTCATCCTTGCTGCTTTCCTTCACGCGAGGAGAAAAATCCCCCCTGGAGAGCAGTTCCGCGGATTTCGTGAGCTCGTTGATGGGGCGTGTTATATGGCGTGAAACCGGAATCAGCAGGAGTGCCGCTACACTGGCCATGAGGATCAATCCTTCCATAAACCAGACTTCCTCATTATGGGTCCGCCATGGGTTCAGGATGTGGATCGTCAGCGTGTCCGAGGCCGTATGGAGTGTGCCGGTTGAATATATGGAACGCTGGTTGCCTTTTTCGATGAGATAAATATGGTTTCCTTGAGGCGACGAGAGCTTCAGTTCCATGTTTTCATTGCCGGTGAGCGGGATGGAGTAGTTGAAGGATTTGGCTACGGTCTCGCCTTGTTTGTTGATGATCCAGGCTTCCCCGTTGAAGGAAGAAGCAAAGATGTTCAGCATATCTGACAGTTGTTGTTTCAACTCCACTGTAAGGCGCGGGGCCATGCCGATTTTCGCTACAGTGATTTGCTTGAGGGCTTCCGAGCGGTTCTGGGCGTGGAGCGTGAACGGGGGACGAATGTGCCCCAGTTCAAGCAGGCCCCATATGCCGAGTATGGCAACCAGGAGTACCATGATGAAGGCGAAGAGGATTTTGAGGTAGAGTTGGCTGATTTTCATCGTTCACCCACGAACATGTAGCCGGTTCCCCAAACGGTCTTGATACGCTTGGCATGGTCCGAATACGGTTTGAGTTGTGAGCGCAGCTTGCTGACGTGCACGTCAATGCTGCGGTCGTAGGCGGAAAAATCCTTGTCCCAGACCATATCCATGAGTTCGTCGCGGGTCAGTGCCTTGTCCTGGTGGGTCATGAGCGCTTTGAGCAGTCTGAATTCAGTAGGGGCCATTTCCAGTTCAACGTTGCCGATTTCAAGGGTCTGCCTTGAGACATTCAGCACGAGTCCTCCGGCTTTGATAACCGACTGCCCGGATTTCCTTTCCTTTTCTCCATTGGTTTCGATTCGGCGAAGCACAGCCTTTATCCTGGCCAGGAGTTCGCGAGGATTGAACGGCTTGGCCATGTAGTCATCGGCTCCCAGCTCCAGCCCGACTATTCGGTCGGTATCCTCCCCCTTGGCCGTCAGCATGATGACCGGCGTGGCATACTCGGCTCGGATGTCGCGCAGAACCTCAAGGCCGTCCTTACCCGGCATCATGACATCCAGGACAATTACACTAGGCTTGATTTTGCTAATCGTTTCAATTGCCTGCATGCCGGATGGCAAGGTGTGGGTCTGGAAGTCATAATCCGCAAGGTATTCCACCAGGAGGTCTCGCAACTTCTGGTCGTCGTCTATGATCAGGACCGGTCCGTTTGATTTCATGACAATTCCATATCCGTTTGTTTCAATGAATGGCAATGATATCGCGGAATTTTTACATCCTTTAACATCTTTTATCATCCCTCCAACACTCTCGGGACATCTCTGCATTATACATTGGGTCAGTAAACAATTTTATGGAGAGCAATGTGAAACCGATACGTTTTTCAACCGCAGGCCGGATGGTGGCAATGCTGATCGGGCTTGCCGTGGTCTTGTCGGCCTGTTCGCCGTTCAGGCCGGACGCGAGGCTTGATCCGGTTGCGCCGCTTCCGTCGGCCTACACGCTCTATTCTGAGCAGGATGCCGACTTGGGCAAATGGTGGGAGGGGTTTGGCAACGAAGAACTCGATGCTCTTGTCGAGGAGGCCTTGGCGGCGAATTTCGATGTCGTTATGGCCTGGGCCCGTCTGCGTCAAGCCGGTGCCTCCTCGATTCAGTCCAGTGCGGACAAGTATCCGACATTGGATGCGACAGGGGATTACAAGCATACCAGTTCCTATACCAAGAATGCCACGGATCGCGAAACCACAACGGAAGTTCATACCCTCGGCCTTGAGGCTGGGTATGAGCTGGATCTGTGGGGCCGCATTGAAGCCGAAGCCAAATCCGGTCAATTGGACTACATGGCCTCTCGCGAGGATTTGAATACGGCCGCCATGACCGTGGCCGGAGAGGTGGTGTCCCGTTGGTTCGAGATACAGGTCCAGCGCCGGAAGGAGCAGATCATCCTTGAGCAGATCACGGCCAACGAAAATTATCTTGAATTGATCGAACTGCGGTTTCGCAATTCCATATCAACGGCTCTGGACGTCTACCAGCAACGGCAGAACCTGGCCCGAGTCAAGGCTTTGCTGCCCCCGGTCAAATCCGAGGAACAGCTTCTTCTGAATGAACTGGCCCTGCTCATGGGCAAGCCTGCGGGGTCCGTCACGGTAGCCGCTGCCCAATTACCCGAACTGGGTGAGTTGCCCGGTCTGGGATTGCCTGCCGATTTACTGGCCAACCGCCCGGATGTGCGTTCCGCGGGACTGGCGCTTTCCTCGGCGGATTGGGCGGTTACGGCGGCCAGGGCGGACCGGCTGCCTTCCCTCAGTCTGACGGGAACCGGTGCCTATACCGGTGCGCAGCTGGGAACCATATTTGATAATTGGATTTTGTCATTGGCCGCTTCAGTGGTTGGCCCCATCCTGGACGGCGGTTATCGCAAGGCCGAGGTGGAAAAGGCGCGAGGCGTGGTAGATGAAAAGCTCGCCGGCTACAAGGAGACGGTTTACACGGCCTTCAAGGAAGTCGAGGACGCCCTGTCCCAGGAAAAATGGCAAAGGGCCTACCTGGATGCACTGACCCTGCAGCTTGATGCCACACGTACCAGTCTTCGGGAAGCCATCACTCGATACGTTCAGGGGCTTGACGATTACCTGCCTGTCCTGAGCGCGTTGATGTCCGTGCAGGAACTCGAGATTACCATGGCGACCGAGCAGACGAATCTCTTGCTCTATCGAGTGGCTCTGCATCGCGCCTTGGGCGGAACCTGGACCGATACCATCCCGGAACCGGCCGCCGAATATGATTCTTCTCACACCGATAAAGTCAGCAACGAGGGTTAGTCATGAATAATACTACCAGAAAAACCAGCGCGATATTCAGCCTCAAGGTGCTGATCCCGATCATTGTTTTCATGGTGGCCGCAGTGGGTGCCTACGCCACTGTGGCCACGGCCCCAAAGGCAAAAATGCGTGTGCCTGAAGTTGTCAGGCAGACCGTGGATACGCAGACTGCGGTTGTGACCAACCACCGTGTGGTGGTGGATGTCATGGGGACCGTTACCGCCACCCGGGAGATCCAGCTTGAGGCGCAGGTGTCCGGAAAGGTGACTGGCGTGAGCGCGGATTTCGTGCCGGGCGGATATTTCGGCAAGGGGCAGGAAATCCTGGTGATCGATTCAAAGGATTATGAACTGGCCGTCAGTGAGGTCCAGGCAGAGGTGACCGAAGCCGAATATAATCTCAAGGTGGAGCAGGGATACCAGAATGTCTCGGCTCGGGAGTGGGATATGCTCAAGGGGCCTGCCAAAGTGACCGAAGCCGAAGCGAGTTTGGCTTTGAGAAAGCCTCATCTGGAAAAGGCCAAGGCTGACCTGCGGGCGGCCCAGGCAAAGCTTGAGCAGGCCCGGATAGACCTTGCGCGTACACGTATTACGGCCCCGTTCGCCGCCATGGTGGAGTCGAAGAATACGGACATCGGTGCAGCCATCTCCGAACAGGAGACTCTGGCCACGCTGGTGGGGACCGATGAATTCTGGATTCAGGCCTCTGTCCCCGTGGATCGTCTGGACTGGATAAGATTTCCGTCGGTTACGCAACCGGTAGGTTCTTCCGCCAGGATCATCATTGGAAGCGGCATCACGAAGAGCGAGAGGCAGGGACGTGTGGTCCGCCTGCTCCCCTCGCTTGAGGACGAGGGACGCATGGCCCGTATCCTTATCTCTGTCATGGACCCTTTGAATCTCGAAGGTCGGCCAGGTGTGAAGCCTTTGCTTCTCGGCAGCTATGTTTCGGTGAAGGTCGAAGGCGATATGCTGGAGGGCGTGTTTGCCATTCCCCGGAGCGCATACCGCGACAACAGTCAGGTTTGGATACTGACAAATGACGGCACCTTGGATATTCGGACTTTGAATCCGATATGGAAAGACGCAGATGCCGTCATCGTTGATCAGGGAGTGGCACCCGGTGAGTCCATAGTTACTTCGGACTTGGCTGCACCCATGCAGGGGATGCTGCTCAATTCATCGGAAGCGTCAGTACCTGTGGAAGCCGGTGGACAGGTCGAGGAGAACAATAATGGCTAACTTGAAGCAAACATCCAACAAGGGGCCCATTGCGTGGATGGCGAGCAATTCCGTGGCAGCCAACCTGTTGATGATAGTCCTTCTGGTGGGCGGCCTTGTCTTTGTGGCGCAGATAAAGAAGGAGGTCTTTCCCGAATTTTCCCTGGATACTGTGTCGGTCGCGGTTTCCTATCCCGGAGCCAGTCCTGAAGAGGTCGAGCAGGGCATCGTGCTTGCCGTGGAGCAGGCTGTGCAGGGTCTTGACGGTGTCAAGGAAGTGACTTCCACGTCGTCTGAAGGGTCTGGGTCGGTTCTCATCGAGGCATTGGAGGGGACGGATCTGCAAAAGCTCACTCAGGACGTGAAGACCGAAGTGGACCGCATCACCTCTTTCCCCGAAGAGGCCGAGGACCCGGTCATCTCGGAAACATCCCATCAACGGCAGGTCCTGTCGGTCATGGTGTACGGCAACCAGGCCCAAACCACTCTGCGCGAGTTGGCGGAGCAATTGCGCGACCAGCTCATTTCTGATCCGGGGGTGACCCAGGTGGAACTGTCGGAGGTCAGTGATCTGCAAATTTCCATTGAAATACCGCAGGAGAAATTGCGTGCGCATAACCTCACCCTGGAGGAGGTGGCCGATCGTCTTCGGGATGCCTCTGTCGACCTTCCCGGCGGCGGCATAAAGGCCGAAAACGGCGAAGTTCTGGTGCGCATGAAGGACCGGAGGGACTATGGGCGGGACTTTGCCCGGATTCCCGTTGTCATCGGCAATGACGGCACTCAGGTGCTGGTTGAGGACATAGGCACCGTCATCGACGGTTTTGAGGATGACGATATCATCACCACCTATGACGGACAGCCGGCCGTGCGCATCGATGTCTACCGTGTGGGTGAGCAGACACCCATCAGCGTGTCAGACTCCGTCAAGAAGGCCATTGAGACATTCAAGGAACGACTGCCCTCCAATGTTTCCGTCATTGTTCTGGATGACAATTCCGAGGTCTATTCCCAGCGTATGGATTTGCTCTTGTCCAACGGCTACATGGGACTCGGCATGGTCTTCTTGTTCCTGGCTCTGTTCCTGGAAGCCCGGCTTGCCTTTTGGGTGGCCATGGGTATTCCCATTTCCTTTCTCGGTTGTTTCCTGATTCTTCCCTTTCTGGGAATCAGCATCAACATGATCACCATGTTTGCCTTTCTCATCGCCCTGGGCATCGTGGTGGACGACGCCATCGTGGTGGGTGAAAACGTGTTCACCATGCGGCAGCAGGGCATGCCGCCGCTCAAGGCCGCCATAGAAGGGGCCAAGCAGATCGCCATGCCCGTTGTCTTCAGCGTGTTGACCAATATCGTGGCCTTCATGCCGCTTTTGTTTCTTCCCGGCGTCATGGGAAAGATATTCTGGTCGATTCCCGTGGTGGTCATCAGCGTTTTCGCCATATCCTTGATAGAGAGCCTCCTTGTTCTGCCCGCGCATCTGTCGCATCTGGGGAACAGCCGCCAAAGCGGCATTATGGCCTGGATTGGCAGGTATCAGCAACGGGTGGCCGATGGGCTTATGCGTTTTATTCAGAACGTGTATCGTCCGTTCCTGGATTGGTGCCTGCAATGGCGATACGCCACCGTGGCCGTGGGGCTAGGATTGCTCATCCTGTCCGGGGCTTTTGTCATGAGCGGCAGGATGGGCTTCACCCTCATGGCCAAGGTTGAGTCCGATTATGCATACGGTATAGCCGAGTTGCCTTATGGTTCCGCCGTGGCGAAAACCGAAGCCGTGCGTGATCGACTTCTGGCTGCGGCGTCAAAAGTGGCCGAAGCCAATGGAGGCAATGACCTCGTGGTTGGCATGGATTCTAAAATCGGCGGAGAGGGTAGGGATATCTCCGGCAGCCATGTGGTAAAAATCAAGGTTTATCTTACGGCTGCTGACGTCCGTCCCATTACCACGCAGGAATTTGTGAACCAGTGGCGGAAGGAAGCCGGGGATATCATCGGTCTTGAAGTTCTTTCTTTTTCTTCGGATCGAGGTGGCCCCGGCGCAGGCGATGCCCTGGAGTTTGAGCTCGCTCACTCCGATGTGTCCACTCTTGAGGCAGCGGCTAAGGATCTTTCCGAATCACTTGCCTTATACCCCCGCGTGAAGAATGTGGACGACGGGTTTTCGCCCGGCAAGGAGCAGCTTGATTTCTCCATTACTTCTGCAGGAATGGCCCTTGGGCTGACCTCCCAGGAGGTGGCCAGCCAGGTGCGTGCGGCATACTATGGCGAGGAGGTTCTGCGCCAGCAGCGCGGTCGCAACGAGATCAAAGTGGTGGTTCGTCGCCCCGAAAACGAGCGTGTGTCCGAATACGGCCTCGAAGAGTTGATGCTCATGAACTCCGAGGGGAAGGAGGCGCTTCTGCGCGACGTGGTCGATATCAAGCGCGGAAACGCCTATACTTCGATCAATCGACGGAATGGTCGCCGGGTGCTCTCGGTGACTGCGGACGTGGATCCGCAAAATCAGGCCAACCAGGTCATGAGCAGCGTGTTTGCCGAAGTCGTCCCGGATCTCAAGGCAAAGTATCCTGGCCTCAATTGCACCATGCAGGGTAAGCAAGCGGATATGAGCGAGTCCACCAGCAGTCTTTTTACCGGGCTGCTTCTGGCCATGCTGGCCATATATGCGCTTTTGGCCATTCCTTTCAAGAGCTACGTCCAGCCGCTCATCATCATGTTCTGCATCCCGTTCGGGGCGGTAGGTGCCATATTCGGCCACATCCTCATGGGGTACAGCATCAGCTTGATGAGTCTGCTCGGCATTGTTGCCTTGTCGGGTGTTGTGGTCAACGATTCGCTGGTCCTCATCGATTACGCCAATAAGATGAGTCGAAGCGGAAAATGCGCCCACGATGCGGTTCTGGATGCTGGCACGGCCCGTTTCCGGGCCATCATGCTGACCACGCTGACCACGTTCAGCGGGTTGGCTCCCATGATTCTGGAAACGTCCATGCAGGCCCGGTTCCTTATCCCCATGGCCCTGTCCCTTGGCTTCGGTATCCTCTTTGCCACGGTCATCACCTTGGTCATGGTTCCGGCAATGTACATGATTCTGGAGGACGCGAAGCGCAAGCTGCACGGCCTGCTCGCCAGGACCGGGGACGTCTCCTTGCTGCCTGCGGAAGAAAAGTAGGGCTTATTCGTTTGGTGCCTGCGGGTGAGCAGACAATGAAAAAGGCCGGGACAATCAGTCCCGGCCTTTGTTGTTTGTGATGAACCGTGGTTACTTTTTGCAGTCGCCGCCGGCCATGTGCTTGAGGGCTTCGTATCTCTTGTTGAAGTCCGTTTCGATCTTGGCACGGTACTCCTTGGAGAATTCAGGGTAGAACCGTTCCAGCATGGCGTACCGGTTTTCGCCGGACAGGAATTCCTGCAGGGTTCCGTCGGGAGCCTTGGATTCCAGGATGAACGGGTTTTCACCTGCATCGGCAAGTTGGGGATTGTAGCGGTAGAGCGGCCAGTAGCCGGAATCCACTGCCAGTTTCTGCTCGAACTGGGTCTTGCCCATGCCTTTCTTGATGCCCTGGTTGATACAGGGGGCGTAGGCAATGATCAGGGACGGACCGGGGTAGGCCTCGGCTTCCTTGATTGCCTTGAGGAACTGTTGCTTGTTGGAACCCATGGCAACGGAGGCCACGTATACGTAGCCGTAGGTCATGGCCATGCGGCCAAGATCCTTCTTGCCCGTGGTTTTTCCGGCGGCGGCGAACTTGGCGATGGAGCCGAGCGGTGTGGCCTTGGAGGATTGGCCGCCGGTGTTCGAGTAGACTTCGGTATCCATGACCAGGACATTGATGTCCTTGCCGGAGGCAAGCACGTGGTCCAGGCCACCATAACCGATGTCGTAGGCCCAACCGTCACCGCCGAACACCCAGATGGATTGCTTGGTGAACAGGTCGGCCATGGACAGGATTTCCTTGAGCAGTTTCTTGCGAGTACCCGTGAGGGCTTTCTTCAGGGCATCACCGGCAAGTTTGGACTCTTCCGGGTCGTTCTTGACCTTGGCCCATTTGTTCAGCTTGGTCTTGAGCGCACCGGTTTCGGTCTTGGCGGCTTCCAGGACCAGTTCGGTCAGGTGTGTGCGGCGCTGGTCGGTGGCCATTTCAATGCCGAAGCCGAACTCCGCTGCGTCTTCGAACAGGGAGTTGCCCCAGGCAGGACCAAAGCCGTCTTCATTGACACAGTATGGCGAGGTAGGCGCGGACGCGCCCCAGATGGAGGAACAACCCGTGGCGTTGGCAATGATCATGCGTTCGCCGAAGAGCTGGGTGATGACCTTGACGTATGGGGTTTCGCCGCAACCGGCACAGGCGCCGGAGAATTCCATGAGAGACTTGCGGAACTGGGAACCCTTGACCGTGTCGCGGCCAAAGGCGTCCTTGTAGGAGATCGTGTCCGAGAAGTCGAAGTTCTTGGTCTGCACTGCAGTTTGCGTGGCGATGGGCTTCATGACCAGAGCCTTTTCCTTGGCAGGGCATACATCGGCGCAGTTGCCGCAGCCCAGGCAGTCCAGGGTGTTGACCTGGAGGCGGAACTGCATGCCTTTGACGTCCTTGCCGACTGCGTCGAGGGTTTCGTAAGACTTCGGAGCCTTCTTCATCTCGGCGTCAGTGGTCAGCACCGAGCGCAGGGCGGAGTGCGGACAGACAAAGGCGCACTGGTTGCACTGGATGCAGTTCTCCTTGATCCATTCGGGAACCAGGATGGCCACGCCGCGCTTTTCGTATTTGGAGGTGGCGGCAGGCATGGTCCCGTCGTGGGAGAATGCGGAAACTGGCAGGGAGTCACCTTTCTGAGCCAGGACCGGGCGCATGACGTCCTTGACGTAGGCCGGTTCGCGACGGGCGGCGACCTTGTCGTCCTTGAGCTTTTTCCAGGCGGCCGGGACCGGGATTTCAACGATGGCGTCCACGGCGTTGTCCACGGCGGCGTTGTTCATGTTGACGATTTTGTCGCCTTTTTTCCCGTAAGCGGCTTTGATGCCTCCCTTGAGCAGGGTGACCGCCTGCTTGAAGGGAATGACGTCAGCCAGTTTGAAGAAGGCTGTTTGCATGACCATGTTGATGCGGCCGCCCAGTCCGACTTCACCGGCGATCTTGACTGCATCCACCGCGTAGAACTTGAGGTTTTTCGCGGCGATGGTGCGGCGCATGGCTGCGGGCAGTTTCGAATCCATTTCTTCGGCTGTCCAGGGACAGTTGAGGACAAAGGTGCCGCCGTCCTTGATACCTTCCAGCACGTCGTAGAGATTGACGTAGCTCGGATTGTGGCAGGCAACGTAATCCGCGTTCTGAACCAGGTAGGTGGACTGGATGGGTTTCTTGCCGAAGCGCAGGTGGGAGATGGTGATGCCGCCGGATTTTTTGGAATCGTAGGCAAAGTATCCCTGGGCGTACAGCTTGGTGTTGTCGCCGATGATCTTGATGGCCTGCTTGTTGGCGCCGACGGTGCCGTCGGAACCGAGTCCCCAGAACTTGCACTGAACCGTGCCTTCGGGGGCCGTGTCCACACAGTCGCAATCAAACAGTGATGTGTTGGTGACGTCGTCCAGAATACCGACCGTGAAGCCGTGTTTGGGCTTGGTCAGGGATTCGAACACGGCCTTGGCCTGTGCCGGGGTGAAATCCTTGGAACCGAGTCCGTAGCGACCGCCTACGATTTTGGGAGCGTTAGGCTTGCCCGCATAGGCGGCGCAGACGTCCATGTACAGGGGGTCGCCCAGGGCGCCGGGTTCCTTGGTCCGGTCCAGCACCGCGATTTTCTTGACGGTCTTGGGGATTGCGGCCAGCATGTGCTTGATCGAAAACGGGCGGAACAGGCGTACCTTGACCAAACCGACCTTCTTGCCCGTGGCGTTCAGGTGGTTGACTGTTTCCTCGATGCATTCACAGCCCGACCCCATGGCGATGATGATGCGATCAGCTTTCGGGTGTCCGACGTAGTCGAAAAGTTTGTAGCGGCGGCCGGTGATCTTGCCGACCCTTTTCATGGCCTCGGTGACCATATCCGGGATGGCTTCATAGTAAGTATTGGTTGTTTCGCGACCCTGGAAGTAAATATCCGGATTCTGGGCAGTGCCCCGGATGTCCGGGTGTTCCGGGTTCATGGCACGGGCGCGGAAAGCGGCCAGTTTGTCCATGTTGAGGAGCGGTTTCATGTCCTCGTAGTCGATGACCGCGATCTTTTGAATTTCGTGGGAGGTGCGGAAGCCGTCGAAGATCGACATAAACGGAACGCTTGATTCCATGGCGGCGATGTGGGCGACCAGGGAAAGGTCCATGACCTCCTGGACCGAATTGGAAAAGAGCATGGAGAATCCGGTTTGACGGGTGGCCATGACATCCTGATGATCCCCGAAGATGGACAGGGCATGGGCTGCGATGGCACGCGCGGAGACATGGAAGACGCCGGGCAGCAGCTCGCCGGAAATCTTGTACATGTTCGGGATCATGAGCAACAGCCCCTGAGAGGCCGTAAAGGTGGTGGTCAGCGCGCCTCCGGCCAGAGAACCGTGAACAGCACCTGCCGCACCAGCTTCTGACTGCATCTGGCGAATCTGTACTTTTTGGCCGAAAATGTTTTTTCGTCCCTGAGCAGCCCATTCGTCGGCAATCTCGCCCATGGGCGTTGACGGTGTAATGGGATAGATGGCGGCTGTTTCACTCATGGCGTAGGCCACATGTGCAGCAGCGGTGTTGCCGTCCATTGTCTTCATGATCTTCTTGGACATGTGCTTCTCCACAGTTTTTGAATTGGACCTGTATCAATCAATAATGTCTGGAATCGATTGCCAGTATTATTATATACGGTCCATCGTCCCCCCTGCCTGGTGACAGGCGTTCGGGTGGGAAAAAGAACCGCACGGTCAGAGTCTGCACGTATAATGCGAGACCCGTATAAGTTATTTCGCGGTTTATCGGTTCGGGGTCAAGCCCTTTACGCTCCGTTCCCCGACCAAACCATACCGCTTACCGATTAGTCGGAGATGATAGTTGGAGATCGTCAGTATTGAGATGTAGTTAAGTGCGTTGATCCGGCTGCCGGTTTTTCTTTCAGTGCAGGACATACCTCATGTGATGCAGGCACATGGGAAGCGGCTTGACGCGGTCACAAAATCAGACAGGCGCCGACAATTCGGGCCTGTCTGATTTGATTTCGAGGGACTATTCGGTTTTGAAGCCTGCGCGACTCCAGGCAAGATAGCCGCCTGCCAGTGCCCGGACATCCCAGTATCCGTGGCGTTGCAGGTAGGAAGCCGCGATATTGGAACGGTAGCCCGAGGCGCAGTAGAGGATATGGTGAGCATCCTCGGGCAGATTGAACTTGCCTGCAAGAATGTCGCTGAGCGGGATGTGGACAGCGCCTGGAATTCTGCCGCCCGCAACCTCGCCCGGGGTGCGGACATCCACCAGGCTGAGCGGCTTGTTCTGCTCCTGACAGGTCTGGAGTTCCTGTGCTGAGTCTATTGCCAGCTTGTCCACAGGGCGGCCGCTGTAAACCCAGGACTGGATGCCGCCGGACAGGTAGCCGAGAATGTTGTCGTATCCGATGCGGTGGAGTTCCGTGCGCATGCGGTCGTAGTCATTTCGGGACGCCACCACAAGCAGTAGGTCCGCATCAGGCTCCACCACCATGCCGACCCAATTGGCCAGGCTGGCTTCGAAGCCGATGTTCAGTGAACCGGGTATATGGTAACCGGCATAGGCGGCGGCATCGCGCACATCGATGACTATGGCCCCTGTCTGCATTTTTTCCTCGAACCGCATGGGTTCCATGGACATGTCCATGGGGCATCGTTCCAGCAGGGGAGCACCCGCAGCATTGGTGGAGATGATGTGGGTGAAGCTTTTGGGCCGGGCCGGGAATTCCTGGCTCATGGCGAGACGGAATTCCTCGAAGTTCTCAAAGCCGAGCATGGCATTGTGGCGTCTTTCGAATCCGAGAGTGGAGCTGGGCTTGGAGCTCATGCCGCGTCCACAGAGGGAACCTGCGCCATGCGCGGGGAAGATCTCAAGGCTGTCGGGGTATTTCTTGAACTTGACGTAGAGGGAATTCCAGAGATTGGTGATCTGTTCGTCCAGCCTGGCATCGCCCACCAGGTCCGGGCGACCGATGTCATTGACGAACAGCACGTCGCCTGTGAGCAGCATCCATGGTTCATTGCCGCGGGTCAGGTCGGTGATCAACAATGACAAAGCGTCAGGGGTATGGCCCGGGGTGTGCAATACTTCCAGTGTGGCCGTGCCCACGGTCAGCTTTTGTCCTTCGGAAAGCGGTGTGAAACCGTAACTGACTGGTGAGGTTTCATAGAGCATGATGTCGCAGCCGGTATGGGATTTGAGCTCCTGGGCACCGGATACGTGGTCTGCATGGACATGGGTATCGATGACATGGATGATCTTCATTCCCTCTTCACGGGAAAGGTCCAGGTAGTCCTGCACGTCGCGTTTCGGGTCCACGACAATCATTTCACCTGCGGCGGGGCAGCCGATGACGTAGGAAAAACAACCAAGTCCGGGCGTGGTGATCTGTTTGAAATACATAGAGACTCCTTAGGGTATCCTCTTCTTGCTTCCGTAAAGGATAAGGACAAAGGGGTCTCTATGCAACATGTGATCACCTATTTAAGTGCGTCCGCCTGTGTGTTGAAGCGTCCGGCCAGGTCTTCCATGATCTTGGCAGCCGTACCGAAGGCTTTCAGCTTTTCTTCGGGTTCGTTCAGGACTCGGCGATAGGCCCACTGGGAGAGATAGAACACCTCGGATTCGGTGCAGGTCTGACAGACCTGCTTGAGGTGGGTGACGATTTCCGCCTTGGTTCTCTCCCGGAGCAAAATGGCTTGTTTGAGTCTTTCACCGGCTTCAGCGGTGTTCTTTTCGTCGGATATGGCGGTTTGCAACTGGCTGTTGGCGCGTTCCACCGCCTTGGATGCGCGGCGGTATTTGGCCGCCATTTCCGTAATGCCGGGATCATCGGCAATGGCCTGGAACAGTTCCGCCGTGCGTTCGATCCTGCGGCTGTTGAGCCGAAGCATGGACTGGATTTCCTCGTTGGTCAGGGTGCGCCGTTCTTTGGAATCTCCGACCACGTATTCGCGCTCGGAGTTTGCGGCGGTATCCACCAGATGGACCATGAAGGCCTGAGCATAAAGATTGTATAGGGTCTCGAGCATGGCTGGATTGAACGCGTAGTCGAGTACAATTTTTCTGGCTCCCTGAATATCGTCGCCGGTCACGGCAAAGCCGTCCAGTTCCCGTCCGTAATACTTGTTCAGCGAAATGATCGAGGCCAGGGAATCCGGCTTGCCCTTGCTGTTGCGCGGCTGAAAACGGTGCAGCAGGTAGTCTGCCAACGACTCGACAAAGGTGAAGGTGATCATTTTGTCTTCAGCCACCTCGATGGTCTGTGGCTCCTCTTGTTCGACCACCGGTGCGGGCGGAGTGGTGTCCTTGGATTCAGCCGTGGACGGAGCGTAATCGGGTTTGGCGTCCTGGCCTTTATTCACCCAGTCCGGCGCTTGTGCCGGCGGGGCGACGGGTTGGACTACTTCCGCCATGTTTGGCGAGTCTTCGTCAGGTTTGTCGAGCAGAAGGTATGCACCAATACCCAGCACCGCAGCGCTGGCGATCAGTATGATGGCGGTTCTGTATTCTTTCATGGTTGTATCTCCTGATTGATAACTGCCTGATTATGCTTCACGTTTCCATGCGTATTCGTTTTTTGGGTCGGCATTTACACAGGTCAGATTGATGTCTCGCAACAACGACCAATAGGTGGTTCCCTTGACGGCCTGTTCGCACATGAGGCGCATGTGCGAGTAGTATTCGAGCAGGGCTACCATCCTGTCGAGTTCAAGACTACCCTGTGCGCCTGTTCTGAGCAATTCATCTTTTAGGTCGTGATATTGGTCCTCAAGCTGGTGCATCGACTTGCCGATATCCACGAATTCTGGAGAGCAGGGCGTGTGCGCTATGTTGAGGATATCCTTGACTTCCCGCCGAAATGCCCGAGCTGATACGGCAGCGACTCCCGGCAGTTGGTGGTCGATGAAAGCATATTGTTGGGACACTTCGGTGATGACGTTCAGCGTTTTTTGAAAATACTGGATAACCCTGAGGACCGCCGGCATCTTGATGGCCACCGGTGCCGGCAGATCCAATTGCTGGACCTTTACGCAAAAACTTCGAATGGCGATGATCAGGGTGTCGATTGCGGTCCTGTCCTTGATGAAATCCTTATGTCGGAATTTGGAAGTCAGCGCTTTCTGGCAGGTCTCCCGGGTCATTTCGCCGAGGCGGCCCAGCTCCATGAACAGGGCGTCAATGGCCAGCGAGGGGGCAGAAAGCACGTTGTCATCCAGATATCTCGGTTTGCCCAATTCGGTGACTTCCCGGCCGATGTGCCGGTCGAGAAAGGCGACCAGTCTTGAGGTGAAGGGCAGGAATATGGCGACGCCGAGCAGGTTGAAGGCCGTATGGAACAGGGCCAGGGCCGTGGCCAGATCATAGTTTGGAGACAGCGAGGCCAAGGTGTGGACCCCTTTGAGGAGCAAGGGAATGAACATGATGGCAATCATGCCCGTGACAAGGTTGAAGATGATGTGGGCGGCAGCCACCTTCTTGGCATTATAGGTTGCACCCAGTACGGAAAACAGGGCTGTGGATGTTGTGCCGATGTTGGTGCCGATGGTAGCTGCGGCAGCGCTTTCCAAGGTGACGATACCTGACATGGCTGCGGTCAGGACCAGGGCCATGGCTGCGCTGGAGCTTTGCATCAGCAGGGTCAGCGTTGCGCCGATGGCGACGAAAAGGAGGATGCCGGTCACTCCGCCGATGTTGAAGGCCGACAGGTCGACCACATTGCCGAAATCCTGGAAGGTCGTTTGCAGGATCTCGATGCCGAGAAAAAAGAGGCCGAAGCCGGTCAGGGCATCTCCGAAGTGTATGCGGCGAGTGTCTGCTCCGGTAAGTCGCAACAGGGCGCCCAGGCCGATGAGCGGCAGGGCCAGGGCCTTGACGTTTACGCTGATGCCCACAGCCGCCACTATCCAACTGGTCACGGTGGTGCCGATGTTGCTGCCGAAGATCACGCCTACGGATTGGGGCATGGTCATGAGGCCTGCGTTGACGAAGCCGATAACGGCCACGGTGATGGCGCTGGAGGATTGGACCAGGGCTGTGACCATGAAGCCGGAAAAAAGTCCGCGCAGGGGCGTTTTGGTCCATTTGCCAAGGATGTTGCGCAAGGCATTCCCAGCAGCACTGCGCAGCCCCTTGGTCATCAGTCTCATGCCGAGCAGGAAGAGGCCGAGGCCGCCGAAAAGTCCAGTGAGGGTGGAAAAAAACATCTTCTGAAAGCAACTCCTTAGAACTATACGATATGACGCTCATAGTTTGCCGTTAAGGCAAAGTAAACAGATTTCACATGACGGTGTTGTGGCAAAGATGCCGGTTGGGAGTGGAGCACCTTTGAATTATGGATGCGAATTGAAATTGGGAACGTCCCGCAGCAGTAATTACTGCTGCGGGACGTTCCGGTTTATAAAGCTTCTAGTTGGGTCAGGAATATATACGATGACTGTCGACGTATACGGTGAAACTGTCCCTTCTGATGCGCCCGATCAAGGTGATGTCATTGCGTTGGGCAAAGGAGATTCCCGCACTGGAGGCTGCGGAAAAACCGCACAAAATCGGAATATTCGCCATGGCCGCTTTGACGGTCAATTCCTGAGCCAGGCGGGAGGTGAGCATGGCGATGTCGGCGTCGGCCAAGGCTCCCCGCGCTATTGCCTTGCCCACGGCCTTGTCAAAGGCACAGTGTCGGCTGACGTCTTCGCCGTAGGCAACCATATGGCCGTTTCTGTGGAACAGGGCCGCCGCATGAGTGGAGCCGGTGCTGTGGTACAACTTTTGCCGTTCCTCGAATTGGTTTCTCAGGAGGAACAGCTCTTCCGGATGAATGCGGAGATGCGCATCGATCGGAAGAATGCAGTCCTGGCGACGATATTGTTTAAGCGAAACAACGGCCTGATCCTTGTCGTTGCCGGTGAACTGGATGCCGAGGAGGTCATCGACGGATTTGATCAATCCAAGGGAAAAAAGATGGCCGGTTATGAGGTGAATGTCATCGCCGGGCGTGCGCGCGATGACGATCTCGGGATGGCCGGAGAGGTGGATGTGCAGAGGTGCCTCCACGGCCACCATGTCTTTGCTTTGAATGAGCCTGCCGTCAACATAGCGTTTCAGCATGGTGGAGCTGACCAGCTTGATGGCTGGTTCATGGCCTGCATCACGATATGACTGCTCCCGGTCGGCGGGACCGGTGGGGAGACGGAGAAGGGGCTGTTGCAATGTGGACATATATGCTCCCTGACTAGGTGCCCAAGCTGTTCCAGATGGTCCTGGCCATTGGCATGAGCCCCTGGTCCTGAGCGTGGATATCCAGATGGATCAGGCCAATGTGGATCGTGTCCAGATCGGGCAATTCAGCGCATTCGCGCAGGTCAATGCCAAGGATGTAGGTGCCGCATGCTCCGCATGCCTCGATCCGTTCATGGGAACGGTTGTCCACGGTGAAGATGTCCCTGGTGTTGTTTTCATCGTTGCCGCAGGCGGGACAGCCGTTGCGTTTGAACCGCCAGTCGTGGCCGCACAGCGAGCAATGCAGATACTTCTTGCCGCCGCCACCCACAAGCTGGTCCAGCTCGGTCGTTTCCTTGGGGGAAAGATAAGCGATGGTCGGGGTGGAGCCGCAGGCCGGACAGGAACCGTGCTCCCAATGCAGCTCGGAAAGGGACTCGCCCAAGCTGCCGACTATAGCACGAAAGACAGGCCCGAAAACGGTCTCTGAAATATACAGCAGGGTTGCGGGTTTGATGTTGAGCTGTACGGAGGTGTTCTCAAAGTGTTTCCAATTGCCTTCAATCAGCGCTTGGGCAAGTCCCGAAATATGTTCAGGATGGTCCAGGTACGCCTGTAAGGCGTTCATGTCGTTCGTATCAAGTTGGAGTATCTCTGCCACGATCGGAAGCAGTCGGCCGATCGATGTCTGCATCAGATCGGTCCACGGCGTGCAGTCCATATCAGCCAAGATCGGGACACCGGCCGAAAGCCGTGAGACGTCCATGGCGGGCGCTTTGATGTTGGCGGTCGTCAGTTCGTCCATAAGCAGGGCTTTCTCCAGCAGCAGCGGGCCGAACCGTGTGGTCAGTTCGCTGTATGCAGGTGAGCGTTTTTGTATCGCTTCGAGAGTGGAGTTGACCGTTTTCGAGTGCATAGTGTGCTCCGTGTTGCCGCCTCATGGCCGGAGCGCCCTGATTGGGAGCGCTCCGGCCTTTTCTTGCGGAGAGGCTCTAAAGGGTTAGGCCTTCATTGCCTTGAATGGTCTTGCCAGTGTGGCGAGGAATTGCTTTTTCGACATAGGGCCTACAGAAGCGTCTGCAACTGAGAACTCATGATAGTTCTTGGGCTCGTCGATCAACAGATAGATGACGTTGACGTCTTCCGGATCGGCAAGCATCGCCTTGGGCCAGTCCTTTTTCAGGGTGGCCAGTCTTTTTTCAGCAAGTTTGAGCATGTCCTCGCGCTCACCGAACTGCATGGTGCCGGTGGGACAGACTTTGACGCACGCCGGAATCATGCCGTTGTGAATGCGCTCGTTGCACATGGTGCACTTGGACATGAGGCCGGTTTCATCGTTGCGCCTGGGGATGTTGTACGGACACGATTCCCTGACCTGTTCCGCCTGTTCCTTGTCGAATCCCTTGGTCTTGTCGGTGAAGACAACCGCTCCGGTCTTTTCGTCCTTGAGGATGGCGCCGTCGATGTAGATGTCGCCGGTCTCCTTGCAGGGCGGGACATCGCAGTGACGGCACTGATCCGGGAAGAAGTTCCAGCGAATGGTGCCGGATTTGTCCATGTAGTCGTGGAATCGGACAAGTTTGTAGTTGTTGGGATTGAGGTCCGGCGGATTTTGATGGCTTCCCCATTGTTTCGTCTTGTTGGCGGGAAGTTCGTGCCATTCCTTGCAGGCCAATTGGCAACCGCGGCAGGCTGTGCAGCGGGAGGTATCTATCAGTATTGTCTTGGGCATGTGGGTCTCCTTAACGTGCTATTTCTGTGAGCTTATCCGTTTTGCGGATGTTCACGCAGCACGCCTTGTATTCCGGTATGGTGGTGTTCGGGTCTCCGACCGACGGGGTGAGTCGGTTGGTGGAGTCTCCGCTGCCGGGCGTTGTCCAACCGAAACAGTATGGCATGCCGATTTCGTGGATGATCTTGCCGTGGATCTTGAGCGGGCGCATGCGCACCGTGACCATGGCAATGGCCTGGACCTTGCCGCGGATGGATTCGACAATTACGCCGTCGCCATTTTCAATGCCCTTGATCTTGGCCAGTTCCGGGCTCATTTCAACGTAGAGCTGGGGTTCAGCCTCAAGCAGGTTGGCAACGTTGCGGGTTTCTCCGCCGCCGCACCAATGTTCGGTCAGGCTGTAGGTGGTCAGCACGATGGGGTAGTTCGGGTCCGCAGGCTTGGCCAGGATATCCGGTGCACTGGTGGTGAACTTGTAGACCGGGCTCGACAGCTGTTTGGAGAACAGGTTCTTGTTTATCGGAGTTTCGGCGGGTTCGTAGTGCTCGGGGAATGGGCCGTCCATGCGGCCGGGGCCGAACAGATGTCCCATGCCATGCGTTTGCATGATGAACGGCAGTTTGCCCTTGCCCGTGGAGAGAGGCGGCCATCCGCCATCGGGTACGTCACCAATCCATTTGCCGTCCTTCCATTCGATGACGGCTTTTTCCTTGTTGTAAGGCTTGCCGTCGAGATTCACGGAAGCGCGGTTGTACAGGATTCGTCTGTTGACGGGCCAGCACCAGGACCAGTTGGGGAACAGGCCGATCTTGGCCTGCATGGGGGTCTGCTCGGCTGAGCGGCGCAGGGACTTGTTGCCGTCTTCTTCGGTCCAACTGCCGCAGTAGAGCCAGTTCAGGCTGGAGGTGGAGCCGTCATCCTTGAGGTCCACGAAGGAAGGAACCTGTTGGCCGCGTTTGTAGAGTTTTCCCTTGACCTCCGTATCTTTGGTGAAGCGGCCGTTGATGCGCTGGCACAGATCTTCGGGGTCGTACTTCTCGGGCCAGTCGAGATTGAGCAGGGGCGCGGCAAAGGTGCCGCCATCCTTGCGGTACATCTCACGGATGGAGTTGAGAAGGGGGACGTACATTTCGCCGAAAGGGCGTGTTTCGAACTGCGGCGGCACGCACTGGTGATGCCAGAGCACCCAGCGGCCCGAGTTGGTCACCGAGCCGGATTTCTCCATTCGGTGCGCCGAAGGCAGCAGGAACATTTCGGTCTTGACCGTTTTGGGATCAACGTCGGGACGGTGCCAGTTTTCGGTGGTTTCAGTGCTGTGCAGCTCGGCACAGACGCACCAGTCGAGTTCGTCCATGGCCTTGCGGACCTTGTGCGTGTTGGCCACGGAGTTCATGGGGTTGAGCCCCATGAAGAAACCGCCCTTGATCTCGCCGCGGTACATGCGGTCGAAGAGGTAGAGGTAGGAGTAGTCGTGACCCTTTTCGATCTTGGGCAGCAGGTTGTAGCAATAGTCGTTGTCGGCAGTGGCTTTGTCGCCGAACCAGCTTTTGAGCAGGCTGGTCATGTAAGCCGGTTTGTGCTGCCACCAGTTGGCAGATTCCGAGTCATGGCTGACCGGAGTGTTGTCCTTGTTGTACTCTGCGAGCGTCTGCCATGGGGCCGCAGGCATGGCCATGTAGCCGGGCAGGATATGGTAGAGCATGGCGTGGTCCGTGGAACCCTGCACGTTAGGCTCACCTCGCAGGGCATTGATGCCGCCGCCTGCGATGCCGATGTTGCCCAACAGGAGTTGGATGATGCCCGATGTGCGGATGTTCTGTACGCCCACGGTGTGCTGTGTCCAGCCCAGCGCATACATGACGGTTCCGGCCTTGTCCGGTCGACCGGTGGCCGAAAAGGTCTTGTAGACCTTGGTCAGGATTTTGGGGTCCACGCCGGTGGTCTGGGAGACCTTGTTTACATCGTAGCGAGAATAGTGCTTCTTGAGCAGCTGGTAGACACAGCGCGGGTCCTTAAGGGTCTTGTCGCGCTTGGGTTTGCCGTCGGCATCCATCTGGTAGGTCCAGGAGGATTTGTCATAGGTCCGGGTCGCGGAATCGTAGCCTGAGAACAGGCCGTCTTTGAAATCAAAACCCGGAGCGACCAGCAGTGAGGCGTTGGTATATTCGACCACATATTCTTTGAAGAAGCGCTCGTTTTCAAGGATGTACTTGATCATGCCGCCCAGGAAGGCGATGTCCGTGCCTGAGCGAAGCGGGACATGGAAGTCCGACCGCGCAGATGTGCGGGAGAATTTCGGGTCCACATGCATGACGGTGGCGCCTTTGTCCTTGGCACGCAGCACGAATTTGAAGGAAATGGGATGGTGTTCGGCGGCATTGCTGCCCATAATAAGGATGGAGTCGGCGTTGGCGATGTCGGTCCAATGGTTGGTCATGGCGCCTCGGCCGAAGGATTCGCCCAGGGCGGCCACGGTAGAACTGTGGCAGACGCGCGCCTGGTGATCCATGAAGACGATACCGAGGCTTCGGGCGAACTGATGGGTCAGTGCACATTCTTCATTGGAAGCATGCGAAGTTCCCAGCAGGAACATGGACTCGATGCGGTTGACGGCCTTGCCGTCCTTGTTGTTCAGGATGAATTCCTTGTCGCGGGTCTCCTTGACCCGTTTGGCGATACGTTCAATCATCCAATCCCAGCCCTTCTCTTCCCACTTGTCGCTGTAGGGAGCTCTGTACAAGGGCTTTTGCAGCCGATGGTGGCTGGTGGTCATTGTGAGCATTGCCGCACCCTTGGCGCACAATGAACCTTCGTTGACCGGGTAGTCCGGGTCACCCTCGGAACTGACCAGCTTGCCATCTTTGACGTAGCCTATGACATTGCAACTTACGGAACAAAAAGGACATACAGTCAGAATTTCTTTTGCGCCGGATATCTTGAGTCCCCCGGCATAGGCCCGCACGGGAGTCAGGTTTATCCCCAACTGACTGAGTGTGAGACACGCAGCTCCAGTGCCTGCGAGTTTAAGAAAGTTACGGCGATCCATTTGCATAAGGATGCCTCCTTGTGTTTTGCCGTGTCGCTCATTGCACGGACATGATGAGAAAATATTGTCGAGCTTCATTAAAATATCATAAAGACAAATGATTACAATGTGTTCATTTAAGCAAGGGGGGTGTTTTTGGATGTTTTTGGTGTCAATGCGTGGTAGTGAGTGGGCACAATTTATATATAGATTTGCTAAATAATAGGGATTTATAAAATCTATCATATTATTTTTAACATACTGAAAAACAAGGTTTTGCAACTAGTGTTAAATCGTTGTTAAGTATTCAAATTGCGCGATGAAATATACATGGCTGTCGACCGTGCATAAGGTGTCGGCCGGAGCACGGGGGGAGAGCATGTCGTCCTGAGCGAGGTGTGAATCTTTGGAAATGAAGGGGCGCTGGCGGAAGTAGGGGGGAAAGCAAAAGAAAAGGGTCGCATCTTTCGATGCGACCCATTGGTTCTCTTGGCTCCCCAGCACGGACTTGAACCGCGAACCTAGTGATTAACAGTCACCCGCTCTGCCAATTGAGCTACTGGGGAACATTTCTCGCCGAAGCGAGATGAGTGTTTAAACAAATCGATTGTGCCGGTCAAGCAAAAAAAGTGGACTTTTTCAGGAAAATGCAAAAATGTAGTGGCCAGGGCATAGTGTGTCCATTTTCTTGACGGGAAGCGTTATATGGCTTACGCATTCAACGTCTCTCGTATTTTTCTAGACTTTCAGAGGGACAGGGAAAAAAAATTGGGACAAGACACAAAAAATAATAAGAAAATCAAGCTTGCAACCAAGTCGGTTCACGCCGCTCGGTTTTTGCCCATGCTTGAGGCCCTTCAGGCCAAGGACGAGTTGAATTCCGTTATCAAGACTCGCGTTGAAAAAGCGTGCCTTCTTCTGGATGAAAACATAGACCTCTATCCTAACGACTTCCGACGCGATAACGAGATAGATGCTATCTTGAAGGAGCATGGCGGAACCGACGGAGAGGTTTTGGAAAAAACGGACTTCGAGTTCACCATTGCGGGCCGTGTCGTTTCCTATCGTTCTTTCGGTAAGGTCACCTTCTTTCACATGCAGGACCGGGGCGGTAAGATTCAGGTCTATGCCGCCAGGGACGAGCTTGGCACTGAAGCGTACCAGCTGTTCAAGAAGACGGACATCGGCGATATCGTCGGTGTGACCGGTTGCTTGTTCAGGACAAAGACCGGCGAACTGACAATCAAGACCCAAAAGTTCCGGCTGCTGACAAAGTCCATGCGGCCTTTGCCCGAGAAGTACCACGGGCTCAAGGACGTCGAGACACGGTATCGTCAGAGGTACGTGGATCTGATCGTTACGCCGAAGACCAAGGAAATATTCAAGGCCAGGACTGCCATCATCCGTGAATTGCGTGATATCCTGGATGAAAAGGGTTTCATGGAAGTGGAGACTCCCATGATGCAGGCCATCCCCGGCGGAGCAACGGCCAAGCCGTTCGAGACGCATCACAATGCCTTGGACATGAAGCTGTACATGCGTATCGCGCCCGAGCTTTATCTCAAGCGGCTTCTGGTGGGCGGGTTCGAACGCGTTTACGAGATCAATCGGAATTTTCGCAATGAAGGCACATCCACACAGCACAATCCCGAATTCACCATGCTCGAATTCTACTGGGCGTATGCCACATTCGAGGATTTGATGGATCTGACCGAGGAGATGTTTTCACGCATTGCCGAAAAGGTCACAGGTTCTCCGGTCGTTCCGTATCAGGGGGCGCAGATTGATCTGTCCGTCGGTGCTTGGACGCGGATGCCTTTTCATGAGTCCCTGGAAAAAATCGGCGGTGTTCCGGCCGAGGTCTATGCCGACTACGACAAGTGTAGCGCCCTGGTGAAAGAGAAGGGCGAAAAGGTCGTTACGGGCGAAAAGCTCGGCAAGCTTCAGGCCAAACTCTTTGATATCCTGGTCGAGCCAAAGCTTGTCCAGCCGCATTTTATCTACCACTATCCCACGGATATATCTCCGTTGTCCCGGCGCAACGAGAACAACCCCGACATAACTGATCGCTTTGAGCTGTTCATGACCGGGCGCGAGTTGGCGAATGCCTTTTCGGAACTCAATGATCCTGTTGATCAACGCGGTCGTTTTGCGATTCAGGTGGAGGAAAAGGAGGCAGGCGACGAAGAGGCCCACTTCATGGATGAGGACTATGTCCGCGCCCTTGAGTACGGTATGCCCCCCGCCGCAGGACAGGGCATCGGCATCGATCGCCTTGTCATGCTGCTGACGGACAGCGCGTCCATCCGTGAGGTCATCCTGTTTCCGTTGCTCAGGCCGGAGGCCGGTTAGGCTCATGCGATTTGAAACCTTTATCGCACTCAGATATCTGTTCGCACTGCGCAAGCAGTCATTCATTTCCGTCATCTCCCTCTTTGCCGTCTGCGGCGTGGCCATAGGTGTGGGGGCGTTGATTGTGGTCATCGGTGTAATGAATGGTTTTTCTACCGACTTGCGTGACAAGATCCTGGGCGTCAACGCCCACATCCTGGTGACATCCCTTCGCGGTGGGATCAACGATTACGAAAAATTGGCGGCAGAAGCGATACAGGTCCCGGGCGTCATAGGTGTGACGCCCTTCGTCTATTCGGAAGTCATGTTGTCCACCCGTTCGGGAGTCAAGGGTGTTGTCCTCCGGGGCATAGATCCGACGACTTCGGATTCGGTTTTGTCTCTTTCCAAGGATATGGTCAGCGGCGACATCATGCGCTTGGCAGACAACGGGGATTTCCCGGGTATTATCATCGGTTCGGAACTGGCGAAACGGCTCGGATTGACTGAAGGGTCCGATGTGAATCTTCTTTCGCCGTCCGGTCGTTCCAGCGCGGCAGGTTTCACTCCCAAGATCCGCCGCTTCACGGTGGCTGGCATTTTTCGGACAGGTATGTTCGAATATGATTCGTCCCTAGGATATGTCAGCATCCCGGCTGCCCGCCAGCTCCTGGGTTTCAAGGGGGACTTGGTTTCCGGTTTGGAAATCAGCGTGGATGATGTGTATAATGTAAAGGATATTTCCGAAGCCCTGCGGGAGCGGGTTGCTTCCTTTACGGTGTACGTTCGTAATTGGCAGGAGATGAATGCCAATCTTTTCGCTGCGTTGGAACTTGAGAAGTCGGCCATGTTTATCATTTTGGCCATGATCGTCCTGGTGGGGTCTTTCAGTATTGTCACAACGTTGGTTATGCTGGTAATACAAAAAACCAAGGACATAGCGGTACTTATGTCCATCGGGGCGGACAGTGGAAGTATCCGAAATATTTTCATGCTCCAGGGGACGTTCATCGGTCTGGCCGGAACGGTGTTTGGTTTTCTCATAGGCGTGCCGGTCAGTCTGCTGCTGAAAAAATATCAGTTCATCAAGCTGCCGAGCAATGTCTATCCTGTGGATTATCTTCCCGTTCGGTTGGAGGCATTTGACATGTTCGCGATTGGGGCAGCAGCCTTTTTGTTGTGTTTCGTGGCAACCATTTATCCCGCTCGACGGGCAGCAGCCCTGAGCCCCTCCGAGGCCTTGCGTTATGAATAACGAGGCTATATACAAGTTGGTTGCCGTGAGTAAGACGTTTGACGGTCCCTCTGAGGTCGTTCGCGTGCTCAAGAGTGTGGATTTGACCATCAACAGGGGAGAATCCTTGGCAATTCTGGGAGCTTCCGGCTCGGGCAAAACAACGCTTCTACACATGCTTGGAACCCTTGATGATGTTACAAGCGGAGAGATATTGTTGAACGGTGTTAATATTGGCTCCTTGGGGAGCAGGAGACGGGCGGAACTGCGGAACCGGGAGATTGGTTTTGTCTTTCAGTTTCATCACTTATTGCCGGAGTTCTCTACGTTGGAGAACGTGGCTATGCCCGCGTTTATTGCAGGCAAGGGGCGTTCGGAAGGAATGCGTCTTGCAAGGGAAGCGCTTGACATGGTTGGACTTAGCCACAGGGTTGAACATAAGGTGACGACGCTTTCCGGTGGCGAAAGGCAGCGAGCGGCTATTGCTCGGGCTATTTTGCTTCGTCCTAAAGTCCTGCTCGCCGATGAACCCACCGGCAATCTCGACGAGGAAAACGGTACTAAGATCAGTGAATTACTGGTTTCTCTCAATAACGAATTAGGCATGACCTTTGTTGTCGTTACTCATAATCCGGAGCTTGCGGGTATGATGCATCGGCGCGTTGAATTGCGTTCAGGAGAACTCTATGCTCATTAATCTCGTTCGCAAATTTGCGATTGGGGTGATTGTAACTGTCATCTTGGGGTCCGCGGGAGCGGTGTTTGCATCTGACGATCTCACTCAGGATGTTTCTGTTGCCGTATTGCCCTTTGAGGTCAATGCCGGGGACGACTTGAGTTATCTCAAGGACAGTCTGCCGGAACTTTTGACCGATCGTCTGCGTGAAGCAGGATTCAAAGTTATTGAGCCTGAAGAAATTCGTCGATTGGTTGGAGAGAAGGGCATAACCCAGTTTGAGCCCAAGTCGGCAAGAGAGCTGGCCCTCCTGTCGGGCGCAGAATTTTCCGTTTACGGTTCATTGAATCAGCTCGGCGACAACCTGACTTTGGACGCCCGTTTGATTGATGCCTATGCCAACACTCCCGGCAAAAAAATCTCCGTTACCAAAGAGGGACTGATCAACCTGCTTCCAGCCGTGGACGCGTTGGTCGATCGTATGCGCATGGACCTTTTGCGGCTCGATATTGTTTCCGAGATTGATGTCGAAGGGACCAAGGTTCTGGACAAGGAAGTGATCCTTATGCGCATGACGATGCAAAAAGGCGACATGATCACTGCCAAATCGGTTAACACCGCCCTCAAGAATATTTATGATCTTGGGTATTTTGATGATGTGACGGTCAAGGTTGACTCGGTCGAGGACGGCAAGAAGGTCATTTTGGTCGTCAAGGAAAAACCCCGTATTCAGGCCCTTGGCGTGACCGGTGCCAAAGAGATCGATTCCGAAGATATCCTGGAGGCCGTGTCCACCAAGAAGGGCGGCGTTGTCAACCCGAAGGTCTTGTCCGACGACATCCGTGTCATCCGTGAGATGTACCGCAAGGAAGGATACTACAAGGCCAAAGTCACGCATGAAATACAGGAAGCCGGCACCGGTATCGCCCGTTTGACTTTTGTTATTGATGAAGGGCCGCAGCTTTATATTGAAAATGTCATCATCGACGGGGCCAAGGAACTGGACCCGGACGACATCAAGGAAGTCCTGGCATTGAAAGAGCGCGGCATGTTTTCCTGGATCAATGATTCTGGTGTCTTGAAAGAAGAGCTTTTGGAGAGGGACGCCTCTGCCATTATGGCATTTTATCAGAGCAAGGGGTTCTTGACTGCCAGAGTCGGTCAACCTGAAGTGGATATCAAGGATGATGGCATCGACGTCATTTATAAGGTTTGGGAAGGTGATCGCTACAAGATGGGCAATACCCTGTTTCAGGGCGATCTCATTGATGACCAGGCCAAGCTGCTGGAAGTTACCGACATTGATCGTCTCAAAGAAGAAGATGAGTATTTCGATCGTCTTATATTGAGGAAGGACGTTGCGGCGCTGACCTCATATTACAACGATTACGGTTATGCCTACGCTGATGTGGGGGTTAAATTACAGGACGATGCGGAAACCAAGGTTGTCGACGTCGTGTATACCATTTCCAAGCATCAGAGGGTTCATATTCGACGGGTGCTTATCGAAGGGAACACGGTCACCAGGGATAACGTCATCATGCGTGAAATGCGCTTGGCGGACGGAGACCAGTTCAGCGGCGAGAAGTTGAAGCGTTCAAGTCAGAGACTGACTCACCTCGATTTCTTTGAGAAAGTCGACATCGCTCCTGTCCCCACCGGCAACCCCGAGGAAATGGATCTTATAGTCAAGGTCAAGGACAAATCCACCGGAAAGATAAGCGGTGGCGTCGGCTATTCCACTTATGACGGAGTCTTTTTCGGTGGTGAAGTCTCAGAAAAGAACCTCTTTGGCCGGGGATATGAGACAGGTTTCAACGGGCAGATCGGAGGCTCGACCAATAAATATGTTATCTATTTCACCAATCCACATATAAACGATACCGATCTCGGATTCGGCGTCAACATATTCAAGAAGGAGTTGGAGTACAACCAGTATGATCTTGACTCCACGGGCATTAACACGAACTTCTTTTATCCCATCGGTGAATATACCAAACTCAAATGGAACTATGGGCTTGAAAGTTATGAAATCAAGAATGTCGATTCCAACGCTTCACAAAAAGTGAAGACAGATGAGGGCTCCCATCTGTCCTCCACAGTGTCGGGAATCGTGACCCGGGACACTCGGGATGATTTTACAAGTACGACTGAAGGGACCAAGACCAACTTGACAGTGACCTTTGGTGGTGGGCCTTTGGGAGGTACAGATGATTTCATCAAGTATACAGGAACCTTTGAGTGGTGGACACCTGTTTTGGAACAAGTGGTTTTCCATTCGAAGTTCTGGGTTGGGTATTTGCATGAAAACTATGGTGGTGGGGATATCCCGGCAGCGCAACGTTTCGAACTCGGTGGCGTTGGCACGGTTCGCGGTTATTCCAATTACGATATTACTCCGACCGAGAGTTCCACTTCAACGTCTACTCTTGGTGGTGACAAGGCCTTTTATACGAACATTGAACTGAAACGGCCCTTGAGCAAGGAGTTGGGTATCGTGGCACTCACTTTCTTTGACGCAGGTAACTCCTGGAAGGAAGGAGAGATGTTCTTCGAGTCCGCTACCCGCTATGGCACCAAACCGAGCTTTGGATTGTACAAGAGCGTCGGTGCCGGTCTTAACTGGTATTCCCCCGTGGGGCCTGTCGGTTTTGTCTACGCCTATGCACTTGATGATCTTGACGGTGGCAGCCGTCACAAGGTTGAACTGATGATGGGCCAGCAGTTCTAAGTCAAATCGCTATTAATCTTTAAGGAGTTATAGAATGAAAAAAGTATGTCTGTTTGCCGTTTGTTTTGTCTTCCTGTTCCAGGCAGTGGCTTTTGCTGAAACCAAGATCGCAGTTTTCAATACCCAGAAGATCATACAGGACAGTGCATACGGTAAAGAAGTGCGGGCCAAGCTTGATGCCAAGTTCAATGCTCGTGGCAATCAACTCAAGAAAGAACGTGAAGATCTTGAAAAATTGAAGACGCAGATCGACAGCAAGGCTTTCGAAGGAAAGACCTTGCAGGACAAGGTCACTGATCTCAGACGTCGCGGGCGTGATTGGAATGAAGATTATTCCGTATACCAGAAGGCCATACAGGCAGAACAGAACGAATTGGGCAAGCCCATCCTGCTTAAGCTTGAGAAGGTCGTCATGGATTATTGTACTACCCATGGGTACACTATTGCCTTTGACAAACAGACCCCTGGTCTTGCCTTCATGGCGGACGGTCTTGATATTACCGATGATCTTGTCAAAGCCCTGGATAAGTTGAAGCAGTCAGGAAAGTAGTGGAATGGGCATAAAACTCTCTGCCCTGGCTGCGAAGCTCGGGCTTGATTTTACTGGTGCAGATATGGAGATTAACGGGGTGAACACCCTGGATAAGGCTGGACCTGACGAGATTTCTTTTCTGGTTAGCCCTAAGTATCTGCAGCAGCTCGAAACCAGCAAGGCCGGATGTGTTCTCACATCCGGCCCTTATACCGACAAAGTCAAGACCGCCCTGGTCAGTTCCAATGTATACATGGACTTGGCCAAGGTCGTTGGTGTGTTTGCACGTCCTCAAGGGTGCCTGAGTGGGATCAGTGAACTCGCTTTTGTCCATCCGAGTGCCAAGGTCGACGCCTCAGCCACTGTGTATCCTTTCGCCTTTGTGGGGGAAGGAGCAGTCATTGGTGCAAATACCGCGGTATTTGCCGGAGTGTATGTTGGAGAACAGACCGTAGTAGGCAACAACTGCATTCTCTACCCAAACAGCGTTGTCATGGGTGGGCTGACACTTGGGAACAATGTCATCCTTCAGCCCGGAGCCGTGCTGGGTGGCGACGGTTATGGTTACGCCCAGACACCGGTGGGGCATTTGAAGATTCCCCAGATCGGGTCTGTTGTTATCGAAGATGATGTCGAGGTCGGTTCCAACACGGCCATCGATCGTGCCGCATTGGATACCACTCGGATCAAACGGGGCACTAAAATTGATAACCTTGTTCAAATCGGCCATAATGTTGAGATCGGCGAGCATTGCCTTGTCATCGGTCAGACCGGGATAGGCGGCAGCACAGTGATCGGCAATGGCGTGATTCTGGCCGGTCAGGCCGGTATTCCGGATAATGTGAAGATAGGCGATGGGGCCATGATTGCAGCGCAGAGCGGTGTGATGGGCGATGTAGAGGCCGGGAGCAAGATGGCCGGTAGCCCTGCCATGAGTGCACAAACGTATTTCAAGGCTGTTGCCGTGTGCACCCCCAAACTGCCGGATTTATTTAAAAGAGTTAAGAAACTGGAAAAAGAGTTGGCGGCCTTGACGGCGGCTACCGGAGAAAATGATGAGTAACGAGTTTGCACTCGACATTCGTGAGATACTGGAGATGCTGCCGCATCGATACCCATTTCTTCTGGTGGACAGGATTCTTGACATTGAGCCTGGTGTAAAACTTAAGGCTTTGAAAAATGTTACCATGAACGAGGAATTCTTCCAGGGGCATTTTCCAGGTATGCCTGTCATGCCCGGCGTTCTCCAGCTTGAGGCTCTTGCGCAGACCGGTGCCATTTTTGTCATGAACACCTTTGAGGAACCGCTGGGGGACAAGATTTTTCTGTTCACAGGGTTGAATAAAGTGAAGTTTCGTCGACCTGTTGTTCCCGGAGATCAATTGATTCTTAATGTGTATTTTGAAAAACGAAAAATGAATATTTGGAAGATGCGCGGTGTGGCAGAAGTCGATGGGCAAGTCACTTGCCAGGGAGAGTTCTCTGCAGCGATTGTCAATAAGGGAGATATGTAATGGCTTGTAGTATTCACCCGAGTGCCGTTATCGATCCTACCGCTGAATTAGGTACGGATGTCAAGATCGGACCTTATGTTGTGGTGGGTGCCGATGTCAGCATTGGAGATGGGACTTATCTTGAGTCACATTGTGTGATTCAGGCGGATACCGAACTTGGTGTCAACAACCATGTCCACCCACATGCAGTCATCGGCGGTGAGCCGCAGCACCTCGCCTACAAGGGCGAAAAGACTTTTACCCGTATCGGCGACAACAATGTCATCCGGGAATGTGTGACCATACACCGTGGCACCATGCAGGGTGAAGGCAAGACGAGCATTGGTTCCAATTGCATGTTCATGGCCTACTCCCATATTGCTCACGATTGTACTGTCAGTGACAATGTGATTTTGGCCAATGCCGTACAGCTGGCAGGACATGTGGTGGTCGGACGAAATGTCATCATCAGTGGATTGTCGGCCGTTCAGCAATTCATCCGTATCGGCGAGTACTCCTTTCTGGGGGGAGCCAGCGGTTACAAACTCGACGTTCCGCCGTTCATGCTGGCCCACGGTGTTCGTGGAATGCTGTTCGGACCCAATCTGATAGGCTTGCGCCGCAACGGATTTGATTCCGCAGCCTGCAAGGGGTTGAAAAAGGCTTATAAAATCATCTTCCGGTCTGGCTTGACCAAGGAACAGAGTCTTGTTCAGGTGGAGCAGGAGATTCCGGGAGTTCCGGAAGTGGCAAGATTGGTTGCTTTCATTCGTGAAAGCAAGAACGGCGTCACCCCTGACCACAAGCAGCGCTGCGCTCACGACGACTAGGCTTAACCCCTCGCATGTCACAGTCCAATTCCACCATCGGTCTCATTGCCGGGGGCAAGCAATTTCCAGTCCTGGTGGCTCAAGGGGTAAAAGCCATGGGCCACCGTCTCGTGGTGGCCGGTTTTACCGGTCACACGAACATGGATGTGGCCCCTTTGGCCGATGTCTGGAAAGAACTCAAGCTCGGCAAGCTGAATCAGCTCATCAATTTCTTCAAGTCCAATGATGTAGATAAGGTCATAATGGCCGGAACCATCGAAAAGCCCAAGGTCATGGATATCCGCCATCTGGATGTGCGTGCCATCAAGCTGGTACTCGGGAAGAAAAACAAAGGTGATTCAGCCTTGTTGGGCGTTATTGCCGGAGAGTTTGAAAAGGAAGGCATGCTCGTGGTGCCGGCCCATGAATATCTGCCAGACCTGCTTACTCCCGAAGGCGTCCTGACTCGTCGGGAACCGGACGAACGAGAATGGGGCGATTTGAAGTTCGCTTGGGGAATTGCCAAGGAACTCGGCAGGATGGACGTCGGGCAGTGCGTTGTCGTTCGCGAGGGAATCGTGGCGGCAGTGGAAGCTCTTGAAGGAACTGACGCCACCATCCGGCGCGGTTGTGAATTTGGCGGAGCAGGATGTGTTGTGGTCAAGGTTTTCAAACCTGGGCAGCAAAAGGAAGTTGATTTGCCGAGTCATGGTCTGGACACTCTCAGTATCATGGCAGAAGGCAAAGCTACCTGTCTTGGAGTCGAGGCGGAGAAAAGCCTCTTTTTCGATCGACAAGCGGCCCTGGATTTTGCCGACAAGGCTGGTATAGCCGTGGTCGGTCTGACTTCTGATTTTCCTCCCCAGTCTTAATAAACACCAATATATCTCTACAGCGGCACACCTTGCAAAGGGTGATGTGTTGTGCGATTATTCTTTGAAGTCATGGAGTTATGTTTTGTAATGGCTTCCTCTGACTGTTTGAATCCTTTTTTGTCTTAGGTTGGCCAATGGATACAGCGATTGAGTGCATGCCCTGTTTCATTAGAATGGCGGAAAGGGAGGCGTGTATTGCCTGCCCTGATGATTTGGATATGCAACAGGAAATTATTCAGGAGTGGGGGGCGCTTCTTCCAACTCTGGACCTGAATGTCCCGCCGCCGGCCATCGCCCGGCAGTTGGCTGAACTGGTTCGTGATAAGACCGGATGCACCGATCTCTATGCGGCCGACAAGGAAGAAGCCAACGCTTTGGTCAGCAATTTGTTGCCGTCTTTGAAAGATCGTATCGAGACTGAAAGACAGAAAAACGGGGATCCTTTGTCCCTGGCTCTCGAGTTGGCCATAATCGGTAATTATATTGATCGCGGCGTGGAAATCCAATTTGATCTGGAAAAGGAACTGGCTGAAGTTGTCGGTTCTGTCTCACCGGAAATCATTAATGAATTCAAGATCAGAGCTTCAAGCGGGGCCTCGGTGCTCATCCTGGGTGACAATACCGGAGAGATTGTTTTGGACACCCTTCTTGTGGAAGAACTCAAACGATTCGGGTGCGATGTGACCTTTGCCGTCAGGTCCAGGCCGGTCCTCAACGATGCTACCATGGAAGACGCTCGCGCCGTTGGGATGACAGCCTTGTGCCGGGTGGTGGAAAGCGGAGTGGATACGCCGGGTACGGTTTTGGACCGTTGCACGCCGGATTTTATCCAGCGGATGCGACAGGCCGATGTTATTCTGAGCAAAGGGCAGGGCAATTTCGAATCTCTTGAGGGAAAATGGCCGGGAGTCTTTTGCGCTTTCAAGGTCAAGTGTGAACGCATAGCCAGGAAGACCGGCCTGGCTTTTGGATCGAGCGCTTTTTGCCTGACAACGGGCGATGATGTTGCTGGCCGGTGACGGGGAGAGGGGGGCATATGGCTAGACGTTTTGCTCTCATACTTGTCGAATGCTTTGTTGCCTTGATTCTGATCATAGCCGCAGTCTTGTTTGCGGCTTCCTATTATATCGATACAACTGAATTCCGTGATCTTTTCACCGATACCCTGAAGACCGCCCTGAAAAGGGATGTCGAGTTGGTCGGCGATTTGGATATTGCAATATGGCCAACACTTGCCCTTGAAGTCAGTGGGCTTGATGTCCATGAAGCCTCCGGGTTCGGAGAGGGAATCGCAGCGCATTTTGATGATATAAGTGTCATGGTTCGGGTTATTCCGCTTTTTTCCAGGCTGATTGAAGTGGAATCCATCGTTGTTGATGGTTTCAAGGGCGTGGTGGTGCAGAACGCCGAAGGCCATTTCAACTGGGAGTCCGTATTAGTTCGTGAATCTCAGAGCGGATTGGCTTCATCGCCTTTGCCCGGATGGGAATTTTTCGTTCAGAGCGTCGAGATATTGGGTGCCGAAATCTTGCTCAAGGACGAGAAGGAGAAAACCGAATATACGCTGAGTGGTATAGATCTCAGGACCGGAAGCATTCGGTTTGGTGAAGACGTACCGTATTCCGTAAGCAGCCAGTTCGCCTGGGCGGATAAGGAAATCGTCTCAGATCTGGTTTTGAAGGGCTTGGTTCGTCTTGTTCCAGTTGGGATGGGGTTGAGCTTTAAGGATACCAACTTCCAGGCGTCATTATACGGTGGCATTTTGCCGGAAAACGTCGCCCCAGGTGTAATTGTTGCCAAGGTAGGCCTGGATCTGGACAAGCGGACTGTGAGTTTGAATGACTTCGAGGCACGGTTTTTCGGCATCAGGGCAGAGGGCAACCTTAAAAGCGGTGACTTGCGCAAAGGGCTGGATATCAGCGGACATGTGACGGTGCATCCCTTTTCGCCGGTTGATTTGCTCACACGATATGCCCCTCATTTACCCCTGAAGGATGTTGAGGGCCTGAAAAGCAGTGCTCTTGCCACATTTGTGCGAGTGACTGAGGAGGGTGCCCTTTTCGAGAACCTGGTGTTTACTCTGGATGACGTCACTGTTCGCGGACAACTTGGTTTCAAGGGGTATCGAAAGCCGGTTTTCGATTTTTCCCTTCGGGGAAATACCATTGATTTCGATAGATATCTGCCTCTGTTCAGGACAGGAACACCGTTTATTTGGGATGATTTCCATCTCCCGTTCTTCAGGGCTTTTCGCGGCAAGGGAATGATCCGGGCTGATGGCTTCGAAATACTGGAAACCCTGGTTTCCGACATTCGTTTGAATGTCGATGCCACTGATGACGGGATAACGCTGGATGCCGGAGCGATCAGGGAAGGTATGGGGTCCCTTGGCGGCAACATGAAGATCAACATCGGTTCGACCGGAGACGGTACCGTGCCGACTTTGGCGCTGGCCGCTGGCATTGATGCCGAATCGCAAAAACAAGGGTTCACCTTCCTGCAGCAGGCCCCCCTGGATATCGGAGGGGCAGGGAAACTGCGGCTCAAGGCAACGGTTTCGAAAATGCAGTGCCCTCCCGAAGACCGTTCGATTTTCATCTTGCGTCATCTTTTCGGTACCATGTCTCTTGCCCTGGACCAGGGAGCGGCCCGTTTTGCAAAAAGGGCCGGCGAGTCACTTGAGTTGCAGTATTCCAAGGCCGATCTGGAAGTGCAGGTCAGTCCTGTGGCCGGAAACAGTGATGTTTTCTGGGAATCCAACCTTGCCGCCAATCTGAAAACCCGCGGAGGCAAGGATATAGAATCCTTGAATGTGACAGTCAGCGGACCGTTTGCCATGGCAATTGATGGTGATCATGTCAAAAGTTCCGGCCTGGCCGTCAATGGACATATTTCTCCATCCCTGTTGCCCAAGGAGGCGAAGCGGTTGACTGCAGGCGGTACGGTCGGCTTTGATTCCAAGGCGGCCACAGTGGAAATACAGGATGCCGTTATTCAGGCTCTTGAAACAACCGTTGGCGGAAATGTGAAATTGAGCGGTTTCGGCAAGAACGTCACGGCTCAAGGGAACATTGCAATATCTCAAGCCGATCCGAAGCGAATTATCTATCTGCTGGCGGGCAAGAGTATCGCCACCAAGGACGCTGACGCTCTCAAGAACGTTTCCGTGGAGTCTCAGTTTGCCGCAGATGAGCAGGGCTTCACGTTGAGCGAGTTCTCGGGGGAACTGGACGGCATGCCGCTTAAGGGGCATGTGGTTGGAACCGGATATGTGCAGCCCATGCTCGCATTTTCTTTGGCCGCCGGTTCCTTTGATCTGGATAGGTATCTGCCGCCAAGGAAACAGCCCAGTCTGAGCGAGTTGCGGGAGGGCACGGTGCCGAAATCCGAACCGGTCGACTTGCCGTTGAAGTTTCTTCGTTATCTTAAACTCAACGGGAAAATCGCGGTCAATTCTTTTACCTTGGCCAAGATTCGGTCGGAGTCCCTGAGCGGAATAGTGAAGGCCAATGAAGGCATCATCACTATTTCCGACATCAAAGGGAAGCTTCATGGAGGAACATTGAACGCTGATTTGAAGGGGAAAGCCGAAGTCAGCGAACTCGCCACCCATCTGTTGCTGAATGTGGACAACATGCAGGTCGGCCCGCTCATGGGCGAGATGGCTGAGCGGGAATATGTTCGAGGTGAAACCGACCTCAAACTGGATCTTCGGAGCAAGGGGGGGACCGATGATGCCATTTTGGAAAATCTGCTTGGTCTGGCATCCCTTCGAGTGGTCAATGGTTCTTTCAAGTTCACCGGCTATGACGCCCCTCAGCAAAAGGTTTCGAATGCGAGAAGCAAACAAATCGGCCAACAGACGATCTCACGAACAGATCATAGGACGGCTTTTCAAAAGGTTGTAGCCAACTTCACGGTTCAAAAAGGAATATTCAACATGAATAAATTCCGGCTTGAAGCACCGCCGGTACTGCAAGCGTACGGGGAGGGCAGTTTCAGTCTGCCGGCCAATTCAATCAATGTTTCCATTCGTAACGATTTTGTGGCGGTGCCAAGCGTGACGCTTCGTTTGACGGGCAAGCTGACAGATCCCAAGGTGGACATCCCCACAGGCAGGATTCTCAATGATACGGTGTTCAATATCCTTAGTCTGCCCCAGAAGTCTTTCGAATTCTTGCGAGACCTGTTCTAAAGTCCGTCTTCAACTTGTTTGTACATGAGGAAACTGTGTATATGGCTGGAGAATCAGACCGCAAAAACAGGATCAGTCCTTTGGAGTTGATATGAGTGCAGCCAGAATAGCGTGGACTTCCACACGGTTGAAGAGGCATTTCAAGGAAGGGATCTGGGTGCGTAACACCCCAGAGACGCCTTTTTATATCCGTCTTTGGCGCGGAACACTGCGGCTACTCTATTTGGTCGGGTTCGGCTTTGTCAAGGATCAGACGGTCATTCGTGCAGCGGCTCTGACATTTACCACCATTCTCTCCATCGTGCCGTTCCTGGCTGTGGCGTTCTCCATTTCCAAGGGGTTCGGGTTGCAGAACAACGAGTATATTCGAACTCTCATTCTGAAGTTGACCACCGGCCGTGTTGAAGTGGCTGACAAAATTATAGAATACATTGACCGGACCAATGTTCAGGCATTGGGATGGGTCGGTGTGGCCACCCTGTTGTTTACCGTGTTCTCTTTGGTCGGCACTACGGAAAAGGCCTTCAACACCATCTGGAATGTGACCAAGGGGAGGTCGGCCTGGCGCAAGGTGGCCGATTTCTTCCCTGTGATCCTGATTTGTCCCCTCGTGCTTGTTGTGGCTTCCAGTTTCAATATCAGCTTGCAGCAACAGCAGATGGTTGCGGGTCTGCTCAGCGTCGAAGCCATAGGTTTTCTTGAGTCCGTGTTCATGAAGGTGGCGCCCTATGTCCTTATATCACTGGCTTTCATGTTCATGTATGCCTTCATTCCCTATACACGGGTTGACTTTGTCGCCGCGCTCATAGGCGGCGTGGTGGGCGGCGTTTTATGGCAGATGGCCCAATGGCTCTATATCAACTGGCAAATCGGGGCGGCCAAGTACAATGCCATCTACGGCAGCTTTGCCCAGCTTCCGGTGTTGCTCATCTGGATTTATATCAGTTGGGTTATTGTTTTGTTGGGTTCTCAGGTGAGCTATGCTTGGCAAAATATCAACTCGTTCGTGAAGCAGCGCTTTTTTGGGCAGGCTACTCCTTATGAGCGGCAGAAGATCGCTGTACTCATGATGATCGTGCTGGCCAAGCGGTTTCACGAGGGTAAGCCTTTGCCTTCCGTTGAAGAGATGTCCGACGGCCTCATGGCACCGGCCACGCTGGTTTCGGATCTGTTCACAGTGCTGCAACGAGCGGGTTACACGATCTTGGCGGACGTGCAGGGATGCGAGGTCTATGCACCGGCAAGAGAATTGGAGAACGTTCGAGTACTGGACATAATACGGGCGATAAATCTTGAAGGCCAGAAGCGGGTGTTCGAGGAATTCGATGTAAAATACGGTTTTTTGGACAAGATACTCGGCCAGTTGGGTAAGGATACCGCTCAAAGCAAGGCGAATCTGACGTTGCTCGAATGTTCCGAACAATACCCGGGGGCCGTTCTCAGCATTGCGCCCGAAGACGAAGGTATGGGCCGTTGCCTGCGGCCAGGTGAATAGTCCTATTTGCTGCTGTAGACCGCTTCATAGTGCGCCTTGAGCGCCTTGAATGTTCCGTCCTCAATGGCCTGCCTGATCTGTTTCATGAGATCCAGATAGAAGTAGAGGTTGTGATAGGTGTTCAGCCTGTATGAGAGCAACTCCTTGGCCTGGTAAAGATGCCGCAGATATGCCTTGCTGAAATTGCGGCAAGTGTAGCAGTTGCAGTTGGGGTCGAGGGAGGAATCGTCCTCGGCATATTCGGCGCGTTTGATGTTGACCTTGCCCATCGAGGTGAAAAGGGTGCCGTTGCGTGCATTTCGGGATGGCAGGACGCAGTCGAACATGTCCACACCGGCGGACACGCCTTCGAGCAGATCCAGTGGCGTGCCCACGCCCATGAGGTAGCGCGGCTTGTCGTTCGGCATCTTCGGGGCAATGTGGTGCAGGATGTCGTACATTTCTTCGGTGGATTCGCCCACGGAGAGTCCGCCGATGGCAAAGCCTTCGAAATCGATTTCCCGGAGCTGTTCCAGACTCTTGTCTCGTAAATCCTTGTGAAATCCGCCCTGAACAATGCCGAACATGAGTTGGTCGCCAGCCCCCTTGGGGTAGTGTGCACGGCAACGCTGTGCCCAGCGGGTGGTCATCTCCAAGGACTTTTTCGTATACTCACGGTCGTTGCCGTAGCCCACGCATTCGTCGAGCACCATCATGATGTCAGAACCGAGATTTCTCTGGATATCGATGGCCTTTTCCGGAGAGAAGAAATGCTTGGAGCCGTCGATGTAGGAGCGGAACTCCACGCCTTCCTCCGAAAGTTTGCGGATGCCCTGAAGGCTGAATACCTGAAATCCGCCGCTGTCAGTCAGGATGGGGCGTTTCCAGTTGGAGAATTTGTGCAGGCCGCCGCGTCGAGCCACCAGATCGTCACCGGGGCGCAGGTAGAGATGATAGGTGTTGCCGAGGATGATCTGGGCATTCATTTCCTCAAGATCCAGCGGGGTGAGGCTTTTTACCGTACCCTGGGTGCCCACCGGCATGAAGATGGGGGTCTGAATGTCGCCGTGGGCCGTGCTGAGGGTGGCGCGTCGGGCCAGGTTGTCAGTGGCGTGAATGGTGAAATCACCGGGCTTGGTCATTGGTCGACTCCCTTTTTCGGACAGATGTCGTCAAGTTCACAGATTCCGCACTTGGGTTTGCGCGCAGGGCAGACCTCGCGGCCGAAGAATACCAGGTAGTGATTGATGTTTCCCCATTGCGGACGAGGAAACAGCGGCATCAGTTCCTTTTCTATTCGAATGGGGTCGGTCTTGTCGGTCAGTCCCAGGCGAAAGGCAAGGCGTTTGACGTGGGTGTCCACGGCAATGCCTTCGTTCACGCCGAAAGCATTGGAAAGCACGATGCTGGCCGTTTTGCGGGCAACCCCGCCCAGAGTGATCAGTTCGGCCATGGTTTTGGGGACTTCGCCGCCGTATTCGTTCATGATGCGGGTGGCAGCGGCCTTGATGTTCCTTGCCTTGTTGCGGAAAAAACCCGTGGATCGGACCACTTCCTCAATTTCCATCACATCGGCCTCGGCAGCGTCCCGGATGTCGGGCCACCGTTCGAAGAAGGCCGGGGTAACCATGTTCACCCGCTCGTCGGTGCACTGGGCGGACAGGGCCGTTGCAACCAGCAGTTCCCAAGGCGTGGACCAGGTCAGGGCCGCCCTGGGTGAAGGGTACCTGTTGGAAAGTCTATTGAGTATTTCTGTAGCGCGTTCTTTCTTTTTCATGATCTCTCCGTGTCGGAAGGTGTTAGCACCTGCCATTCTGCGGCTCAAGTGTCAATGGCGGCGAAACCGGCTTGCGCCCATTTTCGAACCATGTATCATCGGGTAAATTGCAGCAAAGGAGTTATGATGTCCGTATCGTGCATCTATATAACCTGTAAAACGCCGCAGGAAGCAGATAATATCGGAACCGTTCTTGTGGAGCGTCGGCTGGCCGCCTGCGTGAACATTCTGGACGGCATGAAATCCGTTTATTGGTGGCAGGGCAAAATGGAGCGCGCAGAGGAAGCCGTGCTTATCGCCAAGACGCGCACCGAATTGGTGGACGATTTGATCGAGGCGGTCAAGGCGATGCACGGCTACGAGGTGCCGTGCATCGTGGCGCTTCCGGTGGAGGGCGGGAACCGGGACTTTCTGGATTGGGTGCAAAAGGAAACCGTCCCGTCATGATCAGGTGCTCGGGACATATGCGACGTTGACAGGGACATGAGCAAGGACGTAGTTTCCCGTGACCAAATCAGCCAATTCAAGGAGCAATAATGCAGATCTACATTTCCGGTTCTCTGGCATTTGACCGTATCATGACTTTCCCTGACAAATTTTCCAATCATATCCTTCCCGATAAAATTCATATTCTCAACGTTTCTTTTCTGGTTGACGGATTGGTAGAGCGTTTCGGCGGCACAGCCGGAAACATTGCCTACAACCTGTCCCTTCTTGGCGAAAAATCCACCATTCTGAGCCAGGTCGGCAAGGACTTCGGGCCTTACGACGAACGGTTGCAGCAGTGCGGCATCTCCGTTGACGGCATCCGCACCATTGAGCAGGAATTCACGGCGGGTTGTTATATCACGACTGATTTGTCCGACAACCAGATCAATGGATTCAATCCCGGAGCCATGAAGTACCCCTGTCAGTATGACATGACCCGGATTGATCCTTCCGAGGCCCTTGGCATTATTGCACCGGGCAATTTAAATGATATGGTCGATCTTCCGAAGTATTATCGAGACAATGGCATCCCTTACATTTTCGATCCGGGTCAGCAGATTCCCGCCTTGTCCGGTGAACAGCTCAAAGAAGCCATTGCCGGTGCCGAAATCCTGGTCGTCAATGACTACGAGCTTGAGATGGTCATGAAGTCCACGGAGATGTCCAAGGACGAGATTGTCGATTCCGTGGCGTACCTTATCACCACGTTGGGTGAGAAGGGGGCTGAGATTTGCAGCAGCGCGGAAGAGGTCTCCATCGGCGTGGTTCCGGCCAAAGCTGTCGTTGACCCAACTGGGGCGGGCGATGCTTTCCGTGCTGGAATGCTCAAGGGTTTAGCCATGGGCAAGACTGTGGTTGAAGCCTGCAAGCTCGGCGCAACGTGCGCTACCTACGCCGTTGAGCACAAGGGCACTCAGGAGCATGTTTTTACCTTGAAAGAATTTACCGAGCGGTATGAAGCTACCTTCGGTCCTTTGGAGGCATGAGCAAATTCCTGCACAATCTGGACACCCGGCTTGACAATGCTTATTTCCTCGCTCGGCGGTAAACCCGCGGCCTGAAAAAGTATGAACAGCCTCTGAACGGGCGGGATAGCATATAGATGAGATTTCATATCATCACCTTCGGGTGCCAGATGAATGTCCACGATTCGCAGTGGTTGACCCGTGCCCTGGAAAGCAGGGGGTGGGTTGAGGCCGGAGAGGATGACGCTCAGGTGTATATCCTCAACACATGCAGTGTCCGTGATAAGCCGGAGCAAAAGGTCTATAGTGAACTCGGTCGCATTGCCGCGCACCTGAAGCGGGATGAGAACGTGTTTGCGGCTGTGGGCGGCTGCGTGGCCCAGCAAGTGGGCGAGGGGTTCTTCGACAGATTCAAATTCATCAAGCTGGTCTTCGGTTCTGACGGGATTGCCGGGGCACCCAATGCCTTGGAGCGCATAGCTCAAGGCAAGGATGAGCGCATGGCCCTGTTGGATTTCGTTTCCATCTACGAGGAACGAGAGCAGCCCGAGGAACAACGGGTCTCCATACCGGAGACACGGCAGGCCTTTGTCAACATCATGCAGGGGTGTGATAATTTCTGTTCCTATTGTATTGTTCCGTACACTCGTGGACGTCAGAAATCCAGGGCTCCGGAAGCCATTCTGGCCGAATGCCGGATGCTGGTGGAAAGCGGCGTTCGGGAGATCAACCTCCTCGGCCAGAACGTCAACAGCTTCGGTATGGACAAGGGCGGCGTGGGCGTTAGTTTTGCCCATCTCCTGACTATGGTGTCCTCCATTGACGGTCTGGATCGGCTTCGCTTCACCACGTCCCATCCCAAGGACATTGCCTCGGAAGTCATTTCGGCATTTGGCGAGCTGGAGAACCTGTGCCCGTCTCTGCACCTGCCCATGCAGGCCGGGTCGGATCATGTCCTCAAGGCTATGCGTAGAAAATATGATATGAAGCGGTATCTATCCATTGTGGACGGGTTGCGCGCAGTCAGGCCGGATATTGTTTTGACCACGGATCTGATCGTCGGATTTCCCGGAGAAACCGAAGAGGATTTTCAGCAGACACTCGACATGGTTGAACGAGTTGGGTTCGAGTCCAGCTTTTCCTTCAAGTATTCCGATCGCCCGGGAGTGGCGGCCGTGAATATGGAGCCGAAGGTGTCAGAGGTGGAAGCGGCGGAGCGATTGATGCGCTTGCAGACCCTGCAAAATAGTATTACTAGAAAATGTCTAAAGAACTTGGTGGATGTACGGACTGATGTATTTGTCGAAGGGTTGAGTCGTATGCAGGAGGGTGAATATACCTTTTGGAAAGGGCGCGACCCTTCGGGGCGGATTGTCAACGTTGCCATGGAGCAGGCTGAAGGTCTGACGGGCATGATGATCCCGGTAAAGATCGTGGAGGCTAAAAAGCATTCCCTTATGGGAGAGAGGATGGGCGAACTGTGGTAAAGGTCGAGATATTCGGGTTGGCGCTGGATGAAACCGGTAAGTCGCCTATCATAGTCCTCAAGGATGAATCCGACACCATGGTCCTGCCTATCTGGATTGGAGCCATGGAGGCTATGGCCATTTCCATTGCCATCAACAAGGTTCCCTTTCCTCGGCCCATGACCCACGATCTGCTTCTCAACACCCTCACCGCCCTGGGCGGCACCATCAATCGTGTAGAGGTGACCGATATCGAGAACGGGACGTTTTTTGCCGAGATCGTGGTTACCACCGACAAGGAAACCAAAAGGATCGACAGCCGTCCTTCGGACGCTATTGCTTTGGCAGTGCGCGCCGAATGCCCCATCTGGGTGGGCGAGTCGGTCATGGATGAGGCCGGAGCACCGTTCCCAGAACACAGCGAGACGGTCATCAGGACCGAGGATTCCGACAAGTGGATGGAAGAGTTGGATAAGCTCTCGGAAGAAGACACCAAATACAAGATGTAGGCACAATATGATCGATCTGCACACGCATACGGTTTTCAGCGACGGGCAATTGATTCCTGCGGAGCTTGTCCGTCGGGCCGAAGTCATTGGGTACAAAGCCATTTGTATGACGGACCATGCTGACGAAAGTACCATGTATCACGTCCTTGAGAACGTACTCCGTTTCGTCAAGAAGCATGGCTATTTTTACGATATCAATATCCTGGCAGGGGTCGAGTTGACTCACGTGCCCCCCGCATTGATTGCAGACATGGTGCAGAGCGCCCGCAGTAGTGGGGCGCAGGTGGTCGTGATGCACGGCGAGACGCCGGTTGAGCCTGTGGCTCCCGGCACCAACCTTGCGGCCATTGAGGCAGGGGTCGATATTTTGGCTCATCCCGGCTTGATCACCGATGAAGAGGTCAAGCTGGCCGTGGAAAAGGGTGTTGCCCTGGAAATAACCACCCGCGGCGGACACAGTTATACCAACGGACATGTGGCCATGATGGCCAGAAAACATGGGGCAAAGCTGGTCGTGAATAACGATGCGCACGCACCGCGAGATCTGGTCAGCGCTGATCTGCGTAAGATCATTGCCTTGGGAGCCGGGTTGACTCCGGAAGAATACCGTCGCACCGAGGCCAACGGGTGGGAGATCGTTCAGCGATGCATGAAATAGTTTTGATGAATTGTCACGGTTTCGTGACTCTGAATGTCTGGAATAAAGAGAAACAGAGAGTCGTGGCTTTGGTTGATCCGGCTTTCTTTATATGTAGCGGGCCGTTGGCCCAAAGACCAGCATAGGTGCAACCATGAATTTTTTGCCTGACAACGATATCCTGACCCTGTTGATGGGAGCGACCCTGGCCGTGAAGATGGTGTTGCTCTTCCTGGGATGCATGTCCCTGTGGAGCTGGACCATCAT